>CAYTNQ010000399.1:0-1549 GCA_964439175.1 uncultured Anaerolineales bacterium | reverse complement strand
CAGCCTTGGCCTGCGCCAGCCGGGCCTTAGCCGTTTGCACCGCCGCCTCGGCTTGCGCGATAGCTGCGTCGGTGGGGCCGGCTTTGGCCTGGGCCAGCCGGGCTCGGGCGCTGGTCAGGGCCGCCTCGGCCTGTGCCACACCTGCCTCGGCCTGCGCCACGGCCATCTGCTGGTCGGTGCTGTCCAGGCGAAGCAGCACCTGGCCCGCCTGCACTGAGTCTCCTTCGGCGGCCAGCACCTCGACCACTTGCCCACCGACTTCGAGGGACAGGTCGGCCTCGTGGGCGGGCACCACAAACCCCTCGGCCGATACCGCTACTGGCAGCGTTGCCTGGGCGCTCAGGTCAATCTCCGGCGTCGGCGTCGGCTCAACCGGGGCCAGAACTTGTTGGGAGACGAAGACCCCCCCGACAGCCAGGATGAGAATTACGACCACGATCACGATGATGCGTTTCATTGTCACTACCCTCCTTTGCGCAAGATGTCGTCAAAGCCCTAACGTCGATGGATGATGTCAGTTCCCGGTTTTCCCCAAAGGCAACCCATAGATGAATTCTATGCCCAAGATGTTAAGCGTATGTGTAAACAGCTATTACTACGTTTGATCCCAACCGATTGCTCCCGCTATTGGCTTAGGCGGACCAGATCAAGGTCACCTTAGGCTGATAGGTATCTGCGTCATACCAGGCATCTACGTCCACGGATTTCACGCCCTTAGTCACGATGTTCAGGTCAACGTCGGTCCAGGTATCTTGTTGTTGGAAGGCAGTCATCCGGCCGAATTTACCCTCCTTTACCAAGCGGGCGGCCAACATGGCGAAGTTGGTTGCCCCCAATAGATCCTGCCCGTCAGGTGTGCCCGTCCGAAGCAGGTAGGTCAGTGACAGTGATCATCTTTCTACTTCTCCTTTTCTGTTAAAGAGCCGTAACCGGAGACGGCCGCTTGGGAGATGAAAGGGCTGGCCATCAGAGTGTCTTCAAGAGTGCCAGGCGATGTGAACCTGGAAGCCTGGTGCGACTTGATCGCAGGAGCCAGCGCGACGTGCATCGGGTCGGCTGGTGGCGGGAAATCCGCCAGCTTCGGTGACGCCGTAGATATTGAGCCGCAGCGTCTCTACAGCACCGGTATTGTCTTCCGCCTATGCAGGCGCGTTGAGCACTTTCCTCTTGTTCAGCACTCAGTCAGGCGGCGGATCAGTTTGGGGTGGGTGCAGGGGATGCAGGGGATGCGGAGTTTGGTGGCCGGGAGCAGATGTGGTTGCGACATATCGCCTGAGAGATTTGCTATCGCGGGTGCTCCGTGTTTGGGGTGCGTTCATTTTTGGGGGCGACACACCCTCCCGCAGGTGTGCAGTCAAAACTTGCCCGTGGGGGGACCATTGGGTGCTCCGGGAGGGTGTGTCACCCTTAGATCTGCACACACCTCGTGTTTGGAGCAAATCGACAAGGAGTCTATGTTGAAGTATACCATAGCCTTGCGGCAAAGACAACCAATAGAGCCCGGCAAATCGCCGGGCCCCGGGTTCATTCTCTCTTGATTCTATTATAC
>CAYTNQ010000398.1:0-1586 GCA_964439175.1 uncultured Anaerolineales bacterium | reverse complement strand
GGCTAAAGCCTCGACTCCGGCCTCTACAGCGCAATTCGCCCCCAAATCCGAACGCTGTCACTGAGGTATGACAATACGAATAGATAATGTTATAATGCGCACTGCTGAAATCATCAAGAGTTCCAACTACACGGGCAGCGCTAAGACGGTAGAAGAGTATCTTCACGAGTCCATCGTCAATCCGAACGCCTTTGTCGTAGAAGGTTTCCCCAGCGGGGTGATGTACCAGAACTATGGGCAAGACCTGAGTAAGCAACAGATTGACGATTTGGTGGCTTTTCTCCTGACACTTAAATAATCATCGCGAGCAGGCACACATATACCAGGAAGTCTTTCTTTGGAGAGAACATGATGAATGTCCAGATTGCGTCCTCCATTCTCTCGGCTGACTTTGCCCGCCTGGGCGAACAGGTAAGAGCGGCAGTAGCCGGCGGGGCAGACCGGATTCACGTGGATGTGATGGATGGCCATTTTGTGCCCAACCTGACTGTCGGCCCGCTGGTCGTCCGTGCCCTGCGGCCTATCACCGACCTGCCGCTGGATGTCCATCTGATGATCGAACAGCCCGAGCGTCTCATCCCCGAATTTGCCCGGGCGGGGGCCAATAGCCTCACCGTTCACGTGGAGACCTGTCCCCATCTGCATCGCACCGTTCAACAGATCCGGGAACTGGGTGTCAAGGCTGGAGTCACCCTCAACCCGGCCACACCTCTGACCACACTGGAAGAAATCTTGCCCTACGTAGACCTGGTGCTGATTATGTCGGTGAATCCCGGCTTCGGTGGGCAATCATACATCCCTACGAGCACCGACAAAATCGCTCGCCTGCGTCAGATGCTGGACGAACGTGGGCTGACTCAGGTAGGGTTGGAAGTAGATGGCGGTATCAAGGAGCATAACGCCGCCGAGGTAGCGGCGGCGGGTGCTACGATTCTGATAATCGGCTCTGCCATTTTCAATCGTAAGGCTAGCGTAGCCGCTAATATTGCCACCCTGCGGGAGCGGGTTGCTTCCGCGGCCACATAAACGGATGGATTGTTGAGTCCCCATAGACCGGCAGGCCACCCGGCAGGCTGTCTAGAAAGCGGTCGTCCCCGATCAGATCGTCACCGACACCGGTCGTGCATTTATCTTGGTTTTGAAAGCGGCGAGAATGCCCATGTGCGATTTCGCGATCATAGGCGGAGGGATTGTTGGCCTTTCCACTGGGATCGCTTTAGGACAGCGTTATCCCAATGCCCACATTGCCGAATTTCGGGCCGTTGAAGTGCAACGCTGCTGCCAAGGCCACCACTGGCATAGGCTTGGCATCCTACGGGCTGGCACTTGGGCCTGAAAGGGTGCCGTCGCGGGTTGCGGTGAAGATGCCCTTTGTTTTCAAATCTTCCTGTCCTCCGCTGGCCGGCCAGTAGGCACGCTTGTCTTTGCCAGGTCAACCGGTGACTTCGTAGACAACCAGTCTACCGTGACATCCATCTACCGTCTGGGGCTGCGTAACGCACCAACTGCTTTGGTCTGAGAGTTGACGACGTGTGCTATGGGAGATGAAGACCCTATCTGGCGGCAAGATTTTTGCCAGGTGCGAG
>CAYTNQ010000397.1:0-1669 GCA_964439175.1 uncultured Anaerolineales bacterium | reverse complement strand
TGGGGGAGTTGCTCCTCAATGGAAACGAAGAGCAGGTACTGGCTGAAGTGAAGCTGGATCACCTTGAGGGAGAAGCCGCAGTTGAGGCACTGCGTCAGTTACTGCGCCGAACGCTGGCAAAGTAAAAAATGGATGTACGCTTGAAGGGGCAAACTCGATCCTTCTATATGCTGGCTTGCGCGTATGCATTGATCTTACTCGGACGCCTCTACCTCACCACCCAACCGCCCATCAATTCCACCGATTTATTGCGCTATGTCGGCTTCGGAAAAGAGTTTTGGACCTATGGCCTGACGATTTACAACTACACACCCCGGGATTTTGGAAATACACCCTATTCCAACCTGTGGCCGGACTTGCAATTCATCTATCCGGCGACGTCAATGCTCTTTTTCGCCGCTGTGGCTGCCATCTGGCCCAGCCTTTTCTTCGCCCGGCTGGTGCTGACATTGCTCGAGCTGGCGAACGGCTTGCTCATCACCCGCATCACTGGTGACAAACTCTATGGGCTGTTCTATTTTCTAAACCCGGTGAGCATCTGGTGGATTTCTGGCGAAGGCCAATATGAATCGCTGGTCGTTTTTTTCACCTTGTTAGCCCTGTTACACCTGACCCTGCACCCTGCCTGGAGCTATGGCTGGCTGGGACTTGCCATTCAGGCCAAATATTGGCCGGGCGTGCTGTTGCCCTATTTCATGAACCAGGAGCGGCGGCGGCGGCCACTGGTGATTTTCGCGATCACCTTCGCACCCAGCTTACTCTTCATCTTTTTCAGTGATTACATTTTCCACATTTTTGGCAGCCAGGCGATGGCTATCAACTGCAACGCATTCGTGTGGAATTTCGCTGATGTCACCAGAACCTGTGGCACACCTATGTGGCACTTAATCTTTAATGCTGTAGCCACCTATGGGGCGTTGCTGCTCGTCTTGACAGGCATCATACTGGATCGACGTAATCCTGAACGATTGCTAACTTATGTGGCTTTGTTGGCCTTCATCGTCTACTATAAGAGCATCACCTGGGCGACATCCTGGTATCTGCTGATGTTCACGGTCTTAGCTATACCTATCCGCCGAGCCTGGATACGCTGGGCCGTTCTGCTGCTCAGTTTCATCGAGCCAATCGCCTGGTCTGGCATCTTCGGCGCGCCTATTGGTTGGATCAACCCTAATCCCCCAACGCCCTATTTGTGGGGTGGCATTTGACCCCAATATCATTGCATTGCGTTCCCCCCCCGTCCATGCTACAATAGCTCAAGGCAAGGCTATGCAGTTCCGCCAGACGTGGCGCCGGGCATTCCTTCGTTAGTGGAGTCCCCAACATCCAAGGCCGTTGCTCGCGCCGCCCCTTTATATGCCAAAGCCATTCTTTAGACGAGTTTCCCTCACTCTTCACCCGAAAACCGCATTATGTCACCAATCCGTGACCGTAGAAGGAGAAGCTAGAATGGCAACTGTTGCAACCTCGCTTCCCGAGTTGCCGGACCGGGCGTATCGTAAGATCATCAACTCGTGGGCTATGTATGACTGGGCCAACTCGGCCTTTGCCACGACGATTATGGGAGCGGTACTGCCCGCCTTTTACAGCTCGGTGGCAGGAGCTACCTTATCTCCGGTGCAGGCCAGCAGCTATTGGGGCTATACCAATACCATCGCCATGTTGCTGG
>CAYTNQ010000396.1:0-1696 GCA_964439175.1 uncultured Anaerolineales bacterium | reverse complement strand
AGGGTGACGCCTCGGACCTCTCTCCTACCCCCTGCACCCCCTTCCCCTCTCCGCCTCGGAGAGGGGAAGGGGGCCGGGGGGATGGGGTGAGGTCCCCTTTACACGCTTAAGTTAGCGCATATGGGGGCTGGGGGAGGGGTGAGCTCCCCTCTCCGAGGCGGGGAGGGGCCGGGGAGGGGCCGGGGGAGGGGTTTGCCCCTGGACTTTGGGCTTATTGAGATTACAGGCAGTATGTGATAAAATGTTGAATATCTATGACACGTCGAAGTATCATTCGCTGGCTCTTTCTGGCAGTTCTCGTCATCATCCTGCTCAGCCCTTTGCCTTACTGGTTGACCGGCGTCGGCCAGTCGGCGGCCGGGTTGTCGGCGGAGATTTCACGACGTCCCGACGGGACGCTGGTCAGCAGCCCCAAGGCGCAGGCGTTGCATCGCCTGACGTTGCCTATGCGGATCGAGCGGCTGCTCGTTTACCCGTTGTTGCTGCTTTGTTTTCAGCTCAGCGGCGGGTCGTTGAGGCTGCGGCGTTGGCTTGATCGGAGGGCTGGGCAGTCCCTGCAGATAGCGCGGGGGCTGGGCTGGATCGGGCGGCTGATCCCCGATGCCTGGCGTCAGCGCGTCAGGGGGGGCGATTTGTTGGTCATCTTCCTTTTCGTCCTCACTCTTGAGTTCGTACTCTTTTTGCTTTACCTTCCCTTCAACTTCTACGGCAGTTTCGTCCTGGCCCACCAATTCGGCCTGTCCACCCAGACGGCGGCGGGTTGGGCTGCTGACCGGATCAAAAATCTGCTCATTGGCCTGGTGATGAGTGGCCTTGGCTGGACCGGCTTCTACGGGTTGATGCGGCTGATGCCCCGCCGTTGGCCCATCCCGGGCGGGGCGCTCATGATCTTCTTGAGCGCCGTCCTGGTTCTCATCACTCCGATCCTCATTACCCCTCTCTTTTACCAGGTCCGTCCCCTGAATGATCCTGCCTTGCGTGCGCGTATCCTGGCCCTGGCCGACCGGGCCGGTATGCGCGTAAATCAAGTGTACGTGATCAACGCCAGCGCCAAGACGACAGAGGTGAATGCTTACTTCACCGGCTTTGGCGGCGCACAACGTATCGTGCTCTACGACACATTGCTCACCGACTACACGCCGGACCAGGTGCAGGTGGTGCTGGCTCACGAGATGGGGCACTGGCATTACCGGCATGTGTTGTTGGGCATGTTGGGAGGGGGTGCTGCCGGCTGGATTGGGCTGTTTGCCTTGCGCTGGCTGTTGACTCACACCTGGCGACGGCTGGGTCTGAATGGACCGGCCGATGTGGCCGGCCTGCCCTACGTGATGGCCGTCATCTCCCTAGCGATGGTGCTTTCATTGCCTGTTCAAAACGGACTCTCCCGCTATGCCGAACGTCAGGCCGACTGCTTCGCCCTCACCGTCAGCCGGCCCGTCCTGGCTGGTGACAGCCGGCCAGGCGCGTCCCAGGTCTTCATCGGGTTGTTTGAGAAGTTCGCTGTCCAAAACCTGTCGATGGTGAACGTGCCAACCTGGGAGAAGCTGGTGTTTTACACCCATCCGCCCATCGCAGCACGGATCCGTATGGCGGAGAATTTTGAGGGAAGTGGGGGCAAACAGTGCCTGGCGCCTGGCACGGTACAAGTTAGTCGCCGAGTCACAGCAAGCATAAAAGGATCATAGCCAACGCGTTG
>CAYTNQ010000395.1:0-1731 GCA_964439175.1 uncultured Anaerolineales bacterium | reverse complement strand
AAGGGGGCCGGGGGGTTAGGTCATCAGGACAGTTCGCCCCCAAATCCGAACGCACTCGCTGGGGGGGAGTGCTCCGCTTGGGGCAGACCCAGCGCAGAGATTGGCTGATCGCAAAAATACCCCTATAATGTAATGCACTATTTGTTCTCACTACCACAATGACCCGTCATGCGATCACCATCATGCTTGACGTAGCCCCTGAGCATTCATCCCTGGAGGTGCAATGATGAGCCTATCTAAACGACTGGATGAAGCCCGCGATGCTTTCGCCCGGCGTGATCTGGAAGCCTCGGCGTTGGCCCACGACCCGGAGCGGATTGCCCATGCAACAAGAGAGAAACACGGCGGGGCCAGCAGCCAGTACCTGGGCGAGATGGTCTACGGTGGGCTGGATGGCATTGTCACCACTTTTGCCGTGGTCAGCGGGGTGGCCGGCGCCGCCCTCGGTTCCAACGTCGTCTTGATCCTGGGGCTGGCCAACCTGTTCGCCGATGGGTTTTCGATGGCCACCGGCGCTTATCTCTCTTCCAAGAGCGAGCAGGAGTACTACGAGCGAGAGTGGCAACGGGAGGCCTGGGAGGTGGAGCACCTGCCTGAAGGCGAACGGGCGGAGTTGTACGAGCTTTATCACCATCAGGGCTATTCTGAAGAAGATGCCCATCGGCTGGTCGAGATTCAGAGTCGCGACTCTCAGCGCTGGGTCGAGACCATGATGGTGGTGGAACTGGGGCTGCTCCCGGACGAGCGCAAGCCGTTGCTCAGCGCTCTGGCCACGCTGTCTGCTTTCGTCGTCGCCGGATCGGTGCCGCTGCTGGTTTACCTGGTGGGACTCCTCGTCCCAGTTTCGCCGGTGACTGCTTTCCCGGTGTCGCTGGGATTGTCGGGAGTGGCCCTCTTTGGCCTGGGGGCAGCGAAAGTTCTGGTTACCGAACGGAACGCTTTCAGGAGCGGCCTGGAGATGTTGGTGGTCGGTGGGTTGGCATCGGGCGTAGCATACGTAGTCGGCGCTTTGCTAAAGGGCATTGGCGGCTGAGGGTATTGCTACCATCGGGAGATATCACGCAAGGCTGCCCGCGCTGCGAAGTAACCACACATGCCATGCACGCCACCGCCAGGCGGCGTGGACGATGAGCAGAGGTAGAGACCTTTGAGCGGAGTTGAATATGGCGTGAGGCGGAAGACAGGCCGGGTGAAGAGTTGCCTCCAATCCTGGACACCGCCGTTGATGTCACCGCCGATGTAGTTGGGATTGTACTGCTCCATCTCGACCGCAGACTTGACACTGCGAGCCAGGATAAGGTCCCGAAAGCCAGAGGCGAAACGCTCAATTTGAGCCTCGATCCGTTCCGTCATGTCGAAGGTCGAAGCATGGGGTACGTGGCAGTAGGCCCAGGCCGTATGTTTCCCCTCTGGAGCCCGCGTCGCATCGAACAGGCTTGGCTGAACCATCAGCACGTACGGCTTTTCGGGATGCTCCCCCCGCCATACGACACGCTCAGCAGCCGCCATCTCCTCCAGTGTGCCGCCCAAATGTAAAGTGCCGGCGCGTGTGCATTCTATTGCCTGCCAGGAGATGGGGCCGTCGAGCGCCCAGTCAACCTTGAACACGCCCTGGCCATAGCGATAGCCTGCGAGTTTGCGCCGGTATCCGGCCGGCAGACCCTGGCCTGCAATGCGCAGCAATTGGCGGGGCGTCACATCGCACAGAACAGCGCGGGCGGGTGGCAGCTC
>CAYTNQ010000394.1:0-1732 GCA_964439175.1 uncultured Anaerolineales bacterium | reverse complement strand
AATTAGGACATTTGTCCGGTAAGCCCCTGATGAAGTAAACTAGAATGGAGATCAGGAGGAGGGACAAATGTCAGACATCAGTACTGCCGAGCGGCTGGCCCGCAAGACCCCAGAAGCGGCGTTTCTGCGGGTGCTAACCGAAGAGTTTGGATTTTCGCCCCGCGTGAGCCGGGAGTTGCTCCAGGTGGGCCAGGAGATGTTGGCCGGGGGGATATCGGCGCTAGCCGTCCGGCCTGGGCAGGTCCGGCTGGTGGTGACCAGCTTAAAGGCTCCGTTTGGGCCACCCCTGGCCGAGGTCGAGAAAGTCGAAGTCACGCTGACGGTGGACAGCGGGGCGGAAGATGCAGAGGTGCGCCAGCAGGCGGGACTGAGCGGTGTGCGGCGGGGCCGGATTCTGCGGCTGACGGAAGAAGCGCTGGCGCAGGGAGGCGTGCTGACGCAGGAAGACCTGGCCCGGGCGTTGAGCGTCGAGCCACGCACCATTCGGCGGGACATCCAGGCCTTGAAGGCGGAGGGACACCTGATCCTGACGCGCGGGCAGGTGAAAGGGGTCGGGCGCGGGCAAACGCACAAGGTCAAGATCATCGAGTTATGGTTAGACCGGCAGGGCTACGATGCGATCGCCCGGCGGCTGTACCACTCGCCTCAGGCCATCAAGCGCTACGTGAGCACCTTTCTGCGCGTGGTGGTGCTGCACACTCAACAGACCGAGATAGCCGACATTGCCTTTCTGACCCACACCTCAGAAAGCGTCGTGCGGGATTACCTGGCGCTTTATGCCCAGGCGCAACAGATGCCGCACCGGGCAGAAAAACTGGCCGAAGAGGTGGCCCGCGTTTCGGCCCGCTCCCGGCCGAGCGAGGGAAAAAAGGGGGCGGAGGGGCTGACATGAGCCAGGTGAGCGCCTACGGCAGCATTCAGAAGCGCACCTTTGAGAGCGCTCTGGTGCATCTGTTAGAAACCGAGTACGGGCTGATCGGCGGGCGGCGCATTCTGCAACTCCTGGCTGAAGACGTGGCCAAACTGGTGGCTGAGTTCTACCCGCCGACGCAGCAGGCCAGCAGTGGCACTCTGATCTGGACCTGCACGGCGGACGTGGGCCAGAAAGCCGAGCCAGGCAAGCGTACTGAGGCGTACAAGAGTATCACCGTTCGGCTGCCGCTGGTCACGAACGAAGACCTGGCCGACCGGACCGACAAAAAGGTGGCCCAGACGCAACGCCGGGCCAATGCCAAAGCGCGAGATACCCAGCGCCTGGTGCGCCTGGTCAAGTCTGCTCACGAGCAGGGTGGCCTGCTGACCCTGGCCGAATTGAGTGTATTGCTGAACCGGTCTTACGAAGTGGTGCGGGGCTACGTCGAAACGTGGCAGACTGAAAGCGGGGAGCTGTTGCCGCTGAAGGGGTATCAGATGGACCAGGGCTGCCGGCCGACGCACAAGGGGGAGATTATTCGCCTGTTTGAGCGAGGCTTGGAACCGCCGGACATTGCGCGCGAGACGGCCCACAATCTGAAAAGTGTGGAACGCTATCTAAAGGACTATGAACGGGTCAAGTTGTTGCTCAAGCGAGGTTTGACGGCTGAAGAAATCAGCAGTATGATTGGACGAGGTAGAACAGTTGTGCTAGAATATATCCAGATTGCCCGCGAGTATCACCCCGACCTGTTCACCTCGCCGGCCTCGTCGCCCGATTAGGAAAGCTAGGGGATGAGGACAGATGTCCTAAACGAAA
>CAYTNQ010000393.1:0-1762 GCA_964439175.1 uncultured Anaerolineales bacterium | reverse complement strand
GCGGCCGGGGCTGGCGCTTGCGTAGCGGGCGCTGCACATTGAGCCGCAATCAATACGAATGCAAGCAGCAGGACAGGAACGACAGAGCGTTTCATTATCTTTCTACCTCCTCCATAGTAGAACAATCATTTGAACAGAACGAGCTGCCAACCTACTATCAATGAACTACTTGAAGTGCCACCTCCTTTCTTGGAGAGAGCTTTCTCGGAAAGTCCTGTATAATCTAAGTGCCTGGCCTGACGGAACACGGACCACGCAACACATTCGTAGTGCGTATTGCGTATTCCCCACCACGATCACGTTCCGACCACCCCGTTGTGGCTGACTTTCTGAGAAAACTCTAAGGGCTCATAAAGGAATTATTTCCCTCATTGGCAGGCGGGAACTGCTATCAGGCGATACGAGCAACCTACCCATAGATCCCCTTTGAGGAAAAGCTGCACTCCGGTTGTAAGTTATATTTCTGCGAACCCTATGGGACTCTTATCAGAAATGAGACCCCCCAGCCTATCCTGCAATATTATACCAGGCTTTCACTTGTCTGTCACCCCCTAATTCAAAGGGCAGTGAAGATTGACGCCGGTGCCGGGGCTTGATATAATGCCTCGGGATGCGGCTGAGCCCTGCGAGCGACGAAACGTGATAACGCACCAGACACCGGAGGCAGAACCCAATGAAAGTCGATTTGTTGATCCACCACGCAGCCCAACTCATCACCTGTTCCAGCCCCGACGGCCCCAAGCGAGGCGAGGCGATGGCCGAGGTCGGCCCGATCTCCGATGGGACGGTGGCGGTTGACGACGGCGAGATCGCGGCGGTCGGCCCTACGGACGACCTGCGTGCCGAGTACACCGCTCGCGAGACGCTGGACGCCAGCGGCAAAGTGATATGTCCCGGCTTCGTGGATCCCCACACGCACGTCGTCTACGCCGGCGATCGCGTGGCCGAGTTTGAGATGCGCATCCGGGGCGCGACTTATATGGAGATCATGGAGGCTGGAGGCGGCATCGCCAGCACCACGCAGGCGACCCGGGCGGCGACGGTCGAAGACCTGGTCGCCGGGTCCCGCCCCCGGCTAGATACAATGCTGGCCTTGGGCACGACGACGGCCGAGGTCAAGACGGGCTATGGCCTGGATACAGAGACCGAACTCAAGATGCTCCAGGCCATCGCCGCCCTGGACGCCGCACATCCGGCCGATCTGGTTCCCACGTTCCTCGGCGCCCATGCCGTCCCGCTGGCGTATGCAGGACGCGCCGACGAATACGTGGATCTGGTCACCGGCGAGATGCTGCCCCGCGTAGTCGGGTGGTATCGCCATTCCTCCTTTGCTGCTCGTCACGCGCCCCTCTTTTGCGACGTGTTCTGCGAGGCGAACGTCTTCGACCGGGGCCAGGCGAAACGGGTGTTAGAAGCAGGTATGTCGTACGGGCTGCCGGCCAAAATCCACGCCGACGAGTTTGAGACGCTGGGGGGCGCGGCATTGGCAGTGGAGTTGGGCGCCGTCTCGGCCGACCACCTGGATGTGACCCCGGCAGCCGAAATCGAGGCGTTGGCCGCGTCGTCCACGCTAGGGGTCGTCTTGCCGGCCGTCAATTTCAACCTGGGCAGCTCCCATTTTGCCGATGCGCGGGCGATGGTGGATGGGGGCGTGGCCCTGGCCCTGGCCACCGACATCAACCCCGGTTCCGCCCCCTGCCCTTCGATGCCGCTGGTGATGGCGATCGCCTGCCGCTACCAGCGATTGCTCCCGGCCGAGGCG
>CAYTNQ010000392.1:0-1763 GCA_964439175.1 uncultured Anaerolineales bacterium | reverse complement strand
CAGGCGATAGCGCGTTTGTTGAGCGTACTCGGCGTAGCCGGGCAATTCCGCTTGCAGCGTCTTATCTTCCAGCGCCGTCCGCACCAGGGTGAGCAAGGCCGCCAGCCCACCCGGGATGAGCGCCCACCATGAGCCGAGCATGATGGGCGTGGCCAACTCGAAAGCAAATGTTCCGGCGTAAGCCGGGTGACGCACATACCGGTAAGGGCCACCGCTGACGACAGCGTGACCACGGTCTTCCTGGATACGCACAACTGTCGAGAAGAAGGCGTTCGTGGCCATGGCCCAGGTCCCCAGGGCGTATCCCAGCGCGGCAATAACCAACGCGACGATGTGAAGCGCGGGCGGCATCTGCCCCGTCCACCCGAAGCGTATATCTAGCCCGGCCAGGATGTGTTTGGCTACGGTGGTCAGGCCGATAATGCTCAGAATCGCCGTATCCCAGGTCTTGGTGCCTTTCCTACGCGTGGCACGTTCGACCAGCAGTTCCGGGCTTCTCGGAATCAGGATCAACGCATTGGCTCCCACCCAGACGGCGTAGATTCCGACCAGGGCCCATCCCCACACCCAGTCCAGGCGGCCGGCAGGGATAAACAGTGTCACTGCCACAAACAGCACGCCCATCACTTCCCTTACCAGCCATCGCGTAACCCCACGAGTCGTTTCCGATTGGCGTTCCACCTGCTTAGCGGAGGACATTTCTAACCCCCGGCTTCCTGGGTTGATTTAGGCGATATAAAGTAATTGGTTGCCTCTTCCTGTAAGAGCACCAAAATGGCATAGATGCCTATGGCCGTACCAACAGGGAAGTTAATCAGGCCCAGGATACCCACGACGATCGCCAAAACCCGGCCCCAAGCTTTGCGTGCCAACAGGCCATATCCCGCCACAAGGCCCGGTATCGCAATCACTGCCAGCAGCGCGCCAACGACGGTCCCGACGATGCTCAGGATCGCCATCGCCTGCGAATCACCGGAGGCAACTCCGATGCCGGCCAGCAGCATAAATACAAATGCCCCTATCAGGAGGAAGATGGCATTGCCCACGATATAGAGCCAGCCTAAGATTGTGACATGCAGTTTCAATTGGTGTTCGTTCAAGAAGTTCATGTGCTTCCTCACTCTTGGCTTTCCAGCCAGTTACCAATGATAGCATACTTGAAGTCGTGGCCGCCCAAACAGCGCGCCGCCCCCCACAACCCGTAGAGAATGGTCAGGCCCCAGATGCCCAGCGGGACAATCATCAGGGCCAGCCCAGCCCACAACCCCGGTGGCGGGGACGTATCATAAGCTGTGGGATTGGCAAGGACCGGCGGCAACAATAGGGCCATCCACAGCCCTCCCCAGCAGCACCAGGCCAGCATGGTTATGATGAAGGTCACTGCCTGGTAGACCAGCGCCTGGAGCGCCTGAGCTGCCACATAGGCCGACTTTTCCTTCTGGACCAGCCAGATCACCAGCGCTGCGACAATGCCACCGATGCCGTTGGTAAACAGCCCCAGGAGTATGCTGCCATGCGCCAAGCCAGCCAGCGCCCGCTCGTCTTGCTTGATAGTGATCTGTTCGTTCATTGTCTCTCCATCCTTTTCTAATACTCCAGGATCGCCTTCAACAGTTCCTCCGCTGAACATCCCTTGACCAGAAAAGCGTCGGCACCGGCAGCCAGCGCCTCGGCCCGAAAAGCGGGATACATAGAGAGCACGACAACTTTGACCTTCGGCCACTTGTTTTTGATGAGGCGGGTGGCCTCCAAACCATCCATGA
>CAYTNQ010000391.1:0-1769 GCA_964439175.1 uncultured Anaerolineales bacterium | reverse complement strand
GGGGGCCGGGGGGTTAGGTCATCAGGACAGTTCGCCCCCAAATCCGAACGCACCCTTTGTTCAACAAGAGGTTGCTTTTCGCCTGTCGATAGACTATAATCTCCCTTACTATCTCAATATCTGGAGCAGATAATGCCTAACCCACTGAAACATCGCGTCATCTTCCAGCCTTCGGGGCGGCGTGGCGAAGTCCCCGAGGGCACCATCCTGCTTGACGCCGCCCGCGACCTGGGCGTTGAAATTGAAAGTATCTGTGGTGGGCAGCAGACCTGCGGCAAATGCAAGATTTTGGCCCAAGAGGGTGAGTTTCAAAAATACGGAGTCCAATCGTCGGGCGAGCACCTGTCGGCCATGGGGGAGGCCGAGCACGCCTACTGGCAGCGGCGTAAGACAGGCGATGCCGGCTACCGGCTGAGCTGCGCGGCCCGGGTCCAGGGACCACTGGTCATCAGTGTGCCCGAGGAGAGCCAGGCGCGCAAGCAGATTGTGCGCAAGGGCGCCACCGAGCGAGTCATTGAGCTGGATCCCGCCATTCGACAATACTACGTGAACGTTCCTCCGTCGACGCTGGGCGACGACCGGGGTGACTGGGAGCTTTTGCAAGTAGCGTTGTACGAACGCTTTGGCCTGACCGGCCTGCGCATTGACTTGCCGGCGCTGCAAGCGCTTCAAGACGTACAGCGCGCCGGGAAGTGGAGTGTCACCGTGACCGTTTGGAATGAGCGGGAAGTGGTCCGGGTGCAGCCAGGCTATGCCGAAGGCGCTTACGGACTGGCAGTCGATATCGGAACGACGAGCGTCGTTGCCCACCTGTGCGACCTGCGCACCGGGGCTGTGCTGGCTACCGAGTCGATGATGAACCCGCAAGTCTCCTTTGGCGAAGACATCCTGAGTCGCATCAGTTACGTACAAGCCCATGAGAACGGGCTGGCACAACTAAACACCGCGATTATCGGCGGGCTGAAAAAGCTGGCAAGCCGGGCCGCGCGCAGCGCCGGCCTCTCTCCCGATGCCATCACCGACGTAGTACTGGTGGGCAACACGGTGATGCACCACCTTGTTCTCAACATCACGCCGGTTCACATTGGAGGTTCCCCCTTTACCCTGGCAACTCACGACCCGATAGATGTCAAAGCCCGCGACCTGGGGCTGACGGCTATCAACCCCTGTGCCTGGGTTCACCTGCTGCCTTGCGAAGCCGGTTATGTGGGCGCTGACAACGTGGCCGTGTTGTTGGCCGAGGAACCTCACCACCAGGATGACATCGTCCTCGTCATTGACATCGGCACCAACGGCGAGATTTTGTTGGGTAATAAGGAACACTTGCTATCGGCCAGCAGCCCCACCGGCCCTGCCTTCGAGGGAGCCCAGATCGCTCACGGCATGCGCGCTGCTCCCGGCGCCATCGAGCGGGTGCGCATTGACCCGGAGACTCTCACTCCCCGCTTCCGTGTCATTGGCGATGAACGTTGGAGCGACGAGATGCCGCCCGGCGAGATTCAGGCCGCCGGTATCTGCGGTTCGGGCATCATTGAGGTCGTGGCCGAACTGTTCGCCCGGGGCATTGTGTTGCCCAACGGCAAATTCAACCTGGATACGCCATCACCCAACTTCCGTCCCAATGAGCGGGTAGGCGAGTACATACTGGCCAGCGCCGATCAGACCAGCACCGGTCACGAGATTGTCATCACCCAGAACGACATCCGTGCGGTGCAACTGGCCAAAGCAGCGCTCTATGCCGGGGCCAAATTGCTGATGGCCCGCCGGGG
>CAYTNQ010000390.1:0-1823 GCA_964439175.1 uncultured Anaerolineales bacterium | reverse complement strand
GCCTGGAAGCCCGGATCACTGCCGCCCTGGCCCGGTTCAGCCCCAAGCAGAAACATCTCGCGCGTTTCATGTTGGACAACAGGTATCTTGTCTCCTTCGCCTCAGCCGGCCAGGTAGGTGAGAAAGTTGGGGCCAGTGCCGCCACTGTTGTTCGCTTTGCTCAAAGCTTAGGTTATGCTGGTTTCTCCGAACTGCAAGCTGACATCCGCGAGGAGTTGCCCACATACCTGACCGCAGCGGAGCGCATCGAGAAGTCGCTGGCTGCGCCTCCTTCCCCAGATAACGTCCCCCAACAAGTATTTCACACCGATATCAAGAACATAGAACGTACGGCAAACACTCTGTCACCAGCTCAACTCGATGCAGCCGTAGAAGAGATCGTACAGGCCGATCGCATTCTGGTCGTCGGTTGTGGCCTTTCGGCGGCGCCCGCATTGTTCCTGACCCATTCGCTCAAGGTCATCGGTTTCAATGTCCACCTGGACACTGACGCGGGGATATCCCTGGCAATAGATGTCGCCCAATTGCGCCCGGACACACTTCTCATCGCCATTGACCTATGGCGCTACGTACGATCCACAATAAAGGCAGTGCACGCCGCCCGGCGTCAAGGAGCACGGGTCATCGCCATCACCGACACGATCGTCTCACCTCTGGCCCAGGCCGCGGACTATGCCTTTGAGGTAGCCACAGATGGCACGGCCCACAGTTTCTCACCCACAGCCGTTATCTCGCTGCTGAACATATTCATCGCGGCCTTATCCTACCGGGTGCCAGAAAAGGTCATGGAATCACTGCGCCAAGTGGACGCTATGTATCGCCATAACAACTTGTTGCTCACGGAGTGAAGATGCAGATCACCATCTGTGGTGGAGGAAACGCAGCCCATACATTGGCCGGCCTGATGGCTGCCCGGCAAGAACCAAGGATAAATGTGTACACCCCCTTCAGCGACGAGGTTCGGCAATGGCAGCAGGGCATTGCTGCCCAGGGCGGCATCACCGTCAGTACCCCGGACGGCACTTTGAAGGGGCGGCCTCACCAGGTCAGCGCAGATCCTGCTGCAGTGATACCCGGCTCCCGGTTGGTGCTGTTAGCCCTCCCGGCTTTCGCCCATGAGTCGACGCTGCGCGTTATCGCCCCCCATCTGGAGAATGGCGTCTGGGTGGGCGTCCTGCCTGCCCGTGGAGGGTTATACTGGGGTGCCAGGCACGCCCTGGGGGGCAAGAAAAACCGGGTGACCATCTTCGGGCTACAGACATTGCCCTGGGCCTGTCGTATTCAGCAATATGGCCGGGAGGTTGCAATTCTAGGTACAAAGGCAGAAGTAGACCTGGCTACATATCCCTCACACCACGCCGGAGAAATCATAACATTACTAAATGATCTGCTAAGGATACGTCTACGCCCTATCGCCAATTTCCTGAGCCTGACCCTGGCCGACCGGGGGCAGATGATTCATCCAGGTATAATGTATGGCCTGTTCCACAACTGGGATGGTCACCCTTATAATGAAGCGCCGCTCTTCTACCAGGGCGTGACCGCCGCCACAGCCGGCATCCTCCAGCAACTGAGCGACGAGGTTCAGGCAGTGCGAGCCGTCCTGGAGAATCGCTACCCGGATCTGGATTTGACTGCAGTACAGTCGCTGGATGAATGGTTACTCCGGTCGTATGGGGACGCTATCACGGACACGTCCTCGCTGCAAAGCTGTTTCGTCACCAATCAGAGTTATGCTGGCCTTAGTGCCCCGATGCGTCCGGCCAACGGCGGATTGGTACCCGACTTCCAGGCCCGCTACCTGGCGGAAGACGTACCTTACG
>CAYTNQ010000389.1:0-1824 GCA_964439175.1 uncultured Anaerolineales bacterium | reverse complement strand
CTAGGGGTTTTCTGAAACCCGTAGGGTCTTGCACCTAAAATTTGGGACAGACCCGGGCGCATTAAAATGAGAATGGTTGACCGGAACGGGATGGACTCGGCATGGCTGGCTTTTATCCCCAGGACATTGTATACTCTGTCCAGCCGTAGAAGGGTCGAAGATCCTGGAATCACGAAGGGGGCTATACTTATGCCTGTGATCGCTATCGTTGGCGCCCAGTGGGGTGATGAAGGTAAAGGCCGGGTGGTAGATTACCTGGCATCCTCTGGCGAATCTGGCAAAGCGGCGGATATGGTGGTCCGCTTCCAGGGGGGAGATAACGCCGGCCACACCGTCGTCAACCAGTGGGGCGAGTTCAAGCTGCACCTGGTGCCGTCGGGCATCTTCAACCCGGGCACCCAGTGCATCGTCGGCGCCGGCTGCGTGGTCAACCCGGAGACGCTTGTGGCCGAGATGGACGCCCTGCGCACGGCGGGTGTGTCGCTGGAGGACCTGTTCATCTCCCGCCGGGCGCACCTGACTTTGTCCTATCACCGCCAGCTCGACGGGCTGGAGGAGAGGGTGCGAGGCGGGAAAGCCATCGGCACCACCCAGCGGGGCATCGGCCCTACCTACGCCGACAAGGCTGCCCGTTGGGGCCTGCGCACCGGCGACCTGCTGCACCCCGACCGCTTGCGCGAGCGATTGGCGGCCGTCCTCCCCCGCAAGAACCGGACCATCACTTACTTCGGCGGTGAGCTGCTAGATCTGGATACCCTCAACACCCAATGCCGGCATTGGGCGGAACACCTGCGCCCCCACATTACGGACACGCTGCCGCTGATACGCGTCGCCGTCGAAGGCGACCGGACGGTCCTGCTGGAAGGCCAGTTGGGGGTGATGCGCGACCTGGATTGGGGCGCTTACCCCTACGTCACCTCCTCGAACCCCCTGGCCTCTTTTGGACCGGTGGGTGCCGGGCTGCCCATGCAGGCCGTCAGCCAGGTCATCGGCGTGGTCAAGGCTTACGTCACCGCCGTCGGCGCCGGGCCGCTGCCGACCGAATTGACGGGCGAGACCGGCGAACGTCTGCGCCGGGTAGGCCGTGAATTCGGCGCGACCACCGGCCGGCCGCGTCGCTGCGGCTGGCTGGACGCCGTCGCCCTGGACTACGCCCACTGGCTCAACGGCTTCACCGGCCTGGCCATCACCAAGCTGGACGTACTGGACGGCATGCCGGAGCTGAAAATCTGCACCGGCTACCGGCTCCCCCGGGGCGAAGTCACGACGCGCATGCCCGACCCGGCGACCCTGGAAAGCGTGGAGCCGGTTTACGAGACGTGGCCCGGCTGGGACCAGCCGACCCGGGACGCCCGTCGCTGGGACGATCTGCCCGATGCGGCGCAGCGTTACCTGCGCCGCATCGAGGAGTTGGCCGGCGCGCCCATGCGCTGGGTGTCAGTAGGGCCGGAACGGGAAGCGATAATCACCGTAGAGATATAAGTTGGCGTTCGTAGTAGAGGTTATCCTACCAATCAGAAATCGTCCAGGAGGCCACTGAAAAAGTCTTAACGCAACCCGTCCTGGCTCGCGCCAGCGGGCCGGGGAGACGCACACCTGCCTCGCTGAGCGGCGCGGTGCGGGGAGGGCGCAAAGTTTCTAGAAGATTTTTCTTTGCGTCTCTGCGTCTCTGCGTTAAAAATGCCCACTTTTTCAGCACCCTCCTGATGTCCAGCATCACACAAACTATGGAGGTTCAGGCTATGGTTGAGACGATTGGACGTGCGTCTGCCCCCAGGCAGATGCGGATTGGCGTCCTGACCGGCGGCGGCGACTGCCCCGGCT
>CAYTNQ010000388.1:0-1832 GCA_964439175.1 uncultured Anaerolineales bacterium | reverse complement strand
AAGACGCCCTGCATGGTGGGGAAGGGCAGGCCGTTCAAGGCCGCTGCCAGGCCGGCCTCGCCTCCATACCGGCTGTAGACGTTGGTCAGATCGGGACCCAGCGTGCCGCCTCCCAGTGCTCCCACCTGGTTCACGCTGTGGCAGGAGACGCAAGCCGGCCCACCGTTCGCCAGCTTGCGTTCGCCGATGACTAACATACGCCCCGCCTGGGGATTGCCGAGGCCGGCGGCCGGCGCCTGGGCCGGTTGTGGGGTGGCGGCTTCCCCGGCCGGTACCGACGTCGCCTCCCCCCCGGGCGCCGGTGCTGCCTCCCCCCCCTGGCTCTCCAGATAAGCCAGCACAGCCAACACCTCTACCTCCGAAAGCCCCATGTTCGGCATGGGGATGTTGTTGTATTCCTGGAGCAACTGGGTGGCAATTGGGTCGCCTTCGGCCAACAGCTTGTTGGGGTCGGAGATCCAGCGGGTGAGCCAGTCTCGATCCCGCAGGGTTGTCACCCCCTGAAGGTCGGGACCCACCAACTGGCCGCCGCCGACGGTGTGGCACGAGGCGCACTTTTGCTGGAAGACAGCCTGGCCTTCCTCGGGCGATTGGGCCGGAGGCGCCGCCTCGACTGGAGTGATCCCCCCTACCATTAGCAGGCCCACCAGCGCCAGCATGAAAAATACACTTCTGGTCATGCCAGGAAGGTGCCTGGAAATAGTTGTAACTTTCATAGACTGTACCTCCATCTCATCAGGTCTACGACTACCCTTTTGTTTCGCTCTTACGTTGATGAACGGGCAGGCTCCGAATGGCCTCAATCAGATCGGCACTGCGGGCTGGCAGTGTGCGCGAGGTATAAAGGCGAACCACATTTTGCATCAATCCTACGCGGACGACAGGCAGATCGGGGTAGCGTTCCAATACCTGGGCTGTCAGGGAGGTCACGCTCTCCCTATCTTCCTCTTCGGCAATGAGTAGGATGTCTGGCAGGGCTTGCGCCAGCCGGGCCAGTGCCTGGTCGTCCAGCGCCCAGGCACCAACCAATTCCACATCCTCCACTTTGCTGAGGATGTTCTCCAGGGCCTCGCCCAGCAGCAGTTGGGGATGGCTTCCCTCCAGGGAAGCACACAAAAGCAGCACACGCCGTTTATCCACGCCGGACCTTATGAGTGATCGTAGGGGCAACCCCTGCCCCAACAACGAATTACCGAACTTGATCGTCAAAATTCATTAGCCTTGCGTTGCACGTTCACAGACACCTTCAACATAGCATATTGGCTGGCGGGATACAATCCCTCGTAGAAGCTGAACAGGTATGAAAAAAGAGCGATCTTGCGATCGCTCTTTTGGATTGAAGAATTAGTTCTGCAAGGGAAAGGAATTAGGTCACACTGGCATGGTTCACATCCTGTCAGAGATTGGTTGACACATTTGACCAACGACGAACCCGCAGGTCCCCCGAATGGGGGAAGACGAATGACGAAAATTCGCCTTGGTCGTTCGTCTTTCGTCCTTCGTCGCGTGAAAAAGTGTCAACCAGGTCATGAACCATTCCGGTCACACCAGCCCCTTATGCCGCGCGTAGCGAGCGGCCTCGCTCCGGCCACTGACGTGTAACTTGGCCAGGATGTTGCGCATGTGGCTCTTTACCGTGTGCGGGCTGATGCACAAGGCTTCGGCGATTTCCTTGTCGGCGGCTCCCTCGGCCACCAGGCCAAGCACTTCCAGCTCGCGGCGGGTGAGGGCCGCGTCCTCCTCGTCGGGAGCCCAGGGGACTTCGCGGCTCAAGCGCCGGAATTCTTCCAGCATGCGACCGGCCAGGGCGGGCGTGATGGCCGCCTCGCCCT
>CAYTNQ010000387.1:0-1832 GCA_964439175.1 uncultured Anaerolineales bacterium | reverse complement strand
CGACGTGCGCCAGACATTAACCATGGCCCAGGCAGTGGACCTGGCCCGCGCCGGCCTGGAGGCCGACGCCGCTGGCCAGGTGATGGGCGACAAGTATTACATGGACCTGCGCCCGGGCCATTTCACCAAGCCCTTTTCGGGATACAAGGCCGGCGAGGATCTGTTTTTCGTGAAGACCTTCAACTTCTTCGCCGACAACGTGAACCAGGGGCTGCCCGTCACTTCGTCGCAGGTGTTGCTATTTGAAGCTGAGACGGGCATGCTCGTCTGCTTGATGGAAGCCGGCTGGATCACCGCCTTGAAAACCGGCGCATCCACCGCTCTTACGGTCGAGCGCCTGTGCCGCTCCGACGCGAGGACCCTGACCCTCTTTGGCGCCGGCCTGCAAGGGCAGATGCACCTGGAAGCATTGAGTGTCGTCCGTGACTGGGCCCAGGTCTGGCTGGTCGACGTCGACCAGACCAAGGCGGCGCGCGTCGCCCAAGAGATGGGTACGGCGCTGGGGCTTAACATCCAGGTGGCCGAATCGCCCGAATCGGCCGTCCGCGAGTCGGACGTCGTCATCACCGTCACCACCGGCAGTGGTGAGTTGGTGAAACACGCCTGGCTCAAGGCGGGCGCGCTGGTGTGCAAGATGGGATCGTATCAGGAATTGGAGTTCAAGGTGATCACCCACGCCGACAAGCTGGTGGTAGATAAGTGGGAGTACATCAGCCATCGCAACCCTGAATTAATCCAGTTGCAGGCCGAAGGCCGCCTCACGCACCAGACGCTGCACGCCGAGTGGCCCGACATCGTGGCCGGACGCAAGCCGGGCCGGGAGAGTGACGAGGAGCGCATCGCCTACATCGCCCTGGGCATCTGGGGTGAGTACGCCGCCATGCTACCCGCTGTCTACCGCCAGGCCGTCGAAAAAGGATTGGGACGGGTGGTAGATTGGTAGATTGGTAAATTGGTAGATTGGTAAATTGGTAATTGGTCCCCCTTCGGGGAAGGGGAGCCCTTACAGGTCAGCCAGGGCGAAGCCAGCCGCGATGGCTTTCAGGTTGTCGTCCAGGTACCGCTTCGGCCCAAGTCGAACAGCTTCCTCTAAAGCCTGGGAAGGGAACAAAGCCAGTTGCTTGAGGACGGCAGCCAGGACCGCCAGGGTCGTGTTGGTTCTGGGCAGGCGCAGAGGTGACTGGCTGGGATCCATCACCGTCACCTGGGCCTGGGTTCTTACCCCGGCAAACGCCGGCAGAACGAACAGCCGATCGTCGCTGGTCATCAGTGGCAGGTAGCGGGCGACTTTCCGGTATCCGTCTTCGGTAAGGATGAGCAGCGCATCCGGCCGGCCGATGCCGGTGTAATAGATTTCCTCCGGGTCCAGGATCAATTCAGACACGCTGTGGCCGCTCTTGACGGTGGTCGGGTAGTCGTCCCGCTGCGCTGCCCGCAGGCCGGAGAGGACCCCGGCCAGACCCGCCATGCGCACGGCTGAACGCACCTTGCCGCCGGCCGAGCCGGCCACGACCAGGTTGAAGCGATGGTCAAGGGGGCTCTCAAATCTGGGCTCGATAGGTTGAGGTGAGGGAGTGGGTTTGCCCAAAACGCCGGCGTGGGCCTGGCGATAGGCGGCAGCGTATTCGGGCATCTCTTGCCGCCGTAGTACGCCGGTCGGGAACTGAAGCTGATCCAGGGTCTCCATCAGCGCCTTGCGCGAGAATTGGTTGTTGGGCACGTAATAGGCGGTGCACAGTTCCCAGATATCCAGCAGGCTAAACCCCTCGTTTTGAAGCGCCTCGGCCATGCGATCCGGCAGGTCTTTGTCGAAACTGGTGCCCCGGTAGACG
>CAYTNQ010000386.1:0-1852 GCA_964439175.1 uncultured Anaerolineales bacterium | reverse complement strand
TCAGATTTGGGGGCAAACTGTCCTGACGACCTAACCCCCCGGCCCCCTTCCCTCGTAGGGAAGGGGGAGAACTGCCCCCCTCCCCAGCGCCGCCCGTCCCTGCCAGGGGAGGGAAGGGGGGAGATTGCTCCCCTCCCTGCGTCGGGGAGGGGCTGGGGGAGGGGTCTGCCCCCGAAGTGAAATGCACCCCATTCAGACGCACCGTTTGACCTGACCATAGGCCGTGCTATAATGAATTTCTGTGCCTGCGAGCCAACAAAATCAACATTCTACAGGGACTCTAAGAGATGACACGTAAACCAATGTGGGTTTCAGACAGCTACGAAGACATCTATGCACGTGCCGAATCGAATATGGCGCAAGGCGACTACGAGAGCGCACTGGATAGTTTCCAACGCCTGAGCGAACGTCTTTCTGGGCTCAAACCGGCCGTGCTGGATAGGCGACCCGAGTTGCACAGCCTGTTCCTGCTCAGCCTGGCCAAACAGGCAGAGATCCATTACATCCAGGGGGAGTTTGAGCTGTCGATGCAGCTCTACCAACGGCTGATGGAGATAGCCCCCGAAAGTAGGGACAATTGGCAACGGGCGATGGCCCTGGTACGCATTGATATGGGGCAGGCAGAGGCAGGTCTGGATGAATTGCGTGCCCAGGCAGTGGCCCATCCCGGTGATCATCAATTGTGGCTAACGATTGGCCTGGAGTGCGAAGCGCTGGGCCGCCTGGACGAGGCCGAAGAGAACCTGCAACGCGCTGTCAGACTTGCTACAGACTCAGACGATAAAACCGATGCCTATCTGGCGCTCTTCGACTTCTACCGGGCGCAGAGTCGGGTGACCGAGGCGCTGGCGGCCTGGGACCAGGCATGGGCTGCCCACGGCCACACCCCCGGCTACGTGTTTCCTCTGTACCAAATGATGTGGGAAACTGGCGACCTGGAACGCGCCCACGAGTACCTGAACCAGGAGAAGAACCCGCTCCGCAAAGGATTCTACCAGGGATTACTGGCCCTCAGTGAGGGGATGCCCGACCGGGCCAGGAAACACTGGACCCGCGTGGCGCAAATGGACCCGCTGGAGTTCGACGAGGGACACGAGGCGTGGGCCGAGGCTGCCCTGCGGGTGGACCAGCCGCCGCAGGAGGTGATCGCCACACTGGGAGTAATTATGGAATCCGGTGATCTCACCCCCCGAGGCCTCATCCTGCAAGCCGTGGCTGAAGCGCGCATCGGCCACAAGGAGCACGCTGAAAACGTGTTAAAAATTGGGCGCACCTTAAGCCTGCGTTCAAGGCCGCGTCAGGAAAAGCTGTCAGCAGCGCACTGGGCGCTGTTTGACGAGTTAGTGGCCGACGACGAGATCAAGCATCAGTTGCGCCACTACTTCGAAGAAGACGAAGCTCCACACCTCAAAACGCCTCCAGGGTCCCACGCCGCCGGGCCTGGGCCTCAAACCAACTGAAGAGGGCAAAACCAGCCAGCGCATAGGCCAGCCCAACCGCCAACTCGCCGGCCAGCAGCGGCCACACCTCGGCCAGCGAGGCACCGTTCACGAGCAGCCGTGCCGACTGGATGCCCCGCGTGAGCGGCAACCCGGCGCTGACCGCCTGCATCCAGGCCGGCAGCTTGTCCAGGGGTAAGTTGGCCCCACTGAAGAGAAGCAGCAAGAAGTAAACAGTGTTGTTGACGAACATCACGTTCAGCGCCACCAGGCTGACGCTGCCCATCAGCAGCCCCAATCCACAGGTGCTGGCAGTCGTAATCAAGATAGTCAACGCCAGGCCGGGCAGGTTAGCCAGGCTCAGATCCAACCCCAACAGCAGCACTCCCCAAACAAAACCGATTACCACCGCC
>CAYTNQ010000385.1:0-1866 GCA_964439175.1 uncultured Anaerolineales bacterium | reverse complement strand
CGCCGTGGGCGAAATTGATCATAAACAGAATGCCATAGACCAGCGTATAACCTAAGGCGATAAGGGCGTAGACGCCACCCTGGGCCAATCCAAAGATAAGAAACGAAGCCCAGTCGTCGGCTGTGAATGCACCGGAGCGCAAGGTGGCCACCGATCCCCAGATGGCAATGACCAAAATCGCGACGCCGATGCTCCAGACAGCCAGGTTTGTTCCTGTGAGTTTGCCTGCCAGACGTTGACGCATCCTCTCCTCCGATAGGAATAAGTTTATTAAAGCAGGGATGAGGTAAGCTATCCCCACCTCATCCCATGGCTCATCCGCCTCGATGTGCTAGACCATTACCTGAGTCCTAGTACCTTTTAACTGTCGGAGTATAGCAGAGGCACTCCGATATGTCAAGCGCGCCGCGATTGTTCGAAACTTAACGAACATTCAGCCTATTATAGAAGACCACGTGCCCACCCTGAACGTGGACTACGACCACCGGCTTGAGGGGGTTATGCTGCGTGTCGAAACGCCAGCGACCGGTCACTCCCTCGAATTCCATTGCTTCTAGCCTCCGGGCAACGACGTCTGGTGATAGACTCCCGGCGCTTTTGACGGCCGACGCCAGCAGGCTGGCTGCATCGTAGCCCAGCGCAGCCAGTGCGTCCGGCTCCAAGGCGAAGGCGGAGAGATATTGCTCCTCCCAGGTTTTGGCCATTGGGTTGGGAGTTTCGCGGCTGTACTGCAAGGTGAAGTAGGCTCCGTCTAAAGCCTCCAGGTCCAGGGCGCCACTGTCCCACACATCACTACCGATGAGTGTCACGTCGAGCGCCTGCGCCCGGACCTCATCCCCGACGCGGTTGGCTACCGGATATGCATCGGGTACGTATAGCACCTCGGGCCCTGCCTTGGCTAGATCGGTGATGATTGCGCCAAAATCCGCATCTTGCGAAGTGTCCGCAGGTCCCCCCTGGGCCGCCCCAGGGGCAGGCCTTTGGGGATAGGTCACCGTAGCCACTATTTGGCCCCCGCCAGCGACAAAGGCAGCCACGAACTCATCCCCAAGAGATCGCACAAAGTCATTACCAGGGTTGATCAGAACTGCCGCCCGGCGAGCGTTCAACTCGTTCAGAGCAAAACGGGCGGCGGCTCGCCCTTGATATGGATAGGCGTAGGCGGCCCGAAAGACCAGGGAGCGGGTAGCACCATTGCCGTCCACCGTCACCAGCGGATGGGTGGCCGTGGTGGCGATGAACAGGGCTCCCTGCTCGTCGGCGACGCTGGCGATGGGGATAGCTGCCTCGGAGCAAACCCCGCCGACGATGAAGTGCAGCCCTTGTTCGATGACAGCACGCTCAGCAGCGCGACGTGCTTCCACCGGGTCGCAGCGTGTATCTTCCAGCACCCATTCGATGCGCTGACCGTTCACACCCCCCTGGTCGTTCCATCCGTCAAACGCCAGAGTGATGCCGTTGCGGACTGTCTCGCCAAAAGTTGCCAACTCGCCAGTCATCGGGGTCAGGATTGCCACCCGTACCGCCGGACCGGGTGTGGGCGTCGGCCGGCTGCACTGCGCCGCCGTCAGCGAGAACACCACGACCAGACAAACCAGGCGCCAGGCCCACATCCATGTCCGGCGCGCATTTTGACTTCCAGGATTCATGGGGCCTCCCAAGCGTTATAGCTACGTTATTATACACAGGAGGCTACAAGTAACAAGAAGTGGGGGAGATTGCTCCCCTCACCGCGTCGGGGAGGGGCTGGAGGCTTTCATGGGTAGGTTTTTGGGGGTCGAGACGACAGCAGACTGGACAGCGTCTGAACCTAATCCCCAAGTCGGGTCGCTTGCGCGAGACAGGGCTCTCCCCCCTCCCAACCTC
>CAYTNQ010000384.1:0-1875 GCA_964439175.1 uncultured Anaerolineales bacterium | reverse complement strand
CGCTGATTGCGCACAACGTGCTTCAATCCATCACGCTCCTGGGCAACGCTGCCCGCGTGCTGGCCGACAAAGCCATTGCTGGCTTCAGCGTCAACCGGGGGCGTATGGCCGAACTGGTCGAGAAAAATCCAGTTTTGGTGACAGCGCTCAACCCGGTCATTGGCTACGACAAAGCGGCTCAGGTCGCCAAACGGGCATATGCCGAAGGGCGCCGCCTCAAAGAAGTCGCGGCCGAAATGACGGACCTGTCGCCACAAGAACTCGAGCGCCTGCTCGACCCGCGCCTGATGACAAAGGGCGGGATCAGGAAGGAGTGAGCCGTTCGTGGGGCAGGCTTTTCCCCACCCACGGTCCCGAGGGGGGACCTATGGGCCAGCCTGCCTGAGCCTGCTCCACCCTACTTTTCAGTCACACTCTGAGGGAGGAGAGCAATATGACGGTCCATATCATCACCGACACCCTGGCTGGCTTGCCGGCCGAAACTGCCCGGCGATACAACGTTCCTATCATTCCCCAGGTCATCATCTTTGGTACCGACTCCTACCTGGAAGGCGTCGAGATGGACAACGCCACTTTTATGCAACGGTTGAGAACTGCCCGCGAGTTGCCCAAAACTGCCGCCCCACCGCCCGAGCTTTTCGCCAAAGAATTCCAACGCCTGGTCCCGGAGGGTGATCCGATTCTGTGTATCCATCCTTCGGCCGAAGTGAGCGGCACCGTCCGCTCGGCCACGGTGGCTGCCAGGGATTTCCCGGACGCCGACATCCGCGTGATTGACACCCGCTTAATCGCCAGCCCCATGGCGACCGTGGTGACATTAGCCGCCGAATGGGCCGAAGCCGGCCACGACGCCGACACCATCGAGGCGCGCCTGCTTGACCTCACCCCGCGTTGCCGCATCTACTTCCTGGTGGACACCCTGGAATACCTGGCCAAAGGGGGACGCATCGGCGGCGCATCGGCGTTGCTGGGCAGCATACTGCAGGTGAAGCCCATCCTCACTTTCCGAGACGGCCAGGTGAATCAATTTGAGCGGGAACGGACACACAAGCGCGCCCTGGCCCGTCTCAAGGAGTTGGTGCTGGATCAGATTGCGCGCGACGGTAGCGGTTACCTCTCGGTGATGCACGCCGGTGTGCCTGAGCAAGGCCAGGCTCTGGCCGACGAGTTAGGCGCCCAGCTAGGCATAACCCACGTCCCCATCCTAGACGTGCCGCCGGCGATCGTTACCCACGGCGGGCCGGGGATATTGGGCGTCGGCTTCTTCGTCAGCGAATAGCTTTTGGAAGGCAACCATGTACCGCGTCTGCGGTAAATAAACACCTCAGGAGTAACCTCCATGCGAGTACGCAAAATAGACACCACGCAGGCGCGAGACGCCCGCCAGTTCATCTACTTCCCCTTCGAGCTCTACCGGGAGTGTCCGCAATGGGTGCCGCCCATATTGCCCGAGATCAAGCTGATCTTGAATCGCAAAAAGCACCCCTTCTACCGCCATTCCGAGGCTGACTTCTTCGTCGCCGAAAGTGAAGGGCAGGCGCTGGGGCGCATCGTGGTAATGGAAAATCGGAACTACAACCGGCATCACGGCCACAAAGACAGCTTCTTCTATTTTTTTGAAGTGATGGAAGACGTGGTGGTAGCTCGCGCTCTCCTCAATGCTGCATGTGACTGGGCGCGAAGCCGGGGGATGGAGCGGGTCATCGGGCCTAAAGGCTTCTTGCAGGGAGACGGCATGGGGCTGCTGATAGAAGGCTTTGAGCATCGGCCGGCCATCGGCATCCCCTACAACTATTCCTACTACGATGCCTTCATGCAGGACTCAGGATTTGAGAAGGAGACCGATTTCCTCTCCGGCTATCTGCGTGGCGACCA
>CAYTNQ010000383.1:0-1900 GCA_964439175.1 uncultured Anaerolineales bacterium | reverse complement strand
GCTCCGTCGCTCACGGGCGACAGACGGCTAAACCAACGCACCCGGCCGGCTGATGCCTGCCCCATCGCTTGCGTTACCTCGTTGTCCAGGCCCATCACGGCCACATCATCGGGTTGGCGATAGGCTACCAGTGCCCGCTTGGCGTGGATGTAAGCTTCCATAGACGGATGGCGGTCCAGGTGGTTAGGCGTGATGTTCAGGATTGCAGCCACAGAGGGGCTCCATCCGGCGAGCAGCGGCAGCCACATGAGATCACAGTCCATCACGTGGTCGTTGGCAGAGGGATGAAAGTATTCGAGTTGAAAGCTGGAGAGTTCCATCACCACGCTGTCCCTCGGCTGAATCCGGTCCAGCGCTTCGATCAGTGGCTGTCCGATATTCCCCCCTACCCAGGTTGTGTGGCCGCGCAGCGCTCGCTGGGGGTCCGCTTCACCCTGCGAGTACTTCGTGAGCATCTCGCCTACCAGCGTGACCGTCGTCGTCTTGCCGCTGGAACCGGTGATGGCGGCAATAGGTGCCGGGCAAAGCTGGCAGAAGAGGCGGCTTTCAGTGCTAAGCGGTACGCCTCGCGCCCGTGCTTCGTTCAGGAAGGGAGTGTCAAAGGGCACGCCGGGGCTGACAAACATAACCTCGCAGCCGTCTAGCAGGGAGGGCGGATGTTTGCCCAGCACCAGCCTCACGCCCGCCTCGGCCAGCGGCGTCAATGTGTCGCCAAAGGCTTTGGGCGGCTTGAGGTCGGTGGCGACCACCTGAGCACCATGCCGGCTCAGGTAACGGGCCAGCGCGGTGCCTTCGCGCGCCAGACCGACCACGAGCAGATGTCGCCCGCGCAGGTTGAGGTTGCCTCCCTCTGGGGGAAGTGTGTCAGACATAGTGATTTCCTAAGTGATGACGAAGGACGAGAGACGAAGGGCTGAAGACAGATAAGCGGCCGTTCGTCATTCGTCAACCGTCTTTCGTCTACTTAGTGCTTGTCCAATAATAACTTTGCATTTTAATCGGCAAGTCAGGTGTAGACTGATGGCAAAAGTGCTAAGTTATTTCTGGACAAGTGCTTAGAGCAACACGACATTTGGTGCACGTTCCATATCGGTCATGATGTGCTCCATTGCACTGATATGACCCACCTCGACGTGGTCGCGCAGTCCCATGTAATCCAGGCACGTGCGGCAGGCGACCATTTCAACACCGTTGGCTTCCAACTTTTTCAGTCTGGGGAGGATTGGCGAGTCGGCGGCAATCAGCGATACACCCTCAGTGGTGAAGTAAAGTTTGACTGGTGGGCTTTCAATTCCCTCCAGCATCGCCAGCAACTGATAAATGTCGCCGCAGCCCTCCTCATCACTCAGGCCATTTTGGCTGATGACAACTGCCCAGGGTTGTTCCATTTCTAATACCTCCTGTGGCCGGATCGTCAAGTCAATAAGTTGACAGGTCTGAGACATTGGTTGTTGCACGACCGGATCCATTTTCAGCGGAGCCAAGATTAGAGGCGATCACGGACATGGTCTTGTCCTCGTCAAGCCGCCAGTTCGCCGACTTGTGCCCACTCCACGCTCTCGTCGCTCGGCAGATACCCGTCCGGTTTGCCCGGGGCAAGGCGATCGGTCAACAAAGCGTGAATCACCTCGTCGAGGGTGTTCAAGAGCCTGCCCTGGGTATCGTAGTAGTGACGCGTTCCTTTTTGCAGATTGCGGTCAATAGCCTGCACCAGTTTCAAAGCGGCTGCGTAACGAGCGTCGGCCTCATCGGAGTGGGGACTAAGCGGTGCTTCATGCTTGCCACCCCGGCCGTTTCGGCTAACCTGCACTCGTCTGGCTGCCCCAGCACGCTGTCCACCTGCCTGTCCTGGCTTCCCGGCCCGCTGGCGCAGTCCAGGACGGGCCGCCACGCGGGCCAG
>CAYTNQ010000382.1:0-1901 GCA_964439175.1 uncultured Anaerolineales bacterium | reverse complement strand
AATTCACCCGATCGGTCCAGGTTTCCCCGTCGCAGGCGTCGCAGGCCTTTGGAGCGCTGACGCGCCTTAACACGCCCTGGTCACCACTGGCGTGGGCCGGACGCGGGCTGGTGGACATTGGCCAAGGGCACTGGTTGACCGGCGCAGGATTCCTGGTGCTCACGCTAGGACTGGCGGGCGCCATCTTTGCTGTGACGTTGAACACCGCCGAACGACTGTATTACACCGGCTGGGCGCGCATGCAGAGTGGTACCCGCAGAAGGAAAACCCGGCGCACCTCTCGACCGAGAACTGAAAAGCGCGCGCCTCTTGCAGGGCTCGTCGAGCGCAGCGTGCCGGCCGCAGTGCGCGGGTTGATGGTGAAAGACGCCCTCGTCATCCGGCGTGATTTGCGCAACATGTCGCAACTGCTCAGCCCGTTGATCCTGGGCGTGATCTACGCGGTGACGTTGGTACGGGGCGGCGGCCAGTCGCCGGCGGGGCGGGGCGAAGCCCCGGTGTGGTTCACGCAGACGCTCAAGAGCATGTTGGTGTACGGCAACGTGGGCATCTCGCTGTTTGTCGGTTGGTCGCTCATGTCGCGCCTGGCCATGATGGGCTTTTCGCAAGAAGGCAAACATTACTGGCTGCTCAAGACTGCACCTGTGAGCGCCAACCGGCTTTTAGCCGCCAAGTTCATGGTCGCCTACCTGCCCACGCTGGCATTGGGGTGGGGATTCTTGCTGGCCATCTCGCTGGTGCAGGGTGCCGGCCTGGCCTCGCTGCTGTTTGGCATGCCGGTCGTGGCGCTGACTATCGCCGGCGGTGTTGGCATCAGCCTGGCCTTTGGCGTGACCGGGGTCAACCTCGAATGGGACGATCCACGCCACATGACGCGAGGCACTGCGGGCTGCTTCGGCCTGCTGGTGAGTGGCGGTGGCATGCTCGTAAGTCTGGCACTCTTCTTCGGCCCACCCATCGGATTTGTGTTGCTGGGGTGGCCCGAGGCAGCCGGGCAACTCGTCGGCTTGGCGCTGGGGGGAGCCGCCAGCCTGGCCTGTGCCGTCCTGCCACCCTGGCTCGTGCGTGACCGCGTGCCGCGCATCGGTGAGGTGTGACTATGTCCTGGGAGTGAACTCCCGGGCTGAGGTTAAAAGGTCTGGTACGATGTGAAACTTTGAAGGGAGGCGCTTCATGGCGTTCTTGATTGTCCCCATCTTGCGTATCCTGGTATTTGCAGCCAGCCTATATGTGGCCTGGTCCACTGTTTACGATCCAAGCTGGGGCTGGAAGGCAGGGCAAGGCTTGATGGAGGGAGTGATGAAAAGCTTGCTCTTCTTGAGTCTGGCCGCACTTTTCTATATTTCCACCCTATCGATACTATCGACCCCGGGGCCGATTTTGACGGTGCTGACTGGCGACCAGGCCCGCTTCCCCTCGGCTATAACCTTGCTGGTATTACCGGCCGTGATCCATCTTCTTTGGCTCGCCGTTGCTGCTTTCCTCGCCTGGCTTTTGGCCAGCCGGCCTGACTGGTCTGCCGTTGTGAGCTTCACATCCTGGCGGCCAACCGGGCTCCAAAAACTTTTTCTGTACCTGACGGCGGTGTTTTTGCTCGCCGAGATTCTGGGCTTCGGCCAGGACATCCTGATGGACCTGTTAGGAGTAGGTGGGCTGAACAGAGTGTTTAGCGACGAGTCGGAACTCCAGGGCTTTATGATTGTGGCCAACGTCATTTACGGCTTAGCTGTCGCCACCTTTCTATGGTTCGCAAATCGATATGTATCACCTGATCCATCCAATGCAACCGATAAGTCTTGATGGGTTCGTACTGACGACTTTAGTCGTTTCCGCGCGTAATCAATGCCTAAAGTCATCACTACGAACCTGCAGAACTTTCGTGTTTGCATTTAGCGCCCCAT
>CAYTNQ010000381.1:0-1937 GCA_964439175.1 uncultured Anaerolineales bacterium | reverse complement strand
CCTGGCCAGCCTGGATGTCCTGGCTGGCCAGCACGTTCGGAAAACCTAGCTGGGAGAAATCAGGCACCGCCGCAGTTGGCGCAGACACGGACACCACGTACCAGACATTTCCAAACCCTTGCCCCTTTACATCTCCAGGCTGAGTGTCTTGAGCAAAGAGATAAAGTGGCATGTCGTTGTAAGTGACCTGGTAGGTACCGTCCTGGCGTTGGATCACGCTCAGTTTGCCCGAGACGCCTTGGGCAAGGGTGGGTTGTTGGCCCTGTGGTACCGTCAGCGGTGGCCAAAGTTGAGCACAAGCGTTGTAACAGGTGCTCTTATCAGGTTTATCGTTCTTGAATGTATAAAGCGTCATACCCTGACTATTGACCAGGATTTCCCCCAGGGTTGGATTCTTAACCGCCTGCACCGTTACCCCCTGAGCAGTAGATGGCTGGGTTGCTGTCGTTTGCGTCGAGTACGGTTGCACTGTCATGGCCATTGCTGTTGGAGGCGTAACCAGAGGGCCATAGGTTGCTAATACCAGCATGGCGACCAGCGCCAGACTCGGCGCTGAGGACAAACGAATGGTACGCAACATCTTCTTCATTTTTTGTAACTCCTTTACTTTAGGTTAACGCGATAGACAGTCTCTCTGCTTGACGTTGATGCCTTTCCATCACTGCTCAGGTCCCTGAGAACGCTGAAAAAAACTTAGTCTCTACGAACGCTGTGTGTTCTGGGATGAAAAGGTAATCTGCTATTCCCACCAACACTGTTACGAGAGACTACTACGCGATGAAGATATAGGAATTACCCATATTATTGTCCAAGTTTTCTTATTTGTCCTTATGATTCACTAAAGTTAAGTTTAAGAAAACCTTAAGGGTCCATAAAAGAATAAGTTCCTGCACTTCCACCAGTTTTGCCAAAGAAATCCGCCTCAAATGCGGGAAGTTGTTTATTTACGGACCCTTAAGTAACTATTCAGTTGCCCTTGCGAAGGTTAAGAATAACTTTGCCAACAGGGCAATTTTCGGTAGACTAAGACATTTTCGCTCTGAAAACTCTCACCAAACCTTCGCAAGGGGTATCCGGCCTGAGTAGTTACAACCTTAAGGCAACTGTAATTACTCAGATGAATCTTGGGACAGGCCTGCGTGATAAGTCCCATTTCTCAAAGGCTTCCATTTTGTAGTAAAATAAGGTAGACATATACAAACTATCGCATAAAGGACAAAGTACCATGGATTCCCACATTTTGCTGGTAGATGACGATGCGCTCCTGCGCCGCAGCCTGGCCTTCAATTTGGAGCAAGCGAGCTATCGGGTGAGCACCGCCGCCACTGCAGAGGATGCCCTGGCCCTGGTCCGCCGTGACCGGCCTGATCTGATTCTCCTGGACATCGGACTGCCTGGCATGGATGGATTGGATGCCTTACGCTACTTCCAGACGCAAGTCGGTGCGCCAGTTATCTTCCTTACTGCACGCCGACGCGAACTGGACCAAGTACTGGGATTGGAACTGGGAGCCGATGACTATATCACCAAGCCCTTCGACCTGGATGTGCTCCTGGCCCGAATCAAGGCTGTACTGCGGAGGGCTGAACGGCCGATAACCCCGACGGCCGAGCCGACCCCTTTGGCGGTGGGCGACATGGTGATTGACCCGGCCGCCCACACAGTCACCCTGGCTGGCAGCTCTATAGAGCTGCCACCCCGAGAGTTCGATCTGCTGCACACTTTGGCATTGGAAGCCGGACGGGTAGTCTCCGCCGACGAGTTGCTGAGCCGCGTCTGGGGAGCAGAGTATGAGGGCGAATCCCAGGTAGTTTACGTTCATATCCGCTGGCTGCGTGAGAAACTGGAGGATGACCCCCACAACCCACAGCGCATTGTCACAGTGCGCGGGGTCGGCTACAAATTGGAGCCACAGGGGGCATAATGTTCAGCACGCT
>CAYTNQ010000380.1:0-1957 GCA_964439175.1 uncultured Anaerolineales bacterium | reverse complement strand
ATTTCTTGATTGGTCAGCCCTTCAGCGATGAGTTGAAGCACTTCAAGTTCGCGTTCGCTCAGGGGCTCAACCAACCCTTCGGCTTCGCCCCTGGCAGGCGACGAAGGACTGCTCCGCGCGACGGAGGACGAAGGGGCGAATTGTGTTCTTCGTCCTCCGTCCTGCGCCGCGTCTTCAAATGCAGCCAGTAGCTTGGCCGTGTAGTCTGGCATCATCCTGCGCGCGGCTGCCTGGACCAACAACTGGGCCATCGGCGGGCCTTCATCCACAAAAGTGCGGATGAATCCAGCCGGCCCGGCCAGCGCCAGCGCGTCCCCCAGCAGTTGTAGCGCCTTGTCTTTATCGCCATACGCGTGCAGAGCGACCGCCTGTAGCACCATAACCTTGAGCGTTTCATCCTGCCAACCCTTGGCCTCCATCTGCTGGCGCAACGGCTCCAGCGCCGCCAGCGCCCCTGCTGCATCGCCTTGGGCCAGGTGTACCCGGGCCTGGCTGATGGGGAGCTGGTGCGTCTGCGCCAATTGAGCGGCGGCTGCCAGATTGCCCTGGCGAAGCGACACGAGCACCTGTGCGGCAACAACCTCAGGCAAACAAAACGTAAAGCGATGCTGTTGCACAGATTGACTGGCCTCGTCCAGGATAGCAGCCGCGCCGGCCACATCTCCCTGGGCAAGTTTCAGGCGGGCGAGGAATATCTCACCGGCGATGGATTTGTCCGTGTGCTCTATCTGTCGCGCCAGTTGGACGCTCTTTTGTCCGTGACGTTGGGCAGCGTCCAGATCGTTCCACTCGTAAAGTATCTGGGCCAGGCCGAGATGCGCGTCGCTCGTATATGGCAGCGGCTGCTCACCTGCCAGTTGCAAGGCGCGCCGGTAGGTCTGGGCCGCCTGACGGAGCCGGTTCTCTGCCGCTTGCATGCCCCCTAAGCGTTCGGTGGCCAACGTGGTAACGATGATGTGCCCGGCAGTCTGGCCGTCGGCGATGGCCTCAGCAAAGGCCTGGCTGGCTGCGGACCGGTCGCCCTGGAGTTGGTAGGCATACCCCAGATTCAAGCGGGCGGCGGCGCGGATGGCCAGGTTGTCGGGGCGGAGAAGATCCAACGCGCGGCGCGCCAGGGTAACCATTCTTTCTGACTGGCGCTGAAGGCCAGCCAACGAAGCGCGCCCGTTGGCGATACGTCCCAGGAGATCGCGGGTAGAGACGTCTTGCTGGGCGTCACCCAGGGCTGCTTCTGCAGCTTGATATGCCTCTTCGGCATTTGCAAGTCGCCCCCTGGTCGTTAACACCTCGGCGTACATCACCCACAACGAGGGCCTGGCATCCAGCACCGTCGCCGGCAGCGACTCCAGCCAATTCAGTACAGGGGCCACTGCGCCGCGATGGTAGAGAGGATTCCCCTCCCCCTCGACCAGACGCGCAGCCCGCTCAAAATCGTTGGCGGCAGCAGCATGGTGAAACGCTTCAATCTCCATGCCATTGTTTTCATACCATAGGCTGGCGCGGACGTGTAATTCGGCCACACTCCCCCCCTCTTTCCCCCCCGTTGGGGCGCCCTCCTCTTTCCCCCCCGTTGGGGGGGATGAAAGGGGGGGAAAGCTCTGCTGCAATCGCTGCCGTAACAAATCGGCGAAAAGGCGATGGTAACGGTACCAGCGCCGCTCGTTGTCCAGGGGCACGATGAATAGATTGGCGGCTTCGAGCGCTTCCAGAATGGCCTGACTTGACCCCTCCCCCAGCCCCCATATGCGCTAACTTAAGCGAGGAAAGGGGACCTCTCCCCATCCCCCCGGCCCCCTTCCCCTCTCCGAGTCGGAGAGGGGAAGGGGGTGCAGGGGGTAGGGGAGAGGTCCGAGGCGTCACCCTGCGCCCGGAAAAGGCTTAAGTTAGCGCATATGCCCCCAGCCCCTCCCCTACCAGAGGAGGGGAGGCCATCACAGCATCGCACAGGGGACCGCTC
>CAYTNQ010000379.1:0-1967 GCA_964439175.1 uncultured Anaerolineales bacterium | reverse complement strand
ACGAACTTCTCTTTGATTCAGACACCCCACCCAAGGTCGCCATCAACGAAGCCGTTGAATTGGCCAAGATGTTTGGTAGTGACAGTTCGCCGCGCTTTGTAAATGGTGTACTCGGCAGCCTGGCATCTCGTGGACGCGATCACATCCTTGCGACCCTGGCTCCGAGAGAATATCCTTATGATGAAGCATCGAAGGTATAACGTATGGATTTCTTGGGCATTGGCCCGCTTGAACTTTTGGTTGTTTTGATTATTGCGCTTATTGTGGTTGGCCCCGAACGATTACCTGAGATAGCCCGATCCATCGGCAAGACTATGCGTAACCTGCGCGAGATGTCGCAGGGATTCACTGCTGAGTGGGAGCGAGAGTTCAACCGTGCGTCTCAGACTGAGGCAGGTGGGAAAAATCTCCAAAAAGCAGTGATGGAACCTTTCAAGGAAGCTCAATCGGACTTTCAGCGCGCTCTCACTGGACCGCTGACCTCGCCTTCCGATGGGACGGCCGAGCCAGCCCCCCCTAAAACGCAGCTCTCCAACTCCAATACCTCAGAAGAGGATGCTGGCGATGGCAACTCTTAATCCGCCTTCCACGCAGACCTCCGAGAAGCCCTCCCAGGACGATGCCCTCGGGACTGAAATGACCTTATTGGAGCATCTGGGTGAACTGCGCAGCCGTCTGGTCAAAGCTTCTCTTGCGCTGCTTCTCACCACGGCCATCAGCTTCATCTTCGCCGACCGGCTCGTGGAGATTCTCACTATCCCTATTGGCGGGCGCCAGGCGCTAGAGGCCATTGATGTCACCGAAAACATCGGCGTCTTTATGCGAGTTTCGCTCATCAGCGGTATGGTGCTGGCGATGCCGGTTATCGTCTATCAGCTCATCCGTTTCATCGTGCCGGGTCTGACCCGGGAAGAACGCCGCTATCTGTGGTTTGTCGTCCCCAGTGCCTCGATCCTTTTCCTGCTGGGAGTGTCCTTTGCCTACTTTGTGATGCTGCCGGTTGCTGTCCCCTTCCTCATCGGCTTCCTTAACATCCCAACCCGGCCCCGGCCCAGCACCTATTTTGGTTTTGTCAGCCGGCTGATGTTTTGGATTGGCGTCAGTTTCGAGACTCCCCTCATCCTGGCCTTTTTAGCCCGATTGGGGATCATTACGCCCGAATTCCTCAGGCAAAATCGCAAATATGCGATTGTTGTCATCGCCCTCATTGCTGCTGCTATCACCCCCACGGTGGACCCGGTCAATATGCTGCTGGTTATGGCACCCCTGATGGTCCTCTATGAACTGGGAGTCTTCCTCTCGCGCCTTAGCTATCGCGAACGACAAGACTAAATAAAGAAAAAGGAGATTTCTTCAGTGGAGAAGATTCGTGTGATCATTATGGGAGCCGCTGGCCGTGACTTCCATAATTTCAACGTATTCTTCAGGGATAACAAGCGCTACGAGGTCGTTGCCTTTACTGCGACGCAGATTCCCAACATCGAAGGGCGCATCTATCCGGCCCAATTGGCCGGTCCACACTACCCCCAGGGTATCTCCATTCACCCCGAGAGTGAACTGGACAGCCTCATCCGCGATTTGAAAGTAGACCAGGTTGTCTTTGCCTATTCCGATGTGTCCCACGAATACGTGATGCACAAAGCATCCCAGGTACTGGCTGCCGGGGCCGATTTTCGGCTGATGGGGGCCAATACCACCATGCTCAAGAGCGGCAAGCAGGTGATCTCCATTGGCGCTGTGCGCACCGGCTGCGGTAAAAGCCAGACCACCCGCCGTGTGTGCGAGATCCTCAAGGAAATGGGCAGGCAATTCGTTGTCGTGCGCCATCCCATGCCTTACGGTGACCTGGTGGCTCAGGCCGTGCAACGCTTTGCCGATTACGGCGACCTGGACCGTTACAATTGCACCATCGAAGAGCGGGAGGAATACGAGCCTCACCTGGACCGGGGAACGGTTGTCTACGCTGG
>CAYTNQ010000378.1:0-1971 GCA_964439175.1 uncultured Anaerolineales bacterium | reverse complement strand
CCTCCTCCTCTCACAGCAGAATAGCAGATAGTTTTGCTTGGATATGGGTGAAACCAGTGCACGAATTGTCCTGCAAATAGCGCTTACCAGGGCAATCCATTAAAGATGAACTGGGCCCGGTCTATCACCTCCTTTCTATGTCCTCCATAAGGTCATCCCAGATTAGGCTACCACGGCCAGCAGGCAAACAAATAAGGGTTCACCTTAAGAGTGTGTCTGAAAAGTAGGGTGGGGCAGGCTTTCTAGCCTGCCTGGGCAGCCTGGAAAGGCTGCCCCACAACTTTTCAGACATCCTCCAAGAAGTACCGTGGCGAGAATGTACTGCCTCTACTTCCTCCTGCCTAATAGATATCCAATCGCCATGGACAGAATAGCAACTGCAACAATTATCCACATCGTCCTATACTCAGGTGAAAAGATCTCGCCGGCCAGATCCTTAGCCACAGCCACTGCGAACTCGGTCTCTGAGGGAGGAGTGTATTCGATCTCTTGGCCCTCGGCTTCGGCTGTCTTTCGCACCTGCAATGCCTTGTTCAGCGTTTCCAACCCCTGGCGAGTCATACTCTTGCTAACTGTGTCTAACATCCGCTGGCCCACGCTGGCCAACTTGCCGCCAATTTGTACCTCCCCCTCATATTTCATGAGCGTCGTACCATCGCCTTGATCGATCAATTGCACGTGGCCGGTCCCTTTGGCAAAGCCCGGTGCACCTTTGCCGTCCACCATCAGCGTATAGCTCTCGGGCGGGACTTCGTTTGAGACAACGATGCGGCCGGAGAAGACGCCAGAGACCGGCCCGATCCGAACGTTCATTTCTCCTTCATATTCGTTATCACTGATCCTGTTCAGGCTTTGCGTGCCGGGCAGGGCAGTGGACAGCACTTTGGGGTCTCGCACCAGATCCCAAACCGCCTCGCGCGGGCCATTGAAGATGTACTCACCTTCTAACTTCATAGCTTTGTTTTCCTCCTGGTACGGAGTACGATGTTGAAAAGTCTAAAACGTCAAGCGTGAAACGTCAAACGTCAAGAAGGAATTCAAGTCCGTGTTTCCTTCTGTCCGTGAGTCATATAATGTCTGCACTTGGGCAGGTATAGTTCTCGCGCATACCGCAAATCTTGCCGGGTAACGATGTAAAACGTGATCGTCACGCATAACCTCTTACGTTTGACGTTTGACGCTTGACGTTTGACGTTTGACGCTTCACGTCTTGCAGCAACTCGAAAAGCCGGTTGGGGCTGAGCGGCGTTTCGAGGATCTCCAGGTTGTAATCGGCCAGCGCATCTTCTACTGCCTGTGCGAAGGCGGATGGGGTTGGGATGGCTCCGGCCTCACCAACGCCCTTAGCGCCCATAGGATTGAGGGGGGAAAGAGTTTCGAAGTGGGCAATCTCTATCCGCCGGGGCATATCGGTGGCTCTGGGCAGCAGATAGTCCATCAACGAAGCGTTGAGAAGTTGTCCATTTTCGTCATACACCAGTTGTTCGTAGAAGGAGTTACCGATACCCAGGGACACACCGCCGTGAATCTGACCTTCGACGATCATCGGATTGAGCACCGTGCCACAATCGTGGGCGACTACGAGGCGCTTGATCTCCACCATCATGGTTTCTGGGTCTACTTCGACGATCATCGCGACTGCTCCAAAGGCAGTCGCCCCATATTGTGGCCCAAAGTAGTCGGTGGCTTCCAGCCCAGGTTCGGTGCCGGGCTCAACCGCCCCGCGTAGGGGGTTTGCCAGTACGGCTAATTCACCCAGGCTGATGGATTGCCGGGGAACGTCTGCCACTCGCACCTGGCCGTCCACCAACTCCAGTTCTTCTTCGGGCGCTTCCAGGACCTTGCTGGCCAATTTGAGAACCTTGGCGCGGACGGTTGAAGCGGCGGCATTGACAGCATTGCCGGCGACCACTGCTCCCCGGCTGGCGAAAGTGCCCGTCCCCCAGTGGAACTCGGAGGTGTCACCGGTTA
>CAYTNQ010000377.1:0-1996 GCA_964439175.1 uncultured Anaerolineales bacterium | reverse complement strand
CCAGCTTGTTCATCTGCATCTCGGCCGCGAAGTGCCCCTGGGGCCCGCCAAAGCCCCGGAAGGCGCCGCCCGGCAAGTTGTTGGTGTATACGGCGTAGGCGTTGACGCGCACGTTGGGGAACTCGTAAGGTCCGGTGCAGGTGATAGTGGTGTTGCCCAGCACTTTGTTGCTGGTATACATGTAGGCGCCCGCGTCGCTGACGGCTTCCACCTCAGCGGCGACCAGTTTCCCCTCGCGAGTGGCACCCCATTTGGATTTGATGTACATGGGATGACGCTTGCAATGGCCGATGATGGATTCTTCACGGCTCCAGATGATTTTCACCGGGCGTTGGATGCCTCGCTCGGCCAGGCGCATTACGGCCAGGGCGAGCACGATCTGCACGCTCATATCCTCGCGGCCGCCGAAGGCCCCGCCAATGGCGTCGTAGACCACGCGCACCCGCTCCGGGGGGAGGTCCAGGGCGTGGGCGATTTGCTGCTGGTCCTCCCACGTCCATTGGCCGGCGACGTGTACGGTGATACGCCCCTCGTCATCGATGTAGGCAGTCCCGGCTTCCGGCTGGAGGTAGGCGTGTTCCTGGGGCGGGGTGTGATACTCCCCCTCGATAATCACGTCGCACTGCTTCCAGGCGGCGTCCACGTCCCCCTTCAGGATGCGGTCGTGAGTAGCCACGTTATTGGACGCGTGGGAGTGCAAAGCGTAAGCACCAGGGGCCATCGCCTGGCGTGGATCGGTCAGGAGCGGCAAGTCCTCGTATTCGACACGGATCAGGTCACGGGCCTGGGCGGCGATTTTCTCCGATTCGGCGACGACCAGGGCCACTTGATCGCCGACGAAACGCACCACGTCGGCCCCCTCTTTGGAAGAGCCAGGGCCACATAGCACCGGCTGGTCGGGGATTTGCAGGCCGTACTCGTTGACCGGCACGTCTTTGGCGGTGAGCACAGCTATCACGCCGGGCAGGGCCTCCGCCTGGCTGGTATCAAGGCTCAGGATGCGAGCATGGGGTCGCCCAGCGAAGAGAATCTTCATCCAGAGCTCGTCGTCGTAATTGCGGTCGCCCGGATAGAGGGTAGCACCGGTCACTTTGTCGACGGCATCAATACGCGGATGAGGTTTGCCAATAGAGCGATAGGCCATTTCATCAAACTCCTAGCCATACTATGCCTGGGGATACTGATTAAAGCGGGGGTAGATGAATAATGTAGCACAACCAGTTCTCATCTCCCCAAGGGTGAAGTCGGGAAGTTCATACGTGTGCTACTTGGGGCGCTGAAGCCCGATCTGCTTTCTGCTCATTGTCCACGCTGGCGACGTACGGTGACCGTCTCGCCCCCAATCCCCCAATTGTCCGTTTCGATCTCCTCTATTACCACCACTGTGGTTTGGGGGTTTTTGCCCAAGGTGTCCGAGAGTAGCTTGGTTACCCCCTGAATGAGTTGTTCCTTTTGTTCTCGAGTCACACCTTCGCTGGTCACCTTGATGTTTACGTAAGGCACGGGGGTCTCCTTTCACGAAGCTGCTGGCCAGCTTGTAGCCATTTATGCTCGTGGTGGCTATTTTACCCCCAAACGCGGTTGTTGTCATCTTACAAAGACGGGCGCTTCAGGCGTTCCGATTGACGGTGACTATCAGCACGCCTGCAATCACAGCAGCGCCTCCCAGGAGTTGCTGCGGGGCGGGCAAGGTATCGAACAACAGCAACGACCAAAGTATGGCCGCCACCGGACTGAGGGTCAACACAATGGAATGGATGCTCATTTTTAGCAGACGCAAGGCAACATAATAGAGGGTGCGGCTGACCACCACATCTATGGTACCGACCAGAGCCAGCAACAGCCACGCGGCGGGGCCGGGCCAAACCAATGCCTGGCGCCCCAGGGCAAAGAGAAAAAGAACGCCGGTGGTGCACAACAGACGGAAAAAGAAGAAATCAAGAAATTCGATCTCCCCTCCGTAGCGCTTGGCGAGGGCGGCGTGGATGGCATACAT
>CAYTNQ010000376.1:0-2015 GCA_964439175.1 uncultured Anaerolineales bacterium | reverse complement strand
TTTAGCCGGTGGGCTTGGTTTGACGCGAAAATGACCGGCTAAAGCCTCGACTCCGTTGCCCCCAAATCCGAACGCACCCAGCAATCCTCATTTTGAAGCCAGTGTCTTGTTGGAAGTCCGATTTGCGGCGGAATACCCCCAACAAGTTGAGACTCCGAATGCGGACTCCCCAACTTGTTGGGGTATGTCGAAAACAGGCTTTGTTCACCAGCCAATCCCCTGATAGTTCTCATCGGTCCCATCCAGCCTCTCTTTGATGCGGATCAAATCGATGATAATATGACCGCTATTGACCCCGTCGAGGAAGTTGGCAGCCGCCGGCAGCCGGTTGCCGACAACTAATACCTCGGATGTGGCTAAAACTTCGTCGAAGGATGAGCACAGCAACGACGAAATATGAGGGATCACTTTTTCAATATATTGTTTGTTTGCTCCTGTTAACCGGGCCAGGGAGACGTTCTCGTCGTAGATTTTCAAGTCGTAGCCTTTGCCCAGTAATGTCTCAGCAAGATACACCAAGGGACTCTCGCGCAGGTCATCGGTGCCGGCTTTGAAGCTCAACCCAAAAATTCCTACCCGCTTCTTGCCGGTCCGCAGGACCATCTCCACACCCAAGCGAGCCTGTAGTTCGTTGCTGCGCGGGATGGCCTGCAAAACCGGCAGCTCCAGATCTTCTTGACGTGCCCGGTAGAGCAGGGCTCGTAAATCTTTGGGCAGGCAAGACCCGCCAAAGGCAAACCCAGGTTTGAGATAAGCCGGAGAGATATTCAGCTTATTGTCCATGCTGAAGATGCGCATCACCTCGTAGCTGTCCACGCCCACCTTCTTGCAGAAATTGCCGATCTCGTTGGCAAAGGTGATCTTGAGCGCGTGAAAGGTGTTACTCACGTATTTGACCATCTCAGCCGTGGGCAGGTCAGTGCGAACGACAGGTGCATCTACCCCCTGGTAAATGGCCGCCATCTGATCGCCGCTGCGCTCATCCCATTGCCCAATGAGGGTAAAGGGAGGCTGGTGAAAGTCAACCACGGCACTTCCTTCCCGCAGGAATTCGGGATTAGAACACACCCCAAAGTCCACCCCTATGCGCCGGCCCGATGCCTCTTCCAAAAGCGGGATCACTTCACCCACAATTGTGCCGGGTAACACGGTGCTGCGCACAGCAACGACGTGATAGGCATCTCGCCCGACCAACGCCCAACCTATCTCCCGCGCGACATTACGCAGATAACGCAGGTTCAGGCTTCCGTTATCATTGCTCGGCGTGCCCACGCAGATCAACGACAGCTTAGCATCAGCAATTGCGTCGGCAGCCGCACTGGTCGCTCGCAAACTTCCGGCGTCCACAGCTTGCCGCACCAGGTCATCCACCTGGGCTTCAATGATAGGGCTTTGACCAGCGTTGATCATCTCTACCTTCAGCGGATTCACGTCGACACCGATCACCTGGTGCCCGGCGTTAGCCAGGCAGGCAGCCGAGACACAACCGACGTATCCTAATCCAAAAACAGCGATGCGCATTGAGGCCTCCATATACATCGATCTTATTATCCCCCATTCTAACGTCGGATAATAGGAACTAGATGTGAAACTAGTTAGAAAAAAGTTAGAGAATCAGCCAGCGAGGGCAGTGCAGCTCTGGCAGGAGCGCCTCTGGTGCTCTGTCAAGGCTTAACCCACAGGTCCCCTTTGGGGAATTGACGAGTCGAATCGGCCACTATGGCGCTTGCCATTACTCATCAAATCCCGCTTTGCGGGATCAAATCACTCTTGACAGAGTACTAGCAAGAATATCTTAAGCCCCTGAGGACCAAGGGGGCGACAAGGTGTCGCCCCCTTGGTAAAATTGACTAAAAGATCTTGCCTACAGATTGTCTACCTGAGGATAATGGGCAGGTAGACCTTACGCAGCGCCAAAGCCGGCTCGGGGTCCTCCCCATCTAACAGACCATCGTCGTCAGTATCGGGGTTGTTGGGATCGGCGCCGTTCTGGTATTCCCCCCCGTTGGTCAAGC
>CAYTNQ010000375.1:0-2040 GCA_964439175.1 uncultured Anaerolineales bacterium | reverse complement strand
TAGCGGCGAAGCGCCGGTAGAGCCAGTTCCAGATTTGATCCGCCCGGTAGCGTGGCTCACCCCAGTCAGCCAAGAAGGATTCCAATTCTTCTTTCGTCACATCCAGAAGATTAATTGGGTTCACAGAGTCACGTGCTCCACATCCTCGGGGAGATCACCCCAAGCATGGGCCAGTTCCTGGATGCCATCGAAGACCCAGTCCGGCTTCACCGGGCTGGCGGCCAGGGCCGCCTCATCACTGGCACCGGTGAGAACCAAGATCGTGCGCAGGCCGGCCTTCTGCCCTCCTACGATGTCAGTCTCCAGCCGATCACCAAGCATAGCGGTGTAAGCCGGGTCAGCCCCCATCGCCTTTAGGGCGACGTCAAACATCGTCCGTTCCGGTTTGCCGATGATGAGCGGAGCCACGTCCGTGCTGGCCTGCAGAAAGGCCAACGTAGCACCGTTGCCGGGCAAAAGGCCGCGCTCGCCGGGCCAGGTGCGGTCGGGGTTGCAACCAATGAATTTTGCCCCGGCCCGGATGAGCAATGTCGCCTCGCTCAACTGGCCGTAGGTAAGTTCTGGGTCCCACCCAACGGCAACAAAGTCGGCATGATCACCGTTGCTTAAGTGCAGGCCATAGTCAAGCACTGCCTGCCGTAGTCCATCTCCGCCAATGACGTATACTGATGCGCCAGGCGCGGTAGCAGCCAGGTATTGAGCAGTGACAACCGCCGAAGTGAGAATGTAATCGGGGGCGACTTCGACACCCATCGAGGCTAGTTTGTGCACGTATTGGCCTGGCGTTTTGTTAGCATTGTTGGTTGCCAGTCGAAAAGAGATGGAACGCCTCCGTAACAAGGCGAAAAACTCGGCCAGTCCCGGCAGCGGAACATTGCCACGCCAGAGCACGCCGTCCATATCTATGACAAGGGCTCGTATATCGCGCAGGGCTTCAGGTGATTGGTAGGTCATAGTTCCTCGCTGTGCACTGTAGAATGTGAATTAGCAGACGCCGGGGGTTGGGAACTGGACATTGGGGTTCGATGGCCAGGAACGAACAACAATGCGCCGGCGAAGCGAACCAAGCCGAGGCCGGACAGTCCCAGGCCAATGCCCACCCGCCCCGTCAACAATAGGAAAGGAACGGCATACACGGCAGCGAAGGCGGTGAAAGCCGCATTGGTGAGCACTGCCAGCCACGTCCCAGGAGAGGCGATGACCATTTGACGCATACCAATGAGCATCACCGGGATTTCAGCCAGCGAGAAGAGGAGAAGAAAGCCCAACAATACCCACGTTCCCAAGCCAGTAATTAGTGGTGCCAGGTCTATTCTCCACAACAAAAAAAGGGTGCCTCCTGTCAAGACGGCACCGCCCGCGAACCCCAGCCCCCCCGACAAAACCAATTGGCTACGCAGCCTCATCCTTACTCTCAGCCTCTGCCACGTCTCGTTCCACCTCAACGGCTGCGGTAGCGATGGCCCAGCTCACCAGGCCCCAGGTGCCTCCGGAGATAAGGGCTCCCATCCCTAGCGACCAGGCGTTGACAGGCGTGGTCGGATCCCGGAAGACGCCGATGACCGTCAGCAGGATACCCACAGCAGCAAAGACGAGGCCGATTTTAGTCGGGCCGTTCAAGCGCTGCCAAAAATTCTTGCTTCTTGGAGAGTCCGCTTCTATAGACATTTTGCCTCTTGCAGATGCGCGCTTCGCTCGCGCCAGACGTCTGAGTGAATTGTAGCAGATTTTGAGGGGCGAGGCAAGAAAGAGCGTCGCTGGGGGGATGCGTTCAGGTTTGGGGGCGAACTGCCCTGACGACCTAACCCCCCGGCCCCCTTCCCTACGAGGGAAGGGGGAGAACGTAAAAAGAGGCTGCTAAGGCAGCCTCCTCATACCCCTTCCCTCGTAGGGAAGGGGGAGAACTGCTCCTCTCCCCGGTGCGGGGAGGGGCTGGAGGCATATGCGCTAACTTAAGCCTTTTCCGGGCACAGGGTGACGCCTCGGACCTCACCCCTACCCCCTGCACCCCCTTCCCCTCTCCGAGTCGGAGAGGGGAAG
>CAYTNQ010000374.1:0-2083 GCA_964439175.1 uncultured Anaerolineales bacterium | reverse complement strand
GAAATACAGGCCGGGACTAGATTCGACGAAGGTCAAGAGGATGTAGAAAAATAGCAGCCTAGAAACCCGGCCGAAAACGGGGTGTTGAGATTGGTGATTGAGCATGAACGATCCCCAACGGTGAAGGGATCCAAGCATCAACATGCGTCATGACTCTGCCAACCAAGCGACCCAGGTGAGAAAAAAGCAAACCCAAAGCGGCCTGAGGCCCGCCTTCGGAACCCATTTCTCCCACTTTTCCTGCGATGAGGGTCAAATTGGCGACCGTCGCGGCCATCAAGGCCTGGAACAGCGTCTTGGTGCGGCCAAAGTAGCGCGCTTTGCGCGCCCCCAGCTGGACCATCCGGGCCAGGCGGTGCTCGCTCGCCTGGCGCATGCGCTGATAGTCCTTGAACTCAGGGCTTGCCTGCAGAGCCCGCGCCTCTTGCAGCAGGTGCTCCTGCGGGTGCAGGGTCACGGTTCTGCCCTTCCCCCGCCCGGCCCGCGTGCATCGCGCTCGGAGTTCGCAGGCGTCGCAGACCGTGCCATCAAACCGGAAAGCCTGCCCTTTTTGATACTCGCCCGTGCGGGGCTTTGTCCTACCGATGCTGACCAGTTTGTCGATTACTTGCCCCGCCGCCTGTCCTGGTGGACTGTCCAGGGGGCATGTGCAGGTCATGGCCTCAAGATCGATGTCGAAATCCTCTTTCGGGAAGAACCCCCGGTTAGGCCTCTTGGGCACTTTGGCCACCAGTTTGCGTCCTGCCTGCTCGAACTCCTGTCGGGTGATCCCGTCGCCGAAGGCGCAGTCAGCAACCGTCTCTTCCACCTGCATGCCGGTGTTCTCTTCGCTCTGCTCCACCAGATTCAAGGCTGGCGCACTGTCGTTCGCGTTTCCGGGCAGGACATCCACCGCTGTGATCAGCTGGCTTTCCGGATCCGCGGCGATGGCGAGTTTATGCCCCTCGAAGCGGTTGCTGGCGCTCTTGTGGCCATGTCTCATCTCGGGGTCGTGGGCAGACACAATGCGGTCGGCCGCCACCCCCTTTTTCAGGCCTGGGCCGTCATCTCCTCCCCAATCGATATCCTGGCACAGCAGCTGCAGCAGCAGCTCCGCTGCCTGCCTGACCTGCCGCTCCTGCTCGCTCCCCCGAGGGGCACTGGTCAAGGTCTCTCGAGCGATCTCCAGCAGGCGATCCGCATCGGCCACAATGCCTTGCAGGAAGGCTCTGCGCGCCTCTTCATCATCCCAATCGATCTCCGCCTCGCCTTTGATGCTCGAGGCGAAGTAGCGGGCGAAGCCATGGAGCCGGGCCCAGATGCTGGGCTTCACCCCCTCGATCCTTTTTGCCAGGGTGTAGATCAGCTTCTTGACCCCATCGGCCAGCAAATTGTAGGTGTCCTTCACTGCGCCGCGGCCGAGGATGGCGGTCGTATCCAGCGCCGCTTTCATCTTGCGGCCTTTCAGGTAGCCGGTGTCACGCGCATATTCCAGGCTGCGGCAGAAAATCGCCCGCGCCTGATCATGCAGGATCAGCTGAGAACGAAACAACCCTTACAGGATCTTCGACTGCAGTGTGCTCTTGGCAAAGGGCCGCTCGTCGATGTCAATCCCCAGCGCCACCTTCCACCGCAGGTCATAGTCAGCTCGCGCTTTCGCCTCCGCATCGGGCACCCGGTCGTGGGCCTGAAGCAGCAAAGCGACAGCCAGCAGGCTGGGCGGCACGCTGGTGCGCCCGTTGTTTGGGCAATAGAGCATGGCGAAGTCCTCGTCCTTGAAGAGCTCATGCCGATTGCGAGCCAGAAAACCATAGAAGGTATCTGGCCCCACAAAGTCCAGGTACACTTGATCGGCTTCAAACATACCCCGCTGGGGCGAGCGCTTTCCGAGCATGTGAGCCTCCTCCAGCTACATAACGAGGAGCTTAGCATACGCCGTGAATTTTCGCGAACTTTTCGGCCAGGTTTCTAGGCACCAACGCGCTGGCGCCCTGGATTGTCAGGGAGAATCATCGGGAGAACGGTGACCCAGGATGCCCCCTCCGGGATAAGTCCGGGCATCTGGACGAAACCAGGTGCCTATCGATGGATTGTGAAATTGCTA
>CAYTNQ010000373.1:0-2098 GCA_964439175.1 uncultured Anaerolineales bacterium | reverse complement strand
AGGGCAGCCAACTGGTTGATTCCGCTCCCGGGCGCATCCAGGACGCATACAGTCTGCGTTGCGCCCCCCAGGTTGTGGGGCCGGTTGTTGATGTGCTCGCCTTCTTGCGCGAGCGGTTCACCATTGCCCTCAATGCCACCACCGACAACCCCCTCATTTTCCCGGTGGAATCCGGCGATACATCCTATCGTGCGCTCTCTGGCGGCAACTTCCACGGCCAGGGCCCGGCCATGTGGCTGGACTTTCTCGGCATTGCCTTGGCCGAAGTGGCTGACATTGCTGAACGCCGCATATTTCGTCTGCTGGCCCCCGAGCTGAGTGGCGGCCTGCCTCCGATGCTTGTGCCAACCAGCGGTCTGGACAGCGGGCTGATGATGGTCCAATACACCGCTGCTGCCCTGGTCTCCGACAACAAAACCCTGGCCCACCCCGACAGTGTTGACTCGATTCCCTCCTGTGCCAACCAGGAAGACCACGTCAGCATGGGAGCTAACGCCGCGCGCCACGCCATGGAGATTGTGGCTAACGTCCGCAATGTCCTGGCAATCGAATTCCTGACCGCTGCCCAGGCGATTGACCTGCGCCCCGACGGGCCGGCGCGCCTGGGACGCGGCACGGCTGCCGTGCATGCGACCATCCGAAAGTATGTATCTTTTCTGGAGCATGACCGTGAAACGACGCCTGACATTAATGTTTTGGCAAAACTGATCCAGAGCGGTGAATTGCTAGAAGCTGTGGAAAATGCATTCCGGAGCTAGACGCCTTCCTAATCTTTGAAAAGTTACTGCTTAGCTCATGTCATTCTGCCTGCACCTGGGTGCGGCACAGGTGAGCTGGGCCGAAGGGAATCTCGATTGAGGCACTGGCTGGTAGTTCAGAGCGAGATTCCTCGTCGCTTTGCTCCTCGGAATGACATATTCGCGGGAAGGCTGAGTGGTTACGCCAAAAATTCATATGAAGTTTTAAGATAAAAATGACCCAATTTGTGTTAAAATATTATGGGTGATATAATCGGCGTTTATGCTGAACTTTCACGGTAGCAGATAGCTACCCGGTTTCTCGGAAGTTACCGAGGACTTGATTAGAACGCTCGCAGCATGGCGCTACACTGTCAGCGAGAAGAAGCCAGGTCGCGAAGATCGGATCGAGAGCCTGACTTCTCTTACGTAAAAACTGAGCCCCCCTGGAGTTTGAGGCGGCTTTTGTTGTTTTTGACTAGGGAGAGCGAATCAACGATGAAAGAGGCAAGCGTGTCACAGATTAGAGAATTCATGACGATGCGCACAGCTCGGATACGTCATGACTCCAACATACATCACGCGGCGGAGATTGTGGCTTTGTCGGGTGTGAGTGACCTGATGGTGGTGGATAACGACGATAATTTTTGTGGTGTCCTCTCGGAAGGAGATATCCTGCGCACAGCGCTGCCCGACATTGACGAAATCTTGGGTGAGGGGGGAACGCTTGACGATGCCTTCGAGATTTTTATGCGCAAGGGAAGGGAACTCTCCGAATTCCCCATCGCCCCGCTCGTCATTGAAGAGCCCATCGTAGTCCGCCCGGAAGACCACGTAGCCAAAGCGGCTACCGTACTCCTTGACAGACAGATTCGCCTGCTCCCCGTGGTAGAGAATGGCAAATTGGTCGGAACTGTTTCGCGTGCTGACATCTGTCGGGCTGTTGTCGGTACACTGTAAGGTCCACTGGATCCTCTCCAGCACACCAGCAAATGTCGTATGAACAAGAAGGGACGTCACATTATGACTATGGACGACAGAGAAGCCACCTTGTTGTGGAAGCCAGACCCGTTAGCCAAGTTGGTCATTCAAAAGGGTCCCCAGGCGGGTATAAGCTTTCCATTATTTGAAGGGGAGGTAGTGATTGGCCGGGGAAGTGACTTAGATATTGTTCTGGAAGACCGGCTGACCTCGCGACGCCACGCGCGCATCAGTTGGCGAGGGGGACAAGCCAGCATTGAAGATCTGGGGAGTAGCAACGGCACCTTTGTAAATAACCAGCAGATTGGTGATCGTCAAACCCTCAGTCCGGGCGATAGCATTCTTATTGGCCAGACAGTGCTGGTTCTTCAGACGGCCGA
>CAYTNQ010000372.1:0-2115 GCA_964439175.1 uncultured Anaerolineales bacterium | reverse complement strand
AGACGCCAGATTACGGCTTGAAGGCCGCAAAAGTGCCGGGCACCTGAGTAGTTACCTTTTCTTATTACATGTGCCGGGTTCAGGCATTCAGGTGATTAGTTGGAGGGCAATATCCCCAAAGCCCTTGCCCGGGCACCTGCTTGTGTGCGGTTGTTGACCCCGAGTTTGCCGTAGATATTACGGGTGTGGACCTTGACCGTGTTCAGCGAGAGGTAAAGCCTGGAGGCGATTTCCGGGTTAGTGAGCCCTTCGGCGATGAGTTGGAGCACTTCGATTTCGCGCTCGCTCAGAGGCTCAACAAAATCGGTTCCAGTGGCTTTCGTCATTGATGAGTCAGCTTGCTCAGGTTCTGCATCGGGAAATGCGGCCAACAACCGGCGAACATACTCTGGTGCAATTCCGCGCGAGAGGGCGTCGTAGAGCAGACGCGCCATCGGCGGGCCTTCATCCACAAAAATACGGATGAAGCCGCCCGGCCCTGCCAGCGCCAGCGCGTCCCCCAGCAGTTGCACAGCCTGGTCCTTTTCGCCATGCGCATGGTGAATGACCGCCTGTAGCACCATAACCTTGAGCGTTTCATCCTGCCAACCCTTGGCCTCCATCTGCTGGCGCAATGGCCCCAGCGCCGCCAGTGCTGCGGACGTGTCTCCCTGGGCCAGGTGTACCCGGGCCTGGCTGATGAGGAGTTCGTGCGTCTGAGCCAGATCAGCGGCCGCCGCCAGATTACCCTGATGAAGCAAGGTAAGCACTTGTGCGGCAACCACATCAGGCATCCGATGCACGAAGTTATGCCGGCGCAAGAACTGATCGGCCTCAGCTAAAAGAGCGGTCGCGCCGGCCACATCTCCCTGGGTAAGTTTCAGGCGGGCTAGAAACACCCCACAGGTAGCGAATGCGTCATTGCTGTCTATGTGCCGCGCCAGTTGGAGGCCCTGTTGCCCGTACTGTTGGGCGGCATCCAGGTCGTTCCATTCATAGAAAATACGGGCCAGTCCAAGATACGCTCCGCAGGCAGCCAACAGCGGCTGATCACCTACCAGTTGCAGAATGCGCCGGTAGGTCTCGGCGGCCGGATAGAGCTGGTTTTCTGATTCCTGTACTTGGCCCAGGCCGGTTGAAGCTAATATGTTGATGAAGATATTCCCGGACGCCTGGCAGATCGATATGGTTTCGGTATAAGCCTGGCTGGCCGCGGCACGGTCTCCCTGGAACTGGTAGGCAGACCCCAGCTTCCAGGTCGTGGAAGTGCGCCAAGGCAGATTGTCAGGGTGCAGATACTCCAGGGCGCGGCGCGACTGAGCAATGATGGTTTCTGCCTGGTTCTGCCCCCAAGCCAACGTGGCCCGTGTGGCGGCAATCCGTCCTACAAGGTCACGGGTCTTATCGTCTGGCTCGGCGCCTTGCAGGGCTGCTTCAGCAGCTTGTAGTTTCGGTTCGACACCAGTCCCTTGGCCAGCAGCCAGTAACGCCGAGGCATACGTCACCCACAATGAGGGCCTGGCATCCAGTACCGTCGCCGGCAGCGACTCCAGCCAATTCAGTACAGGGGCCAGCGCGCCGCGAAAGGTCAGGGGCATCCCCCCTCCTTCAATCAGGCGCGCGGCGCGCTCAACATCATTGGCGGCAGCAGCGTGGTGAAACGCTTCAATCTCCATGCCATTGTTTTCATACCATAGGCTGGCACGTTTGTGTAATTCGGCCACGCTCCCCCCCTCTTTCCCCCCCGTTGGGGCGCCCTCCTCTTTCCCCCCCGTTGGGGGGGATGAAAGGGGGGGAGGATTTTGGTGCAGTCGCTGCCGCAGCAAATCAGCAAAGAGATGGTGATAGCGGTACCAGCGCCGCTCGTTGTCCAGGGGCACGATGAACAGATTGGCGGCTTCGAGCGCTTCCAGAATGGCCTGACTTGACCCCTCCCCTACCAGAGGAGGGGAGGCCATCACAGCATCGCACAGGGGACCGCTCAGGCGGTCGAGGATTGAGGTCTGCAATAGAAAGTCTCTGGTGCCTTGGGGCCGCTGCTGGAGCACTTCATCGGCCAGGTAGTCCTGAATGTAGCGGTCACTGCCGGTGAATCTGTTGACAAAGTCGGTGACGTCGCCGCTGCGTTTGAGTCCC
>CAYTNQ010000371.1:0-2195 GCA_964439175.1 uncultured Anaerolineales bacterium | reverse complement strand
CAAGGAGCTTGACAAAAGCGGCCACATAGGAGGTCCCCTCTGGGGAAGGGTTGCCACTACGCACCCGGTATTGGGTTATTTGAGCCAATCGGTATTGGCCCTAGACCACTCGATTGACCAACGTGCCGAGGCCCGTTATGGTACATTCCACGATGTCCCCCCGATTTAGAGGGGCAATTCCACCCGGCGTGCCGGTAGCAATCAGATCCCCAGGCACAAGGGTCATAAAGCTAGAGATGTAGCTGACAATCTGCGGTATCTTGAAGACGCAGTTAGCCGTCGAGGAGTCTTGGCGTATTTCCCCATTCACACGTAGCGTGATTTGCAGGTCGTGGGGATCTGGAATCTCGTCCTTCAGCACCAGGTACGGTCCAGTCGGAGTGAAAGTATCAAAGCTCTTTGTTCGGAGCCAGGGCTTGCCCTCCGCGATGTCGCGTAGTTGCATGTCTCGCGCCGTCACGTCGTTGACGATGGTATAGCCTGCCACATAGTCCATCGCCTCACCTTCGGAAACGTTCCTGGCCTTCCACCCTATCACGAACCCCAGCTCAATCTCTGGATCTAGCCTGGTTACCATAGGAGGGTAGACAATATTGGCATCTGGGCCAACGACCGACGAGGGCGCTTTGCCAAAGAATAGCGGCTCTTCTGGTGCGGAAAACCCCGTCTCCTCCACGTGGGCTATGTAATTACGTCCCAGGCCGATGATCTTTGAGGGCCTGGTGAGAGGAGGCAGCAGGTCCAATGGTGGTTCGATCTGGTAGGCTGCGTATGCGCGGCTGGCATCCAGATGGTCTATCAACTGGGCCAGGGAACGGAGCGGGTCTGGAACGTTAGCCAGAATATCTTCGATCAGCGGGTCCGGGCAGCCGCTGAGCCAGGGAAAGCGATCGGGATAAGCTTGCATTGCTCTGGAAAGGTCGAGCCAGCGTCCCGCGTGCCCCAGACCTACGAACGATTGCTCATCTTGACGCGCGAAGCATAGGCGCATGGAGTCCTCCTTATTCTATGACGTCCCCCTTTCGCGGACGCCGGGCGCTCAGGCAGTCGTCTGAGCGCCCGGCATGTCCGCCCGCAAAACTCGGCTAGCGTGGGATGATGGGTAGTACGATGTGAGACTTGCCGGGTCCCTGGACCACCGTATTCCGCGCAGCTATTGGCAGCGTGCGGCGATACCACATGTTATTCTGGACCAGGGTATCACAGTTCGCCAACTCCAGTCGGATGCGGTGCCCCTGCAGGAAGAGGTTGCTGGTTGGGATTATCTCGATCGGCAACTCGTACTCCTGGCTTGGCGTAAGTGGGTCCACCTGGGTGTGCGGGTGCCACGGCACGTTCTTCCGGCTTTGCGCCGAATCGACGGCGCGGTGTGAACTCCGCAGCCAGCCCCGGGTCAACTCTCGAATGCTCCCATCCGGGGCTTCATCCTGGAAACTGGCGATCCAATCCGTGTCCTCGGCCGTAGAAGCCATGAACAGGTTGAGCTGGATCGGGCCCGTAACCTCAACCGGCTCATCCAGCGGCTCGCTCCGGTAAACCCACCGAGGCTGTCCCCAGAACCACTGCTTGCTGGTCGGATCGTAATCAAGCGTCTGCTCCTCTGCTGGAGAGGGTGTATCGCTCAGGGTGCCGTCGCCGAGCGTACCGCCTAGGTAAAACTCGGTCCACTGCGTCCGCGCCAGCGGCCACTCATTCTCGTCGCGCCAGATATCTTCACCCTCGATCCAGAGGTGGATGGGGGCACCCTCAAGGACCCTGGTGTCCATACCCTTCAGGAAGTGATCGTACCAACGCAGAGCTTCCATGTGATAGTTGGCATACTGGCGCTGTGGCAGCGGTGCCGGCCCTACCAGCATGCGCTTGGTAATGTCTCCGGTCCGGTGCCAGGCGTCAAAGGTGCCCCGCAAGTGAAGGTTGTAGAACGGCCAGTGACAGCCAAAATAGGCAGGAACCTGGATCTTGTCAAGATTCGGCCAGGCTGACCGCTCCCAGTAGTACGCTCCGTCGAGGGGATACTCCATCCCCAGGATCGTCTCAAACTGCTTGGTCATACCTTCGGTGTTTGGATTGCGCCCACCCCAGAAGTTCAGAAAGGTGATGTCCGAGAACCAAATCCGGGCAAAGCCGTCGTGGAAGATACCGCCCGAGAAGTAAAAGTCGCGGTAGATATCCGTGGCGGCATCGTAGGGGAAGAT
>CAYTNQ010000370.1:0-2262 GCA_964439175.1 uncultured Anaerolineales bacterium | reverse complement strand
AATTGATAATGCGGGAATCAGGAATCACATAATCAGTGAAATCGGCGGTTATTGATATTGTTTCGTGTCTTTGTGACTTCGTGGCTACTTGAAAAAACAAAGCGTGCGCCAGGCAAAGCTGGTGCAATTCAGCAGGTGATAATCCTGCCCGGCCAAAGTCAGCCGACCGGCCGGAATGTAAACGTGCGTATCAGGAGGTAACAAATGGTACGAAGCCATGTAAACAGCGGATGGTCAGCCGCAACGCAAGTGAAGGCAGTAAGCCCCGAAATTTTTCTAATCGCAATGGGCCAGGGGTTGCTTTGCCCTGAAGCCAGCATCGTTGCCGGCGTTATAAGGCGAGTCAGTAACGGCGTGCCGGGGTCGCAGGCCGCAGCGGGCCATCCAACGGATTGCATCGGAACCTGGGATAGCCGCATACCTAAGGCACAAGTTGCTTGCATGCCCCAACAAGCCGATGAGGCAAGGCGGGGTCATAGAGATGCGGCAGTCGGACCGGCTCATAGTAGAGGCGTAGCCGGGGCAACGCCCGGCGGCGGCCCGCAAACGCGGGACCCACTCGAAGGGGCCGGCAGTCAGTCGTACAGGGCTGAGCGGGAAAGGGCCATACTCTGAGATGGATAACTCTACACCGGCAAAACTTGCTCTGATATCGAGACGTGCCCGTCAAGAGCCTAAATTACAGTTCACCAGCTTAGCACATCTGTTGAACACGGGGTTCTTACGGGAATGCTACATGTCGCTCGGCAAGGAGAAGGCTTGTGGCGTTGATGGTAGGAGTTGGCATCAGTACGGCGAGAATTTGGATGAGAATCTTGAGGACTTGGTGAAACGCCTGAAGGCCAAGCGGTACAAACCGTTACCGGCCAAGAGGGTATATATCCCCAAGAACGACAAGGAGACTCGCCCACTTGGTTTGCCTGCGATAGAGGACAAGGTCGTCCAGAAGGGGATTGCCCGTATCCTTGAGGCAATCTATGAAGCTGATTTTATGGACTTTTCGTATGGATTCAGGCCGAAGCGCAGTTGTCATCAGGCGCTCAAGGCCCTCAATGATACGATTATGTTCCAACCTGTCAACTACGTGATTGAAGCGGATATCAAGGGTTTCTTTGATAACGTTTCACATGACTGGATGATGAAGTTCCTCTCTGTTCGTATTCGAGACAGCAGTCTGCTCATGTTAATTCGGCGGTTCCTGAAAGCCGGATATATCGAGTCGGGCATGCTTGTACGAACCGAGCAGGGTACGCCGCAGGGCGGCAATCTGAGTCCCATGCTGGCCAACATCTTTTTACATTATGTGCTGGACCTGTGGTTTGACAAATGCGTCAAACCACGAATTTGCGGGCGGTGTTATTTGGTTCGCTATGCCGACGATTTCGTTTGTATGGTGGAATACCAGCGCAGTGCTGAGAAGATTGAAGGGATTCTTCGGGAGCGATTTGCGAAGTTCGGATTGAAGCTGCACCCTGAAAAGACCCGGACAATCAGTTTTGGACGATACGAGCGTAAGAACGCAACACGTCAGGGCCGAAAGTCTAACACGTTTGACTTTTTGGGCTTTACGCACTACTGCGGACTTAGCCGTAGAGGCAAATTTCTGCTGGGACGCAGAACGTCCGGCAAGAAATTTCGTAAAGCCTGCAAGCAAATGAATGCATGGCTGCGTCAGGTTCGCGGCGTGATGCGTATCGAGGATATCTGGGCTGTGCTCGGATCGAAACTTCGAGGTCATTACAACTATTATGGTCTCAGCGGTAATTCGAGAATGATAGCGAAGTTCAGTTACCAGACGTTACGTGCCGTCAATAAATGGCTGAATCGGCGTAGCCAGTGCAAATCGTTTACATGGGAGCAAATGAATGCTTATTTGGCCCATTACCCGTTGCCTCGTCCGCGAATAGTACATAATTTGTATCGACCGTTGCCGTCGAGTGAGGCTGGCTGAGGAGCCGTGTGCGGGAAATCCGCAAGCACGGTTCTGTGAGGGGCGTTGAAGCCTGCTATATGGTAAGATATTGTGGCACTCTTGATACCGAAAGGCAAGAGAAACAGAGAAAACAAACGTTACCTGTGTGGCATGGCTATAATATGTCTACTCGACCAATCTCGTTTAGCCCCCAGACCTGCTCTGGGGGATTTGAAAAAACGAACCCAATTTTGGAAGAGATAAATTGGTGTAAGCTCTTATTTGAAAGGGGATTATGGAAATATTACGCCCTGCGCTGCGCGAAAAAACAAAGCCAATTAAAGCAAGTC
>CAYTNQ010000369.1:0-2274 GCA_964439175.1 uncultured Anaerolineales bacterium | reverse complement strand
CCGGGCGTGATGACCTGGGCATACATCATACCCGGCTGCGGGCAGCCCAGGCTGGTATCGCGCCATTCCACCGCTTCAACGGAAACCAGCCGGATTGCCTCAGGCGACAGACCCAGTTTTTGGGCCAGGTGCTCCCGGGCCAACCGCACGGCCTCTTTGGCCTCGGGCGGCGGCTTGACCTCACTTGGTTCGGTGGCAGGTGTAGGAGTCATGGTAGCCTCCTCTCTCCGGGATTCGATTGCTGGCGTTGCTACTGTGGTTCTCTCACCCATCATCTCCCGGACTACTCTCTAATTATAACGCCGTTTTCTTTTTGCAGAAAGTTCCCTATTCAAGATGAATTCGAACCAAATTCTAACTATTTTCTAACGAATTCTGCCTGTTTTCAATGCAGATTTGTGGTATAATAGATTAGTGTAGATTCCACTTTAGGCACACTGGGTGCCACGCATATGCAGCAATTGGGAGGGAGATCCAGGTCACATTGCAATAATCTCACTTATTGCGTTCGCATTTGTGCGTTTCCTTTCCTCCAGCAGTTTTCTCCCCATTTCCCCTACACTTCAACTCCAGAACAGACGCCAGCAATCTACGACGAAGCGGACGAGGGATATATAGCCATCGAATAAGCGCCAGAGGTTGGGCAAGCCGGGTATCCAGCCAGGCTACCGCTTCGACCCTGTCTCCAGGAAGCTGCCACTCTGGCGCTCCCTACACACATAATATTACGAGGAGGTGATGCCTATTAATTACACGTGCGGGATGATTGGCTGGCGATCTCAAATCCGACCAGCCCTGGTTTTCAAATTGTGATTGTGTCCCATAATGACCGCTCTTCATTGCAAAAGGAGAAAGTTCGATGAAGAAGACTCTTGTCATAGTCCTGACTCTTGTTTTGCTCTCGATGGCGACTCCCGCCTCGGCATCGGGGCCCAGCACTGAGAATCTCGGCGATATCGCGTTGAGTGGAGGGTTTCAGGCAGGCCACTTCCCAGAATGGTGGGATCTGACCGCCGGTGACCTGGTGCTGAGCTTCACTTATGACGCAACCGGGCTTGTGGATGACTTCGGCGGCAATGCCCATGCATGGGCTGAATTGGGTGTGCGCTCTGCTTGCTACGGCGACTTTAACCCCACATGGATGGATGAAGGCGCAGGAGTCTGGCTGGCCACAGACTACGATTGGAATGCAAACACCTTTGACCCGGACCCGCCCGGTGCTCCAACGCTGGATATCGACGACAAGTTGATCTTGCAAAAAGGTGGGGGTAACGGTGAAGGCAGCTATGATCTACCCTCTGTCCCACCCAATCCATGGGCTAACCACCGTATCTGGTTCGACCGCGATGGTGTGGACCAATGGCAGGCTCAGAGCCCGCTTGCCGTTGATGGTGGGACCTATAATACCAGCGGAAGGTATCAGATCGTCATCACGCTGCACGCCAATGACGATACATCAGGCACGGCGTATATGACCATCAACAGCCTCAACCAGGGCTTCGAGACCGACGGTAATTGGAGCACGATGGAGCTCTCTCCGGCTGGGATGACCTTCACTGGCGATATGGAGCACCTGCAGGTGTTCTATGGACTCTATGGCTACGGTGCGACGCACACGATTGTCTTTGAGGACATCACCGTAGAGGGGTACCTCAGCGGGCCGCCGCTGGCGCCCTGCTTCGAGCGAGCGATCGACATCAAGCCAGGCAGCGATCCTAATAGCATCAACCTCAAGTCCAAAGGGGTGGTGCCGGTGGCAGTGCTGACCACCGACGACTTCGACGCCAGTGACGTCGATCCGGCTACTGTGCTCTTCGCCGGTGTTGCGCCGCTGCGCTGGGCCATGGAGGATGTGGACGGTGATGGCGATGTGGACATGGTGTTCCACTTCGAGACGCAGGAACTGGACCTGACCGGAGACAGTACCGAAGCCTTCCTGACAGGTTATCCCTATGGCGGGGAGTTTATCTGGGGCAAGGATACGGTGAACATCGTGGGCAAGGACAAGTAGCAGCGTAAGCATAGCCGCGAACGGCGAGCGCTAAGGATAGCCTCTCGTGAGTGGAAGTATCCGAAAATCCTCCCGCAGGTTTCCCCGGCCCGCCCCGTCCTGCCTGCACCTGTGCCGCGCCGACAGGTGCAGGCAGGACGAGCAGAACCTGCGGGAGGGATGAAGGTTAAGAAGTTATTGGGGGTATAAAGCTTGGTCTTAGTGTCTGGTCGCCTCGAGCTGAAGCTCCAGGCTAAAAGCTCAAGGGCGCTTAAAGCGCCCTA
>CAYTNQ010000368.1:0-2291 GCA_964439175.1 uncultured Anaerolineales bacterium | reverse complement strand
CTCCTCGCCCGTCTCCGGGTCGAGTGAGGTCGTCACCAGGCGCGCGTCCGCCAGCCGGGTTACTACGGTTCGGACGTCAGCTTCCTCTTGTTGTGTCCGGATCAATTCGGCGAAAGTGGCCCGCCGCCGGGTATCGTCGGTCCCCTCACCCAGCCGGGTCAGGCGCAGCATGACGCGGCGCGTTATGGCCCGCTGGTCCGGGTTGAACTTCGCCAGCAAGCTATCCGCCCGCCCGGCAAGCGTCCCTTGCACCCCGCCAACCGCCTGGTAAGCGGCGAAGGTCAAGCTGTGCCCCTGCCGGCGTTCCCACAACTCCAGCAAGGTGTGCTGCAAGAGGGGGAGCGCGCCCGGCTCTGAGGCTGTGTCAGCCAGCAGCCGGCCTACCAGGCCCGGCTCGAAGCCCAGCCCTACCTTTTGGGCCGGTTGGATGATGGTCTGGGTCAATTCCGCCTGGCTCATAGGACTGACCAGGGCCTGGTGGTCGGCCAGGTGGACCGCCAGGTCAGGATAAGTCGCCGCCCGGCCGTAGAAGTCGGCCCGCATGGTCAGAATCACCACCGTCCGGCCCTCTGGCAGCGAAGCGGCGTATAGCAGGTTGGCAATGAACGCCCCGCGCGCCGCTTCCTCTTCACACAGGGTAAAGATCTCCTCAAACTGGTCCACCACCAGGGCCAGGTAGGTTTTGCCAGGATGATGAGCCAAAATCTCCAGGGTTAGCAGATGCAGCTCCCGTTCGTCGCTCGCCAATTCCTCACTCAGCGCCCCCCAGTCGCGGGCTAACCTCCCCTGGCAGCCCTTCAGCAGGGCGAAGGCCAGCGCTTCCAGGGGGTGCCGGCCCGGCTCAAAGACCTGGATCAGCCACTTTTCGCTGCTGATCTGGGCTGTGTCAGTATCGAACGACCACACGGAGCTGCCCTTACCCCGGAACTTCCCCCGGCGCAGGGCCGGGATCAACCCAGCCCGCACCAGCGAGGATTTGCCACTCCCCGATGGGCCGACCACGGCCAGGAAGCGACTATGCCGCAGGGCTTCCAGCAGCCACTCTGTATCTGCATGGCGCCCGAAGAAGAACTCGGCGTGCTTCTCGTCGAAGGCATGCAAGCCCCGGTAGGGGCAGCGCGGTTCGAGGGACGTCCCCGCAGCGGCGACGCTGGCTGGAACCCCAGCCTGGATAGTGGTCACCAGCCGACCCAGTGTCACATCATCGGCCAGGCCATCCTGAAACTCGACCCAGGGGGTGCGCTGCAGCCAGCGCGGCAGGCGGCTGCGCATGCCACGGGAGGCGCCAGGCAGGAGGACCGGGATGACTTTCACGCCAGCTCCGGGGAGCAAGGGAGGCTCGGGCAGCCGGGCCAGGGTCAGACGATCGGACATTCCAGGGCCCAGGCAAAGAATCCAGGTGCGGGAGGCGACCAAAGCCAGGGTCAGGTCCGAAGGCCAGGTTGCGGGGAGAAGGCGACCGACGGTTGGCCAGAGCTTCAGGCCGGCCGCTTCCAGGTAGCCAGCCAGCTCATTCACAACCGATTCGTCTTCAGGGCGGCAGGTAAGGAAAGCGTCAAACTCTTTCGGGGGATGATCTGAAATGTTTACCGCCCTGGCCGAGGGGTCGCTATCCACTGTCGTCAGGCCCAAGGCCGAGGCGTAGTGCCGGTAAGTGGTCACGAACTCCGCCTCGCCGAAAAAACGCCTGAGCTCCCCAAAGCGGTCGATCGGAAGGCGGGCCAGGCGGGCCAGCTCCATCGCTTCGGCCGGCGTGCAACGCTCGCGCTCGGTCAGGTGTTGCGTGAAAGCGGCGATCAGGGCCAACATCCATTCCGGGTCAATATTCGGCTTCTGATCGACCCTGGTGGTAAAGCGATTCTCAAAGGTGGTACGCGAGACGTCACAGCCATCAGCCTGCATACGAGCCACCACCTGCTCGATGGTCAGATTCGAACGCTCCAGCAGGCGTTTAACGAGACGGATGATTTGCTCTTTGTCGGGATTGGCTGATCTCATCTCACTGAATCTAAGGAGATTATCCGTCAAAAAGAACGGATTGAAGGCCCAGAATTGTGCTATTTTAAGCAGTATGGGGAGAGGGTCAAACAGGAGACAAAGCCTCGCGACAGGAAGGGGAAATGGGAGACAGGGAGACCAGGGGAGAGCTCGCTGTAATAGGTGAACCTGCCCCCTGGCCTCCCTGTCTCTTTATGGGCTATTCCTCCACCACCCCCGACGACCTCCCCCGTTGATAAAGCGCCAGGTGACCGCTGAATTTAGTATAGCACATTTGCCGTTCAGGTTCAATG
>CAYTNQ010000367.1:0-2315 GCA_964439175.1 uncultured Anaerolineales bacterium | reverse complement strand
AGAGGGCGAACGCCGGCCGGATGGCCGGCAGCAGCTTGAGGGCTTTGGGCACCGAGCCTTTGGCAATCACCTGACGCGTGGCGATGGCATGGGGCACGTTCAGACGCCCCAGCCAGAATTGGTGCGCCACATCGGCCGACTGGATCATTTCCACGTCCGCAGGCAGGTCGCTGGGGCCGAACGTGTAGGCAATGGGATCATGGCGCAGGTCCACCGTGGCTTCCCCTTCGGGGTTATGCCAGCGGAAGCGCACGACCAGTTCTCCCTCTAGCAGTGGGGCGGCAATAGTAGGCTCGGCCTTGAGACGCTCAAAGAGCGTGTCCATCACTTGGTAAAGCTCTTCAGTGGACTGAAAGACAGACATCGTGATCTCCTATGTACTTGTCCGCTAATAACTTTTGAGTTATTTTATCTCTCGTTTCGTTCCTTCCAACACAGCCAACGTAACCATCGCTTTTGCTACCATTGCCGATTTGTCCTCGGCCAGTGCAAAGACCTCTGACTCGACGACCGTGAACGCCCTCCCTGGTTTCAATACCTCTGCTCTACATCGCAATCGCTCCCCTTGCGCGGCCCTAAGGAAGTTTACTTTGAACTCGACGGTCAGCACAAATTCGTCTTCCCCTATTAGCGTCGAAGCTGCCCCACCGGCCGTGTGGTCTGCCATCGTCGCCTGAACGCCCGCATGAATGAAAGCGTTCTGCTGAAGATGCTTTGGCTTGACAATCAATTCTGTCTCACTCCATCCGGGCCCCAGGTCGACCAGTTGAATACCAACCTCTCCAACAAACGCTGCTTGATCAAAGAGTTGAGTAATAACGGATTTGTATTCGGGATTCCTAACTTGCATCACACTTGGCTCCGGCTGCCGGGACCGTCTGGGGGGGTAAGAGATTCGCTGCTCGGGTCGTCTATAATTACGGAAGAAGACTTCTTCATCTGGTTGGTCCCTCCTCCTGTTTCCGTCGGCGGGCCGCTCTGGCCACGCTGGCCCGCCGACTGTTGCGACTCGGTCATTCCTTTCCTGGGATGCAAACCTTGCCGTCCCTACAATCGGTGTAGTGCCTGGATAGCCTTAACGTCCAGCACCCGGTCGGTCTCGTCGTTGAGGATCTTGCGCCCCAACTCTTCCCCGTAGGCAGTGAGTTGAGGTATTTGGCGCGGATCGTCCATTTGGATGGGGCGGTGCAGATCTACCTGGAAGCGGCGGAAATCGAGTTGCTCGAAAAAAGTGTCCACCAGGTGCACCTGTTGGTCGTCGGCGGATTGAAGGAAAGCGCCCAGCACCGGCCCCAGCCATTGCCAGGCCCAGAGGCGCTCGGCTTCTCCTGGCCGGAGATGGTGTGGATCGCGGCCCGTGCCCAGGCTGATGAGCGTCGTCTCGGATAGATCCCAATCCAGGCAGTAACGGATCTCGTAGGCAGCCAGATAGCAGGGATTGGCGTAAGCGCCTACGCCGCCGTCCACGTAGCGCCCCTCCACCACCGGGAAGTAAGTGGGTACTGAACTGGATGCCAGCACCGCCTTGACCACCGGCCAGGCGGCGTACTCCTCCTTCCAGGGTTTGATGAAGCGGGTGCGGTTGGTCACCAAGTCGAAGGCGGTGATGACGACGTCGGTAGGGGGATCGGCTGACCAGAACTCGCCTATAGTGATCTCACCCAGGTATTGCTTGAGGGCAGCCTCCAGCGGGCCACGAGGGTGGCGGTAGCGGGTGAGCGGCCATAATCGGCTGCGCCAACTCCTGTGGAAGACGGACTCGCCCAATTCGGTATAGAGTTGGTGCATCTGGGCGCCGCTCAGCCCGACGCCGATACCGGTTGAGATGATAGCACCGGTCGAGGTGCCGGCTGCCACCCGAAAGACGTCGTGAGCCGATTGCCCCAGGTGGTCCTCCAGGATAGCCAGGGCGCGAGCCACCATCACCCCTTTGATCCCCCCGCCGTCAATAGAGATGGCAACATGCTCCCGAAACGGTTTCATACTTCTCGCCTTCCTTATTTGTATAGTGACTGGTAAGTACTCAGCCATCCTTGCGAAGGTTGCGAATCACCTGGCTAACAGGGCAGTTTTCGGTAGGCCAGGGCATTTTCGCTCTGAAACCTCTCACCAAACCTTCGCAAGGCTTATCTGGCCTGAGTAGTTACAGTGACTGAAGGGCCAATTCAAGCTGCTATTGGGGGTAATTTGGCGCAAATCAACCAGCCAGACATTGCCCATTTGACCACGCGACATCCTCGTGGTACTATACTGCTGCCATGGCGAGTGAGCACTCGCCTGGTCTGGGAACACCCCTCAACGGCGAGGGGTGTTTG
>CAYTNQ010000366.1:0-2316 GCA_964439175.1 uncultured Anaerolineales bacterium | reverse complement strand
CGTCTCCCCCGGCTTGAGACCCATATTCACGCGCAGCATATCCACCACCCCCTGGGCGATGGCTTCTTTTTGGGGCCAGGTCATAGGTTATCCTCCTTGCTCAATACCCAGGTGCGCCCATGGCGCGACACAAGTCAACCAGTTCGGGCTGCACGTAGCGCCCGGCTTCCTCTATCTGCACCTCGTCCAGCCATACCGAGGGATTGAGCACCACGCCATCCGTGTGGGCCGGCGACCCGAACTCGGTCGCGCCGACGCCGAATTGCATACAGCCGAAGATGCGTTCGTCTTCCAGGATACGCCCGCTGGGGCGGACGACTCCCGGGTTGAATCCGTAGCAGGCGTGATCCATCAAATACGCCTCGGGGTGTCCAAAGCTCTCCAACCAGCGCGCGAAGAGAGTGGCTTCCGGCCCACCCTGGATGTCTTTGACGTAGCCCCCTTCGACCTCGAGCCGGACTGGTGCGCGCAGCACACCCAGTTCGGCCGGAGGCCACAGCGTCCCATCGAAGACCAACACGCCCTCAAAGCTTTTGCGGTGAGCCATAAAGCCCGACTGGCCCCCCAGCATCTGGGGATAGCCCCCTTCGGCGGGAGGCGGTTCCCAGAAGCGGTCGCCGGCTTTGTCCACCTTCATTCTCAAATCGGCGCCGGCCGGGCTGGTAACGCGGATGGTCTCGGCTGTCTGGGAGAGTTGGTAAAGGCAGGTGGCCATCTCTTGCATGGGAGCATAGGGGACGCGCCCAATGGTGCGCACCATCATGTCCACGTCCATCCCTGTCAGGCAGACGTAGATACAGCCATTCTGCATGGCAGTGTGATAGGTGGGGCTATAAAGTTGGTAGGCCACCGCAAAGTCGATCCACACGTCGGCACCGGTAACCGCTTTGCCCAGCGGTGCCGACGGTTCCTGCATAGGGGCGGGCAGGGTAGAACACCAGATGACGGTCGGGACCCCGCCCACGCTGTAAACGGCTCCAGCTGTGGCCCGCACCACCCGCGCGTCCGAGGCGGTGTCGGCGCTGATGAGCACTTGCTGCCCGGGCTGAACCGGACGTACCTCCCTCACCAGCTTGTGGGCGGCGTGAGCCAGCTCGATCTCATAGTACCCGGTGCGAGGTTCTGTACCCAGGATGAATTCCATGGCTACTCCTTTCCCATTGTAAGGCGTGAAACGTGAAGCGTCAAACGTCAAACGCAAGAAGTAAGGGGTGCTATGCTTGACGCATCACGTTTGACGTTTGACGCTTCACGCCTTTACGACGCCGCGCTCTTTTGTGCCCGCCACTGGCAACGCTCGCGCTTGGAGCAAAAATCACAAGGGACTGCATCTGCTCCCAGGTCCGGCCCCAACCCGATGACGAAGGAGACAGATTTGCGGGGTAGCATGAGGCAACTGGAGGTCAGTTGAACGCCAATCTTCTCACCGGGGACCAGGCCAAAAAGAACGCGCTGTTGCTGGATGGGCCAGCCTTCCTGGCCCGGGCTGGCGCGCATGCCGACGCTCCATCCACGCGCCGTGGCCGCATCGCATATCCGAATGCCCACCATCGCCGCCAGTTGCCTGACCGCAGCCGTGCCAGCCCCATCCAGTGCCAGGGCTCGAATGGGATCGCCGGTTGCGAAAAGAGCCGACACCCGTTCGTCCAGCGCAGGCCCAATGCTGCACACAGCGGCAGCTACTTCAGCCGCCCCGGCCAAAGCGCGGACCACCAGCGGTCCGGAAAAGGTCGCCCCACCACCCAAAACTATCTGCCGGTGCTCGAAGTTGCGTACCGGCAGGATGGTGTACAAAGCAACGGGGGCAAACAGCGTCTGTGCCTCGTTCAACACTGCTTCGGCAGTCGCGACCAGTGGGGGTGAGGCATGGGAAGGGGGAATACCCTGTCCCTCCAGGACATGGGCCACATCGAGCGATAGTTGAACATCGGTGAGGGTGAACAGACAGTCAGATGGTTGGTCAGAGGGAATAGCGTCCGGGTCAGCGGCGTCGAAACCAATGTTCATCCACTTGTTCCTTATGAATGTCACGCACTCCAGGGTAGAGCGTATTCTAACCCAATCTTAGTCAATTCGGCAAGTCTGTAGAAAGTAGAGATACAAGATACTGGCTTCAAAATGAGAGTTGCTGTGTTGAAAATGCAAAGATTGACGCATCTTTCGAACTGTGTTAAAATGAAGATATTCAAAAGCAATATAAGTAAATCAAAACCAACGAGGGATGGATGGGGACAGCCAGAGACCTGTATCCGGAAGAACGCCGCCAGGAGATACTCAGATACCTGAATCAGGAGAGTCGAGTTTCGGTAGCCGAAC
>CAYTNQ010000365.1:0-2341 GCA_964439175.1 uncultured Anaerolineales bacterium | reverse complement strand
GGGGTGCGACCCATTTCCCCGAGTCTGACGTGGCCGGGATGGGCAAATACGGCACAGCCGAAACCACCGGCGCCCAGCAACAGGCGGGCGGGCTGCCTAGCTACAATTTCAACAGCGGCGTCTTTGACGACTGGGAGGCGATTGACGGCACCACTATGTACGATACCATTCTGCGTGGCGCCAACCAGGGTAAGCAAGATCGCTACGGGCGCGACACCTGTTATAGCTGCACTGTCCGTTGCAAGCGCGTGGTGGAGATCAATGAAGGGCCGTACAAAGTAGACCCCCATTACGGTGGTCCGGAATATGAGACGACCTCAACCTTTGGCAATTATTGTGGTGTCAGCGACTTGGCTGCCATTGCCAAGGCCAACGAGTTTTGCAACAAATACGGCATGGATACCATCTCGTGTGGGGCCACCATCTCGTGGGCCATGGAGTGCTTTGAAGAGGAACTGATTACCGTCGAGGACACGGGCGGCATCCAATTACGCTTTGGTAGCGGCGAGGCAATCGTCAAGATGACAGAAATGATCGCCAAACGCGAGGGGTTCGGGGACATCCTGGCCGAAGGCTCGGCCCGCGCTGCCGCCAAAATCGGGCGGGGCACGCAGGAATTCCTCATCACTACCAAAAACCATGAGACACCAGCCCACATGCCGCACACCAAGCGCAGCTTGGCTGTGATCTACGCCGTCAACCCGTTTGGCGCCGATCATCAGTCGCACGAGCACGACCCCAGTTATTATTTCTATCCAGAGCGCATGGCCCAGCTTGGCCTGCAGGACCCACAACCCAAACTGGCGCTCAACCCCGAGATGGTACGCTACGCCATGATCACCCAACACTTATACAGTGCCATGGACAGCATCAACGTGTGCCAGTTCGTCTTTGGGCCAGCGTGGCAACTCTATGATTCCAACCAACTGGTACAGGCTGCCCAGGCGGTGACCGGTTGGGGCGTGAGCCTGTACGAGTTGATGCAGGTCGGTGAGCGCCGGTTGAACATGCTACGAGCCTTCAATGCGCGTGAAGGAATTGGGCGCGAAGCCGACACGTTGCCCAAGAAATTCTTCAAGCGTCCCCTGAAGGGAGGAAAAACCGAGGGCTACGTACTGGACTACGACGAATGGCGGCAGGCGGTTGATACGTACTACGCCATGTGCGGCTGGGACCTGGAGACCGGCTATCCTACCCGGTCTAAACTCGAAGCACTGGGCATCGGCTGGGTGGCTGACGAGCTTGGCCTTTAAGGATCCGTAAATAAACAACTTCCTGCATTTGTGGTGGATTTCGTGGGGAAAACGGTTGGAAGTGCGGGAACTTATTCTTTTATGGATCCTAACACCGACTCTGCAGCAGCAAAACCATAAGGAATCCTGGGAGGAGGATTGGTTAGCACGAATAAAGAGGGTAGAAATCAGGAGGTATTCCCTTGCCTACAAAAATACTGTACATTGAGGATGCCAAAGAGCAAGCAGACGCTGTTGCCACTATACTCGAATACCGACTCGAGGGGGTTGAAGTTCAGATAGCCCGAGACGGGCTAGAAGGAATCAAGAAAGCTCGTGAGTGGGATCCTGACTTGATTCTCCTGGATCTGATGATGCCCCGGGCTGATGGCATTGAAGTCATCCACCGCATCCGACGTGATGCAAAGATTGGCGATGTGCCTATCGTGGTCATTTCGGCCTGGGTCGGAGCTGGCTCGCAGTTGGGACACCTCGTCGAAAAGGGAGGCGCCGACGCCGTTTTCGCCAAGCCACTAGAGGCTGAGCAGTTAGTGAACATTGTGGCACGATACGCTCGACGCAGATGATGTACCTCCTGGCGTACCAGAGCCCACAAGATCATGACAAAAGGAAAGGAGGTACGGACCTCACCGGAAGGATGCTGGGTCGTGTGGACATCGACGATAGTACTTGGGGAAAGCCTTAGAGAGTCCCGCCCAGCACTTTATCACCGGTAGGGCCGGGACTACCACCCGCTGGCTCGATGGTGATGCCAAAGGCCGAATAGCTTGAGAGGGGTTGCGGGGATGAAACCCATACCGAGCCATAGCCATCCCGGCTGACAGAGAAGACAGCCCCACTGGTCCGTTGGCCATCTTGGACCAGCCAGAGTTGATACTGCTGCTCTGGATCGAGAGGAGGCAAATCGTCTACAACCAATGTTCCGTGCCGGCCGTCGAGGCTAATGATGATGAGACCCGTGGCACCTGGCGCCGCTTGGGTACCAGCGAGAGTAACGGTCCGCATTGCCTGGGCCTGTGTAGGGGTCTCTGCCTGATTGATCCGCTGCCATAACAACAGGTTGCCAACTGCCAGCATCAGGATCAGGA
>CAYTNQ010000364.1:0-2375 GCA_964439175.1 uncultured Anaerolineales bacterium | reverse complement strand
TTGGACCTGTTGACAGTTCGCTTCTTGTTGAGCTATTCCACCCGGCCTATCCACATCTTTGGCTTGCTGGGCTTTCTGTCCGTGCTCCTGGGCGTGGGTATCGGCGCCTACCTGGCTGTCATTAAGTTCTTCTACGGCGTGGCTCTGGCCGAACGGCCGTTACTCTTGTTTAGTATCTTGCTGGTAATGGTCGGTGTACAGTTGGTGACCATGGGGCTGCTGGGGGAGATGGTGGTGCGTACCTACTACGAGAGCCAGAACAAGGCCATTTACGCTGTGCGGGAGGAATTAGGGGAAGTAGAGATTAGAGATTAGAGAGTAATGAGCCAGTTTGGCCAAAGGCCCCATCCAAGAGCGGGAATAGGGCTCCCTCCGTGGACCAAATTTGATACCCCTGCATTTGCGTGCAGGGCAGGCATTTGGCTTTTGACATTGGGCATTTTGCTGGTTGCCTTTGTCCTGCGGGTGTACCGCCTGGAGGCCCAATCCATATGGTGGGACGAGGGCCACTCGATTCAGATGGCGTCGGCCCCGTTGGCACAGATCCCCACCCTGCCTGGCATGGATGTGCACCCGCCCGCTTATTTCGCCCTGCTGCACCAATGGATGGCCATCGCTGGGCGGAGCGAGTTCGCGCTGCGCTACCTATCGGTGGCTTTCAGCTTGCTGACGGTGGCGCTTTTGATACGCTTTGGTTGGGCTTTGGCCGCCCGCGCTGGTGGGCTCCCGCCCGGGACTGCGCCCCGTGCCGGGACTTCGCCCCATGCCGGGACTGCGCTCGCAGTGGGAGGGCTGGCCGCTCTGTCACCGCTGTACGTGGCCTACGCCCAAGAGGTCCGCATGTACGCGGTAGTTACCTTTTTCGCGCTGGCGAGCGTCTATTTTCAATGGCGGATCGTCCTGGGACCCTCTCCCCCTCTCAGGGGGAGGGTTGGGGAGAGGGTGAGTCACCTCACCCACCCCCTGACTCCTTCCTTGCCAGGGAGAAAGGATTCTCCAACTTGGCTCGTTGCCGGCTACGTGTTGGCCACGGCAGCCAGTCTTTATACCCACTATTTCACTCTCTTCTTGCTCCTTTTCGAGAATCTGGCCTGGCTCACCTGGGTGTTAGGGCCCCGGGCGATGGGGGGCGTGCGGCGACGGCGGATAACCCTTTGGCTTGGCACCCAGGTGGCGATGTTGGTCCTTTTCCTGCCGCAGCTTCCCCTGGCCCTGCGGCAGACAACGGCTTACGCCAATCCTAATCTCAATCCGCCGGCGCTCAGGGAGTTCGTCTCGCGCTCCTGGCTGGCCTACACCCTTGGCACAGCCGTCGATCCGGCGACAGGCAGGTGGTTGGCGCCGATTCTGGCCGCGATGTTAGGCCTGGTCGTCTTAATTGGGTTGGTGAGGGCGCGGCGAGGAGTACAAGTCGCCCCGTTAGTCACGGCTGCCTTCCTCGTGGGCTGGTTCCTCATCCCGCTGGCTGCCTATTTTCTGGTGCTGCAGCGCCGCCCCTCTTTTGAGCCGCGCTATATGATGCTCGTTACCCCGGCGCTGATGTTGCTGCTGGCATGGGAGTTGCCTGTGGCTCCCCTCTGGGGAAGCAGCGCTGAGCGCCAGCGGATTGGGTGGGGCGGGTTAGGGGTCTTACTGGTCGCGGCTGTCTTTGCCTGGGGGACGTGGTCCTATTTCACCCGAGTCGAGTCTTACAAGGATGACAGCGCCGGTGTGGCTGCCTGGCTGGCCACTGAGACCACCCCCAACGACGTGGTGTACGTAGACGTGCCGCATCCCTTTCATTATTACGCCAGTCGCATCCCAGCCCCGACCCGCTACCTCTTTGTGGACGTGCACACCGCTGCCGACATCCTCAATGCCGAAGCTGCCGGCCGGGATCGTCTCTTCTGGGTGACGTGGTGGGGCAGCGACACCGACCCGCGCGGAGTTATCCCCTTTTTGCTGGACAAGGTGGGGCGTCGAGCAGGGGAAATCGATTTTCGGGGTTATCACGTGACGTGGTGGGATCTGCCCAGGAACGCCTACTTCAGCCTCCCTAACGACCTATCGTCGGCGGACATTACCTTCGGCGATGTGGTCCGGCTGGATGGGCTGGCCTTCTCCGATGCAGTGCAAGCGGGTGGGGCGGCGTGGGCCACGCTGCACTTTGCCTTGTTACGCGACGCCGCCATGGACTACCGCGTCTCGCTGCGCCTGTATAGCCCGGAAGGGAATAGTCTCTCATCGATTGATAGAGATTTGTTGAACGATCGCCATTTTCGCACGTCGGCCTGGCCCCTGGATAATCCCCGTCTCAATCAGGCCATCAATGTCTATACATTGCCCATCCCGCCTGATGTGTCACCCGGCAGCTATCGTTTGGAGACGGTGGTCTA
>CAYTNQ010000363.1:0-2389 GCA_964439175.1 uncultured Anaerolineales bacterium | reverse complement strand
CGTGCAGATGGCGCTCTTCGAGGGCGCCACCTGCCAGAGTGTGGAAAGCCAGGAAGCCCTCCCAGTCAGGCGCTTTGACGCCGGCAAGGCTGTAGGCATGGGCAAAAGCCTCCAGGTAGAAGGCATCTTGCCCTACGTAGTAGACGAATCGCTCGTGCGGCAGGGTGCCCCTGGCAATGCCCTGCACGAAGGGATGTTCCAGGCAGGCCTGGGCCAGATCCTGGTTGGCCTGCCACAAATCCTTTGATAGCGTCATATGATCCTCCTTGAGACTGTGGATAAGAACAACAGTTCCCATATATCATGCATGCCGGAAATGTTGCCAACCGCTGGGCTCCAGTGGCACCTCCCGGCCATCGGGGAGCACCAGCCGCCGAGCCTGCTCGGCGGGCAGGATTTCACCGACCATCGTCACCGGGGTGTTCGTCTCTTCTACCGCAGCCATCAATTTCTCCACTGCCTCAGGCGGCGCGGTGAAGCAGAGTTCATAGTCTTCTCCGCCGGCCAATGCCAGTTGCCAGGGCGGGGTGGACGTCAACTCGGCTACGTGCCGCACCGCCGCTGAGATGGGCAACCGTTCGGCCCAGATACGGACCCCCACCTCACTCCGCTCACAGATGTGGCCCACGTCACTGCTCAGCCCGTCACTGATGTCGATCATCGCCGTCGCTCGCTCCGAACGGGCAATAGCCGCTGCCTCAGTTACTCTAGGGGTTGGGGTCAGCAAACGGGTCAGCAGGGTATCCCGGTCAGAAGGTGCTACAGAGAGGTCCGGGTCCAGTAACAATTTCAGCCCCGCCCCTGCCTGGCCTAATTGGCCGGTGACCAGCACCCGGTCCCCCGGCCGGGCGCCCGAGCGCAGCAGCAGATGTTCGCGGCGCACGCGACCCAGGACACAGACGTCAATGAAGACGCCGCCCGGTGAGCGGGCCATGTTGCCTCCGACGACAGCCGTGCCGTAGCGATCGGCTTCTTCACGCAGGCCCCGGTACAGGCCCTCCATCCACGTCACCTCGGTGTCGGCCGGTAGAGCCAGCGAGACAAGAGCAACCTGAGGGCGACCTCCCATAGCGGCGATGTCGCTCAGGTTGATGGCCAGCGCACGCCGTCCCAGTTGGTGCGAGCTGATCTCATGGCGTAGAAAGTGTACGTGCTCCACCTGGCTATCGACAGTGGCCAGGAGGAACTCCTCGTCGGTGTCGGCCAGGACGGCCACATCGTCGCCGATGCCTACGACGATATCGGATCGCTCGGTTGCGATGATCCCTTCCAGTCGTTCGATGAGGGGGAATTCCCCCAGATCGGATATATGCATGTTTTACCGCCTTTTGCGATGGGACAAGTCTTACGCTGTTGACCTGAGTTCGACGATACGCGCACCTTGGGCAACCTGTTGCGGCGTCAGATTGTAGAGTTGGTCGAAGAGAGCAACTTTGAAGCTGGCCGGGCCATTGGCCTTCTCAGCGGCCAACTCGGCAGCCAGTCCGAAGCAAGCCAGCCCGCCGGCTGCCGCTACCAGATAGTCGCGTTCCACAGCGGCAAAGGCCGCGATGAGCGCCGTGGCCATACAGCCCGTGCCGGTGAGCGCCGTTAGCCACGGGTGCCCATTGTCCACCCCCAGCACACGCTGACCATCGGAGACGACATCCCGTTGGCCGCTGATGGCGATTACTGTTTTCTGCTTGCGAGCCATACGCTGGGCTACGGCGATGGGGTCGGGCACGCCTTCGACACTTTCGACCCCTTTTACCACACCGCCAGCTCCGCTCAGGACGCCGATTTCGCCCCCGTTGCCGCGCACGATGGCAATCTGCAATTCGTCCAGCAGGTGCATGTTCGTTTGCGTGCGCAGCTCTGTGGCGCCCGCGCCTACTGGATCCAACACAATTGGAATCTGCAACTCGTTGGCTTTGCGACCGGCGATCAGCATTGACTCAACCTTGGCCGGTGTCAGCGTGCCCGTGTTAAGCAACAACGCACCGGCCTTTCCGACCATCTCTGTCACCTCTTCGGCTGCATAAGCCATCACCGGCAGCGCGCCAACGTGCAGGGTCACATTAGCCGTATCGTTCATCACGACCAGGTTGGTGATATGATGGATCAGCGGTTTCTCTGCCCGTACCCGCGCCAGGCTTTCAGCCACAAGTATGTTGATTTTGCTCATTAAACTTCCTTACATAGTTGCCCGACAAGATTTGCGTTATGTGCGAGAATTTTGACTCACGGACAGAAGGAAACACGGACTTGAATTCCTCTTATATGATTTTGTCCGTGTTCTTTTCCGTCCGTGAGTCGAAAATTCGGTTGCAGCTTGGCCGCGTTATGTTTCACGTTTCTAGCCACCCGACAGTTTTTGATTAGGACACGGATTAACACAGATTTTCACGGA
>CAYTNQ010000362.1:0-2396 GCA_964439175.1 uncultured Anaerolineales bacterium | reverse complement strand
ACGGGGCGGAGATGGCTCACAGGGCGCGCGGGATTGACGAGCGGCCGGTGGTGACGGAGCACGAGCCCAAGTCGGTCAGCCAGGAGATGACCTTCAGCCAGGACATCGCCAACCCGGACATCCTGCGCCGGGAATTGTGGCGCATGAGCCAAGGCGTGGGGCGACAGTTGAAGCGCCAGGAGCTGGCGGCCGAGACGGTCGCCGTCAAGCTGCGTTATGCTGATTTCACGACGCTGACGCGCCAGATGAGGCTGGCAGTGCCGACAGACGACGAGCACGTCATCTACCGGGCAGCGCTGGCCCTCTTGCGCCGGGCGTGGCAGCGGGGACGACCGGTACGCCTATTGGGTGTCGCCGGGCGGGGGTTGACACCCCCGGTCGGACAGTTGTCGCTCTGGTCGAATGCCAGCGCGGCAGATGACCAACAAGCGTAGGGGCGATGCCTTGCGCTCGCCCCGGTATCGTAGGGGTGATGCCCTGCGCTCGCCCCGATACTGTTTTCGACACTTAAACGTTTTGGAGGCCCGATTCCTGATGGAAACCCCCAACGAGTTGGGGACTCCGACAGCGGACTCCTCAACTTGTTGGAGTGTATCGAAAATAAGCTAAGCAACAGGAAAATTAGGAGAGTACTGGCGTTTATATTAGAGAGCGAGTGAGAAATGAATCAGTCAGATATAAAACGGCCCATCAGCCGTAGAGCGTTTCTGCGCATGGCTGCCCGTCTGGGCGGCCTGGCAACTGCTGCCTCCTTGTTGGAAGCCTGCGCTCGGGCCGGATTGGAGCCGCCAGCCACCAGCCCTGCGCCATCTGCCACGCCTACAACTTCTCCCAGCCCAACCCTTACTCCTATGACTCCCAGCCCTTCCCCGCTCCCTCCACCCAGCGCGACGTCTACCCTGGCGCCGTCCCCTACCATTGCCCCCAGCCCAACCAACGCGAAAGAAGCGGATATGGCCCGGGTCGCTTTTGTCAAGACGCGCGATCGCGTCGAAGGGGTGCGCCGCGCCCTTGCCCTGCTGGACCTCAAACCGGTTCAGGGCAAACAGGTTCTCCTCAAACCTAACTTCAATAGCCCCGACCCGGCCCCCGGCTCCACGCACGACGATGTTCTGCGCACCCTGGTCGAAGAATTATGGGGGATGGGCGCCCGGACCATCACCCTGGCCGACCGCAGTGGCATGGCCGATACCCGGCAAGCGATGCAGCAAAAGGGAGTTTTCTCGCTGGCTCAGGAACTGGAGTTCGAGACGCTCGTCCTGGATGAATTGGGGGAGGAGGATTGGGTGATGCTCCAGCCCCCCGACAGCCACTGGCAGCAAGGCTTCCCCTTCGCCCGGCCTTTTCTGGAGGCCGAGGCCCTCGTTCAGACTTGTTGCCTCAAGACCCATCGCTTCGGTGGCCACTTCACGCTGTCGCTCAAGAACTCGGTGGGGATGGTGGCCAAGTACGGTCCCGATGGCTACAACTATATGAGCGAGCTGCACTCATCTGATTACCAGCGGCTCATGATCGCCGAGATCAATACCGCCTACAGGCCAGACCTGGTTGTGTTGGACGGAGTCGAGGCCTTCGTCAGCGGCGGGCCGGACTCGGGTAAACACGCCTGGGCTGAGGTGGTGCTGGCCGGCACAGATCGGGTGGCCATCGACGCCGTGGGGGTGGCGCTGCTGCGTTACTTTGGGACGACGCGCGAAGTGAGCCGGGGTCATATCTTCGAACAGGAGCAAATCGCGCGCGCGGTGGAATTAGGCCTGGGGGTGGACGGGCCGGGCAAGATCCAGTTCGTCACCGGGGATACGGACAGCGAGGCCTACGCCGCTCAGATCCAGGAGATCCTGATGCGTGGATAGGATAGGCCGCATCAAGCCAGCCCCCAGGGGTTTCAGAAAACCCCTGGGGGCTGGCACCTCATTGGGCAAGGGGGACGTCCTTCTCCCGTCGGCTTCGCAGGCCCGGCAGCATAGCCACGACAGGCAGCAGAACCAGGGCGACCAGGATCACAAGGGACGTTGAGTCTTTGACGAGGAAGCCGATGATGCCCAGCTCCACTGGCGTCGAGGGCAGAAGCCCCGCCTCGGAGAACGCGTGGACACTGCCAGCCAGAAGACGCAGCACCAGGATCATTAACACCAGGCCGGTGATGCCGAAGAAACGCCGCAAATCAATACGTACGCTGCCCTTGATAAAGAGAAAGCCGAATAACACGGCCAATCCCAATCCCGCCACACCCCCGATGAATTGAAGCAGACCACCTGTTGTCGTCAGGGACAGGGCTGCCAGGAACAGCACGATCTCGATCCCTTCTCGCAAGATCATGAAAAAAGTCAACCCCAGGAGCCCCCAGCCCTGGCGGCGTCCGGCCTGGCCGGTCAGGGTCTCCAGTTGAGTCTCGA
>CAYTNQ010000361.1:0-2425 GCA_964439175.1 uncultured Anaerolineales bacterium | reverse complement strand
CCCGGCGTCGTGCGCCAGCGGATGGCCTGGGCCCAACAGCAATTGGGCGATCTGCCGGCAGCCTTTGTTCAGCGCCGTGCGGTCTTTGAGGAGAGCGCCCAGTTCGAGGATTATCTGGCCGCCCTGGACCTGGCTCGACAACTGGGTGAATCGGCGGCCCAGGACTATACGGCTGAGGTCATCACGCACCTTCAGCCGCAGACAAGCCAGCGCTCCCTGCTTTGCCAGGTCTACCTGCACGCCGGGCGCTACCAGTCGGCCTTTGGCGTGGTCGAGAACTTGAGCGGCTACGGTGCGCTGAACGAACTCAAATTGGTCGCCAAAGCTTACTTGCTGAGCGCGTTGCATGGCCGGCCGGTGGAGGGTGAGTACCTGGCCAAAATCAGAACCGGCTTGGACGATAGCGCCCCGTACAATGAGGACGCCCGTTTCCTGCGCGACCATTTGCCCATGCCAGATTTGACCCCACCGCAACGCGTACTCCACATTCAGCGCGCCGAACATCTCTACCGGAATATCCTGGAGACACACATTGCTGCCGGCAGCAAACGCTACGAGACGGCGGCTTACTATTGTGCGCTGCTGGCCGAAATCGCCGTGCACGCGGAACACGTGGATGAGTTCGTTGAATGGTACAAGGACCTGCTGGCCCGCCACAGCCGGCGCTGGAGCCTGCGCCAGATCCTGGACGCCAAAACGCGCCCGGTGCTCAACCGGGCTGCGCGAGGTGGTCGCACTGCGTCCCCTGGTGGGCGGCATTCTGATTTCTAAGGCCTCGGTGACGCCTGAGGTGAAGGCTGAAGACGTGCTACACCATCTGGTCGCCAGCCTGAGCCAGGAAGCGGAGGAGCGCGGTATCCACGAGGACGAAGGCCTGGATGACATCGTTGAGGACGTCCAGCGGCGTGTCCACCAGGAACGCTATGGCGAATAAGGAGCTACTTCGCGTCTTCCTTCTTGGAGCGACCATTCTGGGAGAGCGAAGTGGGTTGGATTCTGTGCAGTGGGTAGACAGGCTAGTACTGACTGATGAGGGATACCCCAGCCCTTTCCACGAGATGCGCAAGGCGGTGGGCGTCATCCGCCGCTTTGAGGATGCCGAGCGCTTGCTGTGACGTGAGGCCGACCCTCTCCCCCAGCCCTAGCCCGTTTGGGCCACTTCGCTCTCCCTGGAAGGGAGAGGGGAGGCGCGATCAGGTCCCCTCTCCCTCGGAGGGAGAGGGGAGGTGGAGCTACACTCGCTCTCCCTATCAGGGAGAAGGGAGGGGCGTGGTCAAGTTCCCTCTCCCTCGGAGGGAGAGGGTTAGGGAGCATATGCGCTAACTTAAGCGTGTAAAGGGGACCTCACCCCATCCCCCCGGCCCCCTTCCCCTCTCCGACTCGGAGAGGGGAAGGGGGTGCAGGGGGTAGGGGAGAGGTCCGAGGCGTCACCCCGCGCCCGGAAAAGGCTTAAGTTAGCGCATATGGGGTTAGGGAGAGGGTGAAATCACCACAGGAAGATCCAACATGCCAAACGAAAAACACCACCGCATCCACCCAGCCGTTCGCCAGCGCGCCCGTGAGTTACGCCGGCCACAGACACCCGCCGAAGCCAGATTATGGCAACGCCTGCAACGTAAACAACTGAACGGCCATTACTTCCGCCGCCAGCACCCTTTCGGCCACTTCATCGTGGACTTTTACTGCGCTCAGGCCCACCTGGTCGTGGAGATAGACGGTGACGTCCACGCCATACAAGAGAAGTACGATGAAAACCGCACAGAATGGTTAGAGGAGCAAGGGTATCGGGTGATACGCTTCACCAATGACCAAATCTTCCACGAGCTCGATGCAGTATTGGAACATATCCTGAGGGCGTGTGAAGAGCAGTCACTGGACAAGCTGTAGGCCCCCAAGATAGCGTGAAGGAGGAAAGCTATGCATACCCCGACAGAGACTTTGTACAACAGGGTTACATAGTGGTCAAAAAGCGCTCCTGGCAACCTTCGTGCTTCGTGTTCTTCGCCAGTTTCGCGACTTCGTGATCCAAGCTCCTCACTACAAACCGTTTATAGCTTGTGAGACCCCAGCTCTGAAGAATGATAGATTCTTCGCACAAGGAAGAACGGTTGCTTCATTCCACAAAAGTCCACGATGCGTTGACACTTCTACGTACCCTATACGTCCACGATGCGTTGACACTCAATTGGTAAACGATGCGTTGACATCTCGCAGCTAGACATGAGCGAAAGGGGATTATAGATCGGAAATTATGCGACCAGGCCTAGTTCCTTCGCCTGGGCAGTCGCTTCGCGGCGATTCCCCACGCCAAGTTTGCCGTAGATGTTTTTGAGATGGGTCTTGACGGTGTTGATGGAGACGCACAGCACCTGCGCGATTTCTTGGTACGTTTGGCCTTCTACGAGTAGTTGTAAGACTTCCAACT
>CAYTNQ010000360.1:0-2444 GCA_964439175.1 uncultured Anaerolineales bacterium | reverse complement strand
TCTGTGCGGAGAAGCACGTCTCCGAAGTCAAAGATCACCGCCCGAATCGGCATAATCGTCCTCAGACAACCTCGATCAGAACCATTTACTCTGGAGTTGAAGCGGCCGATAGGTCTCCAGATACGAGAAAACATTGGCAACATCTGGAGCGACGTGGTATAGCTGCCGATAATCGGGCTTAGCGAAATGCTCCTGGTAAATGTGCTCGAAGAGCTGGATCAAAGGGTCGTAGAATCTGTTGGTGTTAACCAGAACGATCGGCTTGGTGTGAAGCCCAAGCTGCTTGAGGGTGAGTATCTCCAGGATCTCTTCCAGGGTACCGAAGCCGCCAGGGAGGCCTACAAACGCGTCAGCCCGGGCTTCCATCACCGCTTTTCGTTCCCGCAAGTCCCGGGTCACCAGCAGTTCGTCGGCGGCTTCATAGGCGATCCCTTGGACCTGGCGGAGCGATTCCGGGATGACGCCGACCACCTTGCCGCCGTTCTGATGCGCGGCCCTGGCCAGGGCACCCATCAATCCTATCTGAGCACCGCCATAGACCAGATCATAGTTTCGTTGAGAGATCAAAGCTCCCAGTTCCATGGCTGTTTCAAAAAAGATAGAGTCCACGGCATCACTCGACGAACAAAAGACACAAATGGTTTGCCCCATGTCATTTACAATCCATATCAGTCAGGTCTGGCTTATGGGCCTCAGCCCAGCGACGTTCAAATTCATGCAGATACTGCGCTGCAATCCCACTATGGGTGACAACGATCACATTTTCGTCGTTGCTTTGATCCGCATTCTCCGAAAAGTTGAAGGACCCGGTGACGGCCGTCTTGTCGTCAATCACAAAAACCTTGTGGTGAAACGTGGCACGTCGGACACGTTGTTCAAGGTTGCTCACTTGTATACCTCCGCATATAATTGCTGGTGACAGGCTGCTTACGACGGCTCCGCATAGTTATGTTAGTATAGCATATCTACTCCTGGCTGACAATGAATAAGAGGGTTAAAGGATCAGTCAATGCAACCTGACACAACGAAGCAAACCGTGCAAGCCTACGACGAGATCGCCCCTTACTTCGCTGCCAAATTCTGCGGGACTGACCTCTCCGTGCAGCTTGAGCGGTTTTGCGCCCAGTTCCAACCGGGAGCACGCGTCATAGACGTGGGATGTGGACCCGGCCGTGACTTGTTGACCCTGGCGAACCGGGGTTTTTGGGCGGTGGGGGTGGACCGGTCGGCAGGGATGCTGCATCAGGCGATGGATCGGGGAGTCAAACTCCTGGTTCAGGCCGATGCGCGCGCCCTGCCCTTCGCCAATGGCACGCTGGATGGCGTCTGGGCCTGCGCCTCATTGCTGCATTTGCCCAAGATCGAACTACCCGCTGCGCTGGCCGAGATTCACCGCACGTTGGGCCACGGACACGTTGGCCTGATTCTGAAACAAGGAGAGGGGGAAAGCTGGCGTGAAGACGGCAAGGGGCAAAACCGCTTTTTCGCCTATTACCACCCGGCTGAAGTGGAGCTGGCGCTAGAGCGGGCCGGGTTTCACGTTATCTATTGCAACCCGGAGCCCGACAGCCGCCGCCCAAACCTCATTTGGATCAACGCCATCGGATGGACCAAGCTGATCACGCCTCACGTGGGAGCGAACGTGGCCATTTTCAACGATACCGGGCAGGTGCTGCTGACACGCCGCCAGGACAACGACCAGTGGTGCCTGCCAGGTGGACATATGGACCTGGGAGAAACACTCGATCAGACGGCCATGCGTGAAGCACAGGAAGAGACCGGGTTGGTGCTACAACTTGAGCGACTGGTGGGGCTGTATTCCAGCTACTATCCGCCGGGTACCTTCGGCGAGAATTCGCCCGCGCGTGCCATTTTAGTCGCACTCTTCCGCGCCCATGCCACTGGTGGCAACCTGACGCTCAATGCCGAGGTCACCGAATTTGGCTGGTTCGACCCTGACCGTTTACCGCAAGATCTTATCCCCAACCATATGAAGCGTATCCACGACGCTGCGCAAGAAACCGCCGCTGTCGTCATCGCCTAGCTGTCTGAAAAGTAGGGTGGGGCAGCCTGGCCTATAGGTCCCCTCTCCCCTGTGCAGGGGACCGTGGGTGGGGAAAAGGCTGCCCCACCCTACTTTTCAGACACGCTCTGAGTGGTAGACAATTTGGCCATCAAACACGGTCAGACAGACCTGGGTGTCGGGAATATCCTCGGGAGGAATCGTGAAGATGTCTCGATCCAGTACAATCAGGTCAGCCAGTTTGCCAGGGGCCAGGCTCCCCTGTTGGGCGACCTGGCCGCTGGCGTGCGCCGGCCCCAGCGTATAGCCCCGCACTGCTTCGGCGACAGTCAGACGCTGGGCCGGGTACCAGCCCCCCACAGGCGACCCATCCCGGCGCTGGCGAGTCACGGCGGCATGGATGCCCCAGAAAGGGTTGGGC
>CAYTNQ010000359.1:0-2484 GCA_964439175.1 uncultured Anaerolineales bacterium | reverse complement strand
GTTCGCTTTTAGGGACGGACCCCACCCCCCAGCCCCTCCCCGGCGCGGGGAGGGGAGCAGTTCTCCCCCTTCCCTGCGAGCCTGTCCCTGCCAAGGGAGGAAGGGGGCCAGGGGGTTAGGTCGTCAGGACAGTTCGCCCCGAAATCCGAACACACCCTTCTACATAAAACTGATTGAAACGGGGCATCAAGTATGGTATACTGAGAAAAATGCAAATCTCTATTCATGGACCCGAAGATCAATAATTACCATGGGGGGGTCAGATGAATCACAACTTGAATTTCTCGGATCAGGCTCCGAGTGGACCGGTCCCGTCACCCATCGTCTACGTGGAAGAAAATCCCGTCTGGGAGTACAAGCAATTGGTACGCAACCTGGCCAAAGAGAAAGCCCCAAGCGAAGACGAACTAAACGCGCTGGGCGCCGACGGGTGGGAACTGGCGGGCATCTTTACCGATTCGCCCTTTGTGTACTTTTACTTCAAGCGATTGGCGGATTGATATGCGCGAGATTATGACTCACGGACGGAAAGAAACACGGACTTAAATTCCTTTATTGTGCCTTGTCCGTGTTCTTTTCCGTCCGTGAGTCGAACATCGGGTTGCGGCGCCGGAATTGCCGGGTGTGGGAGATTGGAAACACTGATCCACTGACGGCGCTGATGGCACTGAAAAAGGGAGCCCCAGCTACCAGCGCTGAAAAGTGTCCGGTAGCAAACTTGATTAATCAGGCTAGATTCATATCAACATATGGGTAGACTCAACACCGAGGTGGATTAAGATGGACGACGGCACCTTTGACGAAATTCTGTCCCTGGTTTCCCAGGCCAAGAGCGATTTGTACCGGGAAGTTGGCTGGGAGGATAAAGCTGTCCAGGAGCGAGTCAAAGCAGCCAGGTACCAGCTCGATGCAGCCTTGGGGGCCGCCAGGCAAGGCGATTATCGCCAGGCCTTGCGGCTTCTTGTCGGATTACAAAGCACGCTGCAAGAGGGTAACCTGGAGCCGGACGAATGGGCCGAGATTTATGTGGCCCAAGCCATTTGTCACACCCGGTTGGGTGAGAAACGAGCGATGAAAAAGGCATGGAACAAGGCACGGACTCTTGAGCCGGATAATGAAAAATTAAGGGAAGTCGCTATCCGGTTGGGGTTGGTGAAGGGCGCATGAACTTTCTGGGCTTTGGCGGGCCGGGATGGGTAGCCTCCTGTTTTGCGCCTACAACACTACACCGAATTGGGAAACAAACGAATTCTCTCTAACAGAAAGCCATTCGTTGTATTCCCAATTCGGTGTAGTGTTGTGATGCGCAATTCACCTGCCGCCACCGAGCCACCTGTTCGCCTTCTCCCCCTGGTCATCTCGCTCGATGGGGCGCCGGTACACGCCGGAGCTGACCTGCGGGTCATGCTCGAATCCCATGAGCCAGCCCAGGTCTACGATGTCTATTTGTACAGCGCATCACTGGGCTACGCGGCTATCTGCTCGGACCTGATGACGGATCCTTTTGGCTCAGTCTCCGAGGCGACATGCCACGTCCCACCAACCACAACTCCCGGTTCTTATCAGCTTGTCTCCGTGGAGACGGGAATGGCCCCCGACCCTGCCAATCACGTTGGGGAAGGGGATGTGGTTGAGGTTTTACCCTGAATTGGCCAGGCGGGGGCTGCGTGGCAGCTCATCAGCCGACCCCCTACCCCACCCCAGGCCGCGATCGCTGGGAGCAAGGCCCGGCTGGGGCGGGGTGAGGGGAGGAGGGGCATAGTGCAGAGGATTTGTGATCATGGCAGACGAGGGTAAGCCGCGCATCTTCCTATGCCACGTCAAGGAAGATAAAGCGCGGGTAGTAGAGTTGTATCACCAATTGAAAGCGGCCGGCTATAGCCCATGGCTTGATAAGTATGACTTGCTGCCCGGCCAGAAGTGGTGGCCTGAAATCAAGAAGATCATCAGCGATACGAATAACCTGGTAGTAGTTTGCTTGTCCCAGAATTCGATTAGCAAGCGCGGGGTCGTGCAGCAAGAGATTAAACGAGCCTTGGATGTGTGGGAGCAGATGCCCGAGAAAGCCATTTATTTGATCCCGGCCCGTTTGGAACCGTGCGAGGTTCCCGACTCACTGTCAGAGTTACATTGGGTGAACCTATTCGAACCGGACGGCTTTGAATACCTGACGCGATCTCTGGACTTTGAAATCAGCCACCGCAAGGCAATGGCCAGGCCTGAACCAATCAGGCAAGCTGTGCAGTCTACAATCGGTAAACCGCAGGTAATACCGGGCGACATGGTGGAGGCCATCGCCGACTTCGACAAAGCCATAAAACTGGATCCCGACGACGCGGCGGCTTACACCAACCGGGGCGTCGCACGCTGGGTGCAGGGTGACCTGATAAGGGCCATCGTTGACTTCGACAAAGCCATCGAACTGGATCCCGGCGACGCGGCGGCTTACACCAACCGGGGCGTCGCACGCAGTGAGCTGGGCGA
>CAYTNQ010000358.1:0-2583 GCA_964439175.1 uncultured Anaerolineales bacterium | reverse complement strand
TACACCGTGCCACCGACTGAGCCCAACGACTGCCACGCCGGCGAGTATTGCGACAAATCCACCACGTCACCCAGCGGCACCATATTGTCCGCATACTGGCTCATAATGCCAGGATTGGGCAGCCCGGCGATGTCCGGCGCTTCGCCTCCCTCAACTCGGGTGGCCAGCACCGCCTGATCCCGCGTCCCTTCGTAGCTCAGACTGATGTTGCACTCACTCAGGAACGGGTCCAGGATACTCTTGAAGGTCCCTTCCTCGTCACCGCTCCACACCCCAATCATCGATACACTGCCACCCTCGGCACCCATGCAGTCGTACGTAGGCGCCATCGCCTCCTCGGTAGGTTGGGCCTCCTCAGTAGCCATGGCCTCTTCAGTAGGCGTGGGTGCTTCAGTGGCCACAGCTGTCTCGGTAGGCGGCACCTCGGTTGCGGGGGGAGCCTGAGTGGCAGCCTGGCACTGAGCCCCAACGACAGCGATCGCCGCCAGGACAACCAGCAAAATCCAGAGATTGTACTTAGACATGGTTCTTTCCTCCTTTTACAAACGCTTCACACTTCAATATGAACTGAATCCACCGGGGTATCGTCACCTCTCATTAATCAGAAATAGACATCACCTCCTTCTTCTATTTCATCGCTTGGATAAACTTGTCGCTGTTATCTATGATAGAGATACTTCTAAGGTGTATAGACGCGGAAGAAGGATGAACCAGCTACATAGACTCGGGTAAACCAGGTAGGAGAGAGACTAAGTATCTATCAGTCTGTTGAGTCGTCCACGGCGCCACATGACGCCCGTACAACCAACTCAGTTTCGAGTATTATGTTTCTGATGTCTACCTCATCATCTTGAATGAGGGTCACAATCATTTGCCCCGCTTTGCGGCCCAACGCGGTGGCTGGCAGATGAACGGTGGTAAGAGGTGGATCGACATAGCGGGCCAATGGCACATCGTCGAAGCCAACCAAGGCGATGTCGTGGGGGATGGTCAGGCCGTGTTCTCGGATGGCTGCCATTGCGCCGAAAGCCACCACATCGCTGGCGACGAAAAGCGCGGTAGGCGCGGGCACCTCCTGGAGCAAGAACTGAGCTGCCTGATACCCACTCTCAGCCACAAAATTGCCAAAACACACCAACGACTCCTCACAAGGAAGATCAGCAGCTTGTAAAGCGTCACGGTAACCCGCCAATCTCTCGGCACCGCCCGTGTATTCTCGAGGGGCGTTGGTGATACAGCCAATGCGTCGATGCCCCAGGTGAATAAGATGCTCCACGGCCCGACGGGCAGCCCCGCGATTGTCCACGTCGACGGAACAAGCGGAATGGTCCGGCAACTGCCCCAGCAAGACCACCGGGAAACCTTCATCCACCAGCGCCCTCAATTGTTGGTCGTCGGATCGTGGTCCAGAAAGGATGATGCCATCTATTTGCTTGGAGCGGACCAGGTGGATGTAGGTATCGGGGGAACTGATATCCTCGACGGGTTCAAGGAGCAGGTGAAAGCCAGCTCGTCGAGTGGACTCGGTGAGACCGTGGATCACCTGAGGGAGAAATGGGTCGGCTGCAGTCTGAGATGGATCGCGGACGAGCACCAACCCGAGGGTGTGAGCGCGACGGCTGGCAAGAGAACGAGCAGCCGCATCAGGGACATAGCCCAATTCCTCAGCGGCATGCAACACCCGCCTGCGGGTTTCCTCGCTGATATTGGCGCCCGGAACGTCATTTAAGACGAAGGAGACGGTCGTGCGAGAGACCCCGGCCCGCTCCGCAACGTCGCGGCTGGTGACGTGCCGTTTGATCACGACTTGACTCCTTGATTAGGTAACTCGTGTTACTAACCCGTGTTAAAATTATAACTCATTAGGGAAAACTTGTCAATAGCTGGAATGGATCCTTAACTAATAAGAACTGGCTCACTGGCCTCCCAGACGCTATGCAAAATCCGGACGCCGCTGTCGCCGCCCTTTTGCCAGGCGCGAACACGGAAAGTGTAACGATGGCCACTTTGCGCCTGAGTAAAGGGGGCACTGGTGGCTGAGGTCCGCGTCAGCCAGGGCTGCCAATTGCCATCGTCCTGGCGAACCTGTACGTCGAAGCCATCCAGGCGCCAGTCGAACAGTTCCCCCTGAGCCGTACCTTGCCAGCTCACATTGAAACCCGGGGCAGCGCTGGTCGGCACGCTGATGCTGGCCGCGGGTGCCCGGTCCATGGCTCCGCCGTCCAGGTAGGTAGAATTGATGTCAATCCCGTCGGTGTTGTCCAGGCTGTCAAAAAGGGCGAAGACGGTGATGGTGGTACTTTGCGCACGGGCGGCCGCGTGGGGAAAGGCCCACTCGTTGTCACGCCCATCTGGGTCACCCCAGACGACGTGGGAGGCGGTGGCGTCGGTGCCGCCGGTGGGGTCAATGCCAAGACGCTTGACGATGCGCTCAGGTCCCCGGATGCCACCCGGGCCGCGATAGAAGCTGAGCATGCCGATTTCCACCCCATAATCCTGGCCCACCCTGGCGCCGGCCACGCGCTGATACACGCCCGCCCTGAATTTCTTGGTGGACCAGATGACCTGCGCATTGCGCCCTTC
>CAYTNQ010000357.1:0-2692 GCA_964439175.1 uncultured Anaerolineales bacterium | reverse complement strand
GACCACGATATCATCTCTCCTGACGATACCTGGTGCGTGGGCCTGCTTACCCTGCCGGCTCGCTCTGCGTCCGAATGGGCGGCGACCGACGAAGGGGTGGTTGTTGAAGGCACTGACTGGTCTTTGCCGCACGGCCGCTGCACCGTCAGCGCGCATGTAGGGGGGGTGATGCTGCCGCCGCCGGCCGTCGCCTCCCAGGGGAACGTGCAGCCGCTGGCGCTGCATCGCGCCGGCGATGGGGAGCTTAGCCTGTCGGTTTACAGCCACGGGCCGGACTTCTTGCTGGATCAGACGCTGCGCCTGGTCGCCAGCTACGAGCGCACCCGCACCGAGGGGGGGAGCAGCTTCACCGAATCTGCCACCTTCCCCGCAGAGGAACTGCCGCTGACGCTGCCGGTGAACACCGCTACTAACCTGTCCCTGCCCTTCAGTGTGGCGGAGGGATGGACGACTACCGTCCACGTGAGCGTAGAGCCGGTCACGTTTGCCGACCCCGATCCAGGGGACAACGAGCTGGAAACGACGTTTTATTTGGAGTAAGTGCGTACTGCGTATTGCGTGATAATTGTGTAGGATCCGATGCAACAGAGAGGAAACTTATGAGACCGCAAATCCTGCTGTTAGCGCTGCTAATCCTGACTCTGATGACAGCCTGCGGGCCGCAGGAGATGGCGCAGGCCGGCCCGGCGGTGTGGCTGGACCGCCCCCTGAACGGCAGCCAGTACCCCCTGGCGCCGCTGACGGTGCAGGTTCACGCCCGGCCCGAACCCGGCGGGCAAATCCTCGAAGTGCAATTGTGGGTCAATGGCGCCTTGACCCAGCACGTGGGCAACCCCGACCCGGCGCGTCCCCTGCTCAACCTGGAGCAAACCTGGACGCCGCCGGCTAACGGGGAATATCTGCTGGAGGTGCGGGCGGTGAACGCGGCCGGCGCCAGCAGCCCACCGGCTTCGGCTCGTATCCGGATCGGCGGGGCGATGCCCTCGCCCACCGGGACGGAACCACCTCCCGCCGACACACCAACCGCAACCCCAACGGCCACGCCCGGCGTTCCAGCGCCGGCCAGCACCGACACGCTCACCCCAACCCCAACCCCGACGCCGTCGGCAACCCCCACCGGCACCGCGCCGCCAACGGAGACCCCCACGCCTACCTCCACCTCCACGCCAACGGCGACGCCGACCGGCACCGATACGCCGACACCCACAGCTACCTTGACTCCATCGCCGCCACCGCCGCCGCAGATCAGCTTCCGCGTGGACAATGAGAACCTGGTCGCCGGCCAATGCACCGTCTTGCGGTGGGACGTGGACAACGTGCGCGAAGTGTACATCGAAGGCATCGGGGTACCCGGGCATGGCAGCCAGGACATTTGTCCTGGCGAGAGCACTACCTATACCATGCGTGTGGTGCTGCTGGCCGGGGGCGAGGAGACCCGTACCCTCAGCGTGACTGTCACCCAGCCGGCCGATACGCAGCCGCCCTCTATCAACAGAGCCACTGCCAATCCCAGCGTGATTTGGGACAGCAGCGGCTGCGGTCCCACCCAGGCCACCTTTACCGCTTTGGTAACCGACGACCGGGGCGTGGCGGCGGTGACGTTGTGGTACCGGCTGGGGAAGATCGATTGGCAGACAGCCCCCATGTCTCTGACCGCTACCAACACCTACCAGGCCACCCTGGACGCCCCCAGCCAGGGGGGAACCCTGGAGTGGTTTGTTCAGGCCCAGGACACAGCCGGCAACCCGGCCAAGAGCGGCATCGGGGGCGTTACTGTTAATTACTGCATCCGTTGAGAGGGTCAGCACTTGTCCAGAAATAACTTGGCGCTTTTGCCATCAATTTACGCCTGATTTGCCATTTAAAATGCAAAGTTATTAGTGGACAAGTACTTAGACATCCTCAAAACGGATGTTGACGTTCATACTTGTGCCGAAGTCCACGCCTTGGATGACGACTGCTTTTCCGTTGGGCCAGCCGTCGAAGACCATACTGAAGCCGCTATCGCTGATCTCCGTCAGGATGGTGCGCTCGGTCAGACCTTGCTCGGTGAATGCCTGCCGATAAAACTCAACGACCTCGTCCAGGCTGAGGCTGGTTTGGAAATTGACCGGGCTCTCCCCCCCGTCACCGGTGAAGTTCTGCACATCGTCCGGCAAAGGGAATATCGTGTCGAAACTTTCTTTCTCCTCTTGGACCGCTTCGGCCGGCGTCAGGGCCGGCGTTGCCTGGGCGGCCTCTGTTGGCGTTGGAGCCGGCGCTGCGCCGGTCGCTTCCACCGCTGTCGGAGCCGACGTTGCCGGGGCTGCTGCGGCCGGTGTTGAGGCCGGCGGTGGCTTGCTCGCTCCTCCACATTGGGCAGCGAGCAAGCTGATTGTCGCAAGCAGCGCAAAGCACGTGACTACCTTGTGGCGGATAGGTTTCATACGTAGTTCCTCCCCCCAAACTTAGGATTTATAAAAGCGCTCATAGCTCAGTCCTTGGCTATGGCTCATCAGGTATTCCGCCTCGGCCGTGACCACCTCCTCGATGCCCGTCATTGTACCAGATTTTGCCTGTTTTTGCATCTCGGCTGGAGGGACGGGTGCGTTCGCTTTTAGGGGCGGACCCCACCCCCAGCCCCCATATGCGCTAACTTAAGCGTGTAAAGGGGACCTCACCTCATCCCCCCGGCCCCCTTCCCCTCTCCGCG
>CAYTNQ010000356.1:0-2696 GCA_964439175.1 uncultured Anaerolineales bacterium | reverse complement strand
GGCGACTTGCCATAGTGCTCGGCCAGTTGACGAACGGCGGCCACATAGGCCTCTTGAGTTCGCCCGGACAGGCCGCGCAGTTGCATATCCTCGATCATGCGTTGTCTCAAGGGCGTCATAGCTTTACCTCCTGCACCGAGTTAAGAGTTTTTGCAGGAAATATAGTCTGAGGAGAATAAGAGGAAAATTGTGAGGAAATCTGGGGTGCGATCAAAAGCTGCGCGAAACGCTTAGTTCACGTCCCAGTTTGACGAAGGTCCTGTAGGTTGATGGCACCACTCTTGCCCCTGATCCCGACGAGAATGCTGAAGCAAGTCGGTGGGTTCATTATGGGCAAGGCATAATCACGGATGAGATCAATGAAACACTTGTATCTGGCCTCTTCTCGTTTTCCACGGACGCAGCGCATGATCAGGTCTGGGCTTGGATTACGCAGCTAGGTGAAACGTAGCCCCAGGCGGCATCCTGATCCAGGCCATTGGCCCTGCCTATCAGATGAGGGAGGTATGGCATGGTTGCTGGCCCTCGGTGATGGTCGTTCCCAACTATCTCGTAACCGGAGTGCAGGTGTAGGAAAGCAATACCGGAGGCTTTTACGTCACGGACGGCGGGGGTCCGCTGAAAGACGGCGAAATTGAGCGCGCTACAGGCTGGGCGAAAGGGTTGGTTGGGAGCAAAATTTTGCTCGACGGCGGTTTCGTAGCGCTCGCAAAAGATGCAACAGGGAGGAGCAAGTGACTCAATCAACACCCGACTATGCTGCCCATGCCCAACCGCAGGATGGCCGCTGGAGATCGCTCTACAAGATAGGCGCGGTGGCTGTCGTGATCTCAATCGTGGTCATCCCCCTCTCCATCGTCGCCTTTTTTGTCTGGCCACTGTGGCCCGACAACATCTTGGCTGTAATTCAGGAGGATTGGCTCGCCGGGTTGATGGGCCTGGACTTTATGTATCTGCTCAGCAACGTTTTTGCCATCCCGTTTTTTCTCGTCCTCTATGTCACGCTTAAGGAGGTCGATGAAGGCTGGGCGCTGATCGCCTTGACCCTGGGATTACTAGGGCTGATATGCCTTGTCCCATCAAGACCCATCCCCGAGATGTTTGTCCTCAGTGACCAGTACGCTGCCGCGATCACAGACGCCGAGAGAGCCGCGTACCTGGCAGCAGGAGAGTCAATGCTGACTCACTTCCACGGCATGGCTTACCACGCGCATTACATCCTCGGGTCTGCTTCCCTTCTGATCAGCTCGTTTCTCATGCTGCGCAGCCATACGTTCAGCAAGGCAGCCGCCTATGTAGGCATCGTGACCAACATTGTCGTCTTTGGCCTCTATGTACCCGAGGTAGGCGTCTACATCTCGATGCTGTCCGTCGTGGGCTACGTGATATGGTACATCCTGATTGCCCGCAGGCTTTTCCAGTTAGGGTGGGGCAGCTCGTAAGAGGAGGGGAGCCAGATATCCCAATCAGCCGATCGGGCTGTTGATTCCAGACTCGCAGGTCCACGCTGGAAAGGTTTCTACATAATCGGTGGAGTGGCTGCCCTCATCGCAGTGGTTTTCTTCAGAAGGAACTTTGGGGGAGAGCTTATAGGCTTCAGAGGTTTCGATATCCTTGACGTGCCCGCGACGCATCCCGGCAGCGCGTTCGACTGGTGCAGGTTGCTCCAGGACAATGCGCTTGCCGGACTCGCCCTGCTCAATATGTATGCGGCATTACGCCAATGGCGTACTTTGATATAGGAACGTGGGAAGTCCGAGCGTAGAAAGGCCGATTTCTGTGGTATAATATGTATAGGGAGATCGACCCTTATGAACTCGACAAGGATTGGCGTGATGCGCTTGTTCCTGCTCTCCGGACAGCCTTACTCAGAGGAGGCCAACATGGACCAAGCGCGCGTTCGCTTCGAGCAGTATCTCAAACGTCGCTTTGGTCAAAGCAGCACCCTGAAGCACTACATCAGCGACCCGATTATCTTCATCGACGCCGTCGATAACAAAGCGCCCGAACGTGTAACAGCAGAGGATATAGACACCTTTGTCGACCAGCAGATCTCCGCGGGACTTAGCACGGCGACCATCAACCGTCGGCTTGCCAGTCTGCATAGCTTCTTCGAATACCTGGCCAGTGAAAAACCGGAGTGTGACTGGCCCAATCCAATCCTCCATACGGCGGCACCGGCTCAAGACCGGATCGCACCTGCCGCGGGATGTGCCAGGCGATGACGTCGCCCGACTGTCTGTTACACGGGTGCTCGCCCACCGACCGCACCATTCAGCGGCGGTTGGCACGCTACGCCGTGCAAGGTGGCGTTCAGGCTACTGCTCATAGGCTGCGTCATACTCTTGCGACCCGGTTGATCAACCAGGGCATGCCGATCCACTCGCTGCGCAAACTGCTGGGACATCAGTATCTCAACATCACACAGGTCTATGCCCGCATCTACGACGAAACCCTTTATGAGCAGTTTAGAACAGCGATGTCTCACTTGGAGGCCATAGCTGTAGACGATTGGCCGGACGTTGACGTTAGCGAACCGGCGTTCGCGCAAAATTGGACAGTGGGGCCTGCCTAGCGCTTCAATGTCGCGAATCTGGTACGGTTTAGCGAAGTTGGTTCGCTTCGGAACTACGGGTTTCCGTAGCATCACTTGTTATGCGCCGTATCAAAAAGCAAGGAGGATAGATCATGCCGAA
>CAYTNQ010000355.1:0-2711 GCA_964439175.1 uncultured Anaerolineales bacterium | reverse complement strand
CCGGCGTGGGCACTCTCTTCTCGGCTATGGCAATCCACACCCGGGCGCGGGAGGTGTTGCTGCCGGTTTTGCTCTTCCCCGTTGTCATCCCGGTGCTGCTCTCTGCGGTCAAGCTGACCGCCGCCATTCTCGACCGGTTGCCTTTCGCCGATGTGCAGAACTGGTTCAGCCTGCTCGTCGCTTTTGACTTGATTTTTATGGCTTTATCGTTTATTTTATTTGATTACGTGCTGGAGGAATGAGAGAACATGGTTCAAAGCGATCGTTGGACAGCCGTTTTGCTTATCCTCACCGGCCTGTTGATGGTTGCGGCCATTGTGTTGGTCTTCGGCGTGGCGCCCGACCCCGTCAATCTGGAGACGCCGGTGGAACGTTTTTCTCAGCGCATTTTCTACTTCCACGTGCCTACCTGGTGGGTGGGCTTTTTGGCTTTCGTCATAGCGGCTGGGGCGGGGGTGTTATATCTGATCAATGGCCATGAGCGTTGGGACGTGATCGGTCTATCCTCGGTGGAAATCGGGATTACCTTCACCACGATGGGCCTGGTCACCGGATCGATCTGGGCTAAGCCGACCTGGAACACCTGGTGGACCTGGGACCCGCGTCTGACCACGGCCGCTGTGGGCTGGCTGATGTACGTTGGCTACCTGATGTTGCGTGGCGCAATTGACAACCCGGAGCGACGTGCCCGTTTTGCCGCTGTGTTTGCCATTGTCGCTTTTCTGTCGGTGCCTATCAACTTTATGGCCATCCGCTGGTGGCGGACGATTCATCCGGTTGTCATTGGCTCCGGTTCAGCCGACGCGCAGGGGGGCTTTGCTCTTGGCGCTACCATTCGCATGGTGTTCTTCTTCTGCCTATTCACTTTTAGCGTCCTCTACTTCGCCTTGATGGCGCTGCGGGTCCGTACTGAGTGGCTGGCGAGGCGGGTAGAGCACCTCAAGCAGCAGGTTATCTTCCGATAGGGGGATGTAATTATGACATTCATGATAGCAGCTTACGCTGTATTTTGGATTGTGACTTTTGTCTTCGTCTTCAGCATTTTCAGTCGCCAGCGCAACTTGCGGGGCGATTTGGAATTGATGGAACAATTATTGGAGAGTCAGGAGAAGGAAGACAAGTGAGAGCTTACGTTTTTAGCCATGCCTTGCTCTTTGTAGCAGGGTTTACCCTCGTTTTTGTTCTACTGTTCGGCATCCCGACGACAGTGTTAGGCACCTTTTTCCGCGATTACGCCGACTGGATAGCGCGTATTGGCGGGGCATTGATTATTGTGCTGGGGTTGCATATGGCTGGCTTTTTCAAGGCGCTGGTCCGTCTGGTCAGCTTCGGCGGCGCGGGGGTGAAGCCGCTCAAAGATGCTGTAGCAAAAGTTGATTACACACTCGATTCGATTATTTTGCCCGAGCATCGCTTGCAGGCGGGGCAGGATCATTCTCCCAGCTACGCCCGGTCAGCCGTGGTCGGGATCACCTTTGCTGCCGGGTGGACGCCCTGTGTGGGGCCTCTGCTGGGGCTGGTTCTGTCACTGGCTTACACAGAGCCGGGACGGGCTGTTCCTCTGCTGTTTGTTTATTCTATGGGCCTGGCTGTGCCCTTTTTGCTGACGGCAGCTTTGCTCAGTACGGCGGTTGGCTTTTTAAAGCGCATCAACCGTTACTTGCATGCCATCGAGTTAGTTAGTGGCGTGTTGCTGGTCGTAGTTGGAGTCTTCCTGGTCAGTGGTGTGTTTTCCCGCTTGAATATTCTTTTCAGCGCTACTCCCGAATGGTTGACCAACGTGGAGAGTGGATTCGCCATTGGTGCAACCATCACGTTTCCTCTGGCTTTTCTGGCCGGCTTGCTTTCGTTCCTTTCTCCCTGCGTGTTGCCCCTGGTGCCGATCTACCTGGGTTATCTGACCGGGACAGTGGTGGGCGGCCAGGAGCAGCCGGCCCCGGCAAATTGAGTGGCAATTGATGATTGGGTCTCAGGTGATTAGGTCGGTAAGGGATAGATAGTGAGAACGGTACGGTTATATAGCAAAGAAGATTGCCACCTGTGCGACGATGCCAGGATGATCCTCGATGCGGTCGCGACTCGTGTGCCGTTCCAGGTGCAGGAAGTGAACGTAGACCAGGATCCCGTTTTGCGCAAACTATTTGGCGAGCACGTTCCGGTGGTGGACGTTGGAGACGGCACGCGTCTCTACTGGCCATTCATGCCAGAAGACCTGCTCCAGGCGCTGAACGGCACGCTCGAACTGCCCCAGGGACCGGTCGCAGATAGGCCCGCCGTCAGTGGTCGAACTCGCGACATGGTCGTTTTTGTGGACAAACAGATCTATCACCTGGCCAGGCATTGGACCCTGGCTATAGGGTTCTTCATGGGACTCTATGCCGGCCTGCCCTTCCTCGCCCCGATCTTGATGGCCAGTGGTTACAGTGGACCGGCCAATCTCATCTACTCAGCCTACCGGTTTGCCTGTCATCAGTTACCGTCGCGCTCCTATTTCATCTTTGGACAACAAGTAGCTTATTGCCATCGCGATACAGCGATTTACACGACTATCTTTGTAGCAATTCTTATCTTCGCCTTAGTTCGCCATCGAATCAGGCCATTGCCCTGGCAGGGATACGTCGCTTTCATCACTCCTATGGCGATTGACGGCATCACTCAGCTTTTCGGTCTGCGTACCAGCAACTGGCAACTGCGCACCATCACCGGTGCTC
>CAYTNQ010000354.1:0-2713 GCA_964439175.1 uncultured Anaerolineales bacterium | reverse complement strand
GGCCCGGCGACTGGCGTATCTTCTGCAAGATCATGCGCCCCACCTCGCCAGCGCCAATGATAAGCAGTCTCGCCTCATTATATCCCCTGGCCTGTAAGCCCCACTGAAAGCGGGCGTGGAGTATCCGCCCCCACGACACCAGCAGAATCGTCAGCACCCAGGTGTAGACCATCATCAGCCGCGGGTAATCCAACCCGTTTTTGAAGATGAGGGAGATAAAGGCGATGGCGACGATGGTGCCGACCGAGGCAGCGCCGAAGATAGTGTAAAACTCGTCAATGTGTGACGTGGCGCGCTGCCGGTGGTAGAGGCGGTAGAAGAGAAAGAAAACCAGGATGATGGTGACGACGTGGATGAGCAACATGCCCCAGTAATCACTGAAAGGGGCAATGTTTTCGTATTCGGATTGGAGACGAAGCACGTAGCCACCAGCGAACGCCAGACCGGCCATCAGCGCATCCATCGCCACCAGCGAGGCGGTGAACAGCCAGGAAGCACGTTGTTTCATTCCTCATTCCTCATCACATCTGTCCCTTGTTCGCTGCCATTGCTCATCAGTAATTGCTGGACTTTCAGCCATCCCGCACGCAGGCTGATGCCCGTCAACACCAGCCAGTGAAGCCAGAGCGGCGTGGAATGGGCATAGTGCTTATCATAAAAGATGCGCATCGCCCGATAGAATTCGTGCTGCGCTTTGCGGCTGTGGCGGCTGGCGGCGCGTTTCACGTGCAGCACGGTGACCGCCGGGTTGTAATACACCTTCCAGCCGGCCTGGGTGATGCGATAGGCCCAATCCAGGTCTTCGCCATACATGAAGAAATCTTCGTCCAACAGCCCGGCCTGCTGGATGGCTTCGCCCCTGAGCAGCATAAAAGCCCCCACCACCGAGTCCACCTTAGCCACCTGGTCGGGATTCAGATAGGTCAGGTTGTACCGGCCAAAACGCGGATGCCGGGGAAATAGCTTCGACAGCCCCAGCATACGGTAGCAGGCGACCTGGGGGGTGGGAAAGCTGCGCCGGCAGGCCAGGTCCAGGCTCCCATCTTCGAGCACCAGTTTGGGGCCGGCCACGCCGGCTTCGGGATGTTGGTCCATAAATTCGAGCATCATCGCCAGTCCCTCAGCGGGCAGCACGGTGTCGGGGTTGAGGAGAAGTGCGTAGCGCGGAGGGTCCGCCAGATTCCCAGAAGGGCGAAATCGAGACGAGTCCCCGGCGGGCTGCGAAGGCTCCGTGACGGTCGACCCAAAGCCGTAGCTGCGTAAGCCCAGGTTGTTAGCGTAGGCATACCCGCCGTTCACCGCGCTTTGGATGAGCCGCGTTTGCGGGAACTCGCTCCGCACCATATCGGCGCTGCCGTCAGGCGAGGCGTTGTCCACGACGCACACCTCAAACGCAAAATCGCCTCGGCTGTTGTAAATCGAGTTCAGGCAGTTACGCAGATAATCGCGCGTGTTGAAATTGACGATGATGATCGCAAGCTCGAGCATTGGATTGCTGTTCTATAATTCGCGCTTCATCCACAGCAGCGTGCGCTCTTCTCGAAAGCCGAAAGACTCAAACGCTTCGATCGCCTGCGGGTGATAGGTGGGATGGCGAACCAGGGTGGCTCGCCGGGGCCAGCGCCCCAGGTGATGCAAGGCGTGGCTGACCAATGCCACCTCCACCTGCCCCCTTAGCAAGGGGTGAACTGTCAGAGAGAGCCGGTTCTCTCGCCACCAGGTGCCCGGTTCGGCGGTAATGGTTGCCTCAAACTGGCTGTGGCCTTCGAGCACCAGGCGCAAGGTGGGACCTCCCCCCACCAGCCGGCGGGTCCAGTCGGCCAGGCGATGCTCAAAACCCAATCGGTAGCGCCCCAGGCGAATGGGTTGCTCGGCTTGCACTTTGTCCGGGATGGCTGCCTGCGCCAGTTCGTAGTCCATGCGCGTATCGACCAGGGTGAAGCGGCGAGGGCGGAGGCGCATCGCGTCCAGGGAGAGCGGCTTGACCGCCGGCATGCGGTCGAGGCGCAAGTAGGCGGTGCCGAAAACCTCGTGGAACCCCATGGTCCGGTAGATGTGCAGCGCGGGGGCATTGTCATCGCGCACCTGGAGAATGACGACCTTGCCTCCCCATTCGCGGACCAGTTCAAGCGCCGCATCCATCAGCGCCTGGGCGATCCCCCGGCCCCGGTAGGGCTCGGCCACCGCCACGTTGCTGACCACCCAGCGGTAGGAGCCGGGCGCCGCGCGACTGACGGTGACGTTGCCCACAATCTGGCCCCCTTCTACCCAGACGAAGCCAGAGAGCAAATCGCTGAACTCGGCGCTGGTGCGATCGAGCCACCACAAAAGCGGCCCCAGGCGGCTCATATTGTGCATCTCGCGCAGCACGGCCTGCCCGGAGCGATCCAGGTCGTTGGCAAAGGCCACCTGGATGAGGCGGGCCACGCCGGCCAGGTCGCGGGCCGGCTCCATAGGCCGCAGGCCGGAGGATTGGGCTTTTTGGCGAGCGACTACAGCAACCATAACGCCACTATTATAGCACCAATCCCCTATAATTGTCACGTTGGGGGTTGCGTGGGGTGCGTTCGGATTTGGGGGCAAACTGTCCTGACGACCTAACCCCCCGGCCCCCCTTCCCTCGCAGGGAAGGGGGAGAACTGCCCCCCTCCCCGCGCCGCCTGTCCCTGCCAAGGGAGGGAGGGGCTGGGGGCATATGCGCTAACTTAAGCCT
>CAYTNQ010000353.1:0-2715 GCA_964439175.1 uncultured Anaerolineales bacterium | reverse complement strand
ACCAGATGATCTCCTTCCGCCGAAATTACGACGCTGGACTCAGTCGGCTTGCTCGCGACCTAGGTTTAAGCGTTGCGCCGGCCGAGCCGGTGGCCGCGCCTCGCCAGGTGTCCCAACGTGTCCCTGCGCCAGAGGTGGTAAGCCCAACTGTCTTGGAACGCCGCCAGCCCTTCGAGCCGGAGCTGATCCTCATCCCCGCTGGCGAGTTCCTGATGGGTAGCGATCCCGAAAAGGACAAAGACGCACTTGAGTGGGAGCAGCCCCAGCACACCCTGTACTTACCTGAATACTACATGGCCAAGATGCCGGTGACCAACGCCCAGTACGCGGCCTTCGTAGAGGCTACCGATCATAAGCGGCCGGACCATTGGGAAGGCGGGAAACTACCCAGAGGAAAAGAGGACCATCCCGTAGTTTGGATCTACTGGCATGACGCTATGGCCTACTGCCGCTGGCTGGCCGAGGTCACCGGAAAAGCTTATCGTCTGCCCAGCGAGGCCGAATGGGAAAAGGGGGCGCGGGGCACCGATGGGCATATCTACCCTTGGGGAAACCAATGGGACCCAACGCGATGCAATTCTAAGGAGGGCGGCCCGGGCGATACCACACCGGTGGGCACCTATCCCCAAGGAGCCAGCCCTTATGGCCTGCTGGATATGGCCGGCAACGTGTGGGAATGGATAACCAGTTTGTGGGGTGAAGATGGGTCGAAGCCTGAGTTCAAGTATCCTTACGATCCAACTGACGGGCGGGAGTATCTGGGGGCGGGAGACAAGGTACTCCGGGTGCTGCGTGGCGGGTCGTGGCATTACAATCGAGACCTCGCGCGCTGTGCCTCCCGCTACGGGAGCTTCCCGAACTCTCGATGGAGCAACTTCGGTTTTCGGATTGTGATCTCCCGCGTCTCTCCCCCTTCCGGCTTCTGATGCTCTGCACACCGAATCTCGGGGGGAAGGGTCTGTCCCTTCCACTTACGGCTCAGGGAGGCTACGCACGGGGAGGCGTGCCCCTCCCCAGAGAATCCTCGCGGAGCACGGCCGCCGCTAAGCCTTCGACCGCCTATTACGCGACCTGAAAGCGACCCACCCATGACCAACCACCTGGTTTCCGGCGCTGCCCGGCCCTGCCCAGCCAGGCCGACCAGCGCCGCAGCCTGAGCGGACGGGTCATTCCTCAATTGAGCTTCCGCCAAGGCAATCTGGTAACTGTCTTCAGCGCGGGCGTACAGCCCCACTTTAGGGTAGAGGTCGCCCAGGAGCACCGCCAGTCCTGCCCCCTTTTCCTCAGCGGTTAAGGACTCCAGTTGACGGATAGCTGCCTCCCACAGCTCCCTCTCCTGGTAGACCCGCGCCAGCAAGAAGTCCTCGGTCGCCGGGTCCAAAGATGGGGACCGGATAGATTCCTCGACCTGGCCATTTCGCTCCGCCCGGCTTCGTCCAGAAGGAAGAAGAAAGATTCGTCGGCCGGAGCCTCCGCCCCAACCAGCTCCAGCCGGGTCAAGAGGGTGATAGTTATTTCTCCGCTGGCCTGGACAAGCCCGGCGCTCAACTGAGGGTCCAACCGTCCCAGTAGCTGGGTATCCTCGGTTTCCTGACAACGCACTACCAGAACTTGTCTGGCGCCCAAGTTAAATAGCAGCCCGTTCTCGCACAGGATATTGGCCGCTGCTCCCTCGTAGGTTAGCACTGCATCTTCCCAGAAGAGGTCCTGGCCGAAAGTCGCGCGCTGCACCCGCTCATCGGCCTGGCGACGAACCTCGGCCCGCCCCGCCACGCCTGCGATAATGGCCAGCGGTTCCATGTCTTGGGCCGCCTGCGGGTTACGCACCGGTAGATCCATGCGGAGGAACAGCAGCCAACCCAGAGCGGCGATGGCTATTACCAGCAGAAGGGACATCAGCCCCGCGACTACCGGCCAGTGACGGGCAGGCGCGGATTTTGGCCTGGGAGGAACAGGCGTTTCAGGCAGTGGGGCACCGATCAGCCCGGCCGTCAGGTCCCGTTCTACGAAGACCTCCTCGGAATTGGGAAAGGCCCGCGCCAACAGGCGCAACTCCGCCTCGGACAGGTTCACGCTGGGAGTACGCCGGATTTGGGGATAAGCGCCCTGCGTGATGGGGAGAAGAGAGTAACCGCTTGTCGCCAGCCCGTCCCGGCTCCCTGGCGGAGGTGGGTAGCCAGCGTCTCTCCCGCCACTAACTCCATCACGATGTAGGCCATATCGCCATCCTCGCCAGCATCGAAGAGGGTGACGATATGGGGGTGGATTAGCCGGCCGGCTGCCCATACTTCACGCTGGAAGCGAGCCCGGCGCTCCGGGTCGCTGATGGGGATCGCCTTGAGCGCCACCAACCGGTTCACCCGGGGATCGAGCTCGATAGACCGCGCCCATCCCTCGCTGCCCCAGTCGCTCCTGGATCAGATAGCGCCCGACCTGTCGTGGCTCCACAGTCGCTCCTCCTGTGCAGCACATTGACTATCCAATTTCCGCCTGGTCCGACCTGGGTCAAAGCGTGTAGTAACTATTGCCCACTTGGGAACAAGTCTATATCCAACGGCTACTCGCAGGCCACGAGACGTAAATTGACTTTACCGGTGAGGAGTTGAGGTTGAGAATTGGAAATCAGGGGTCAAAACAAGTGTAAACAGTATATCACAAGCAGATGCTGAGTTCAATTGTCAGAAACCTGGCAAATTGTTGATAATGTCTCAGTTT
>CAYTNQ010000352.1:0-2760 GCA_964439175.1 uncultured Anaerolineales bacterium | reverse complement strand
TGGCATTATACCTTACTTTAGGGGCGGAAGCAATAAGCTTTAGTTCTCATCTTCGGCATCATGGGGCACTACAACGAACAAACTGATAGTCCTACGGATTTGGGATACAACGAATAGCTTTGTCTGGAAGAAAATTGGTTGAGAACTCTTGTCAAGCAGGGAGCAACATTTACGCGATATATTGGTATCAATAAGATATATTAATCCTATCTATATCAGTAAATATACCATACGGTCGGCAAATATACCATCTGAATCTAACAAAAGGTGACAAACAATGGCCACCCGCAAAACAAGCCGCCAGGAAAAGGCCGAGGAGGCCGTACAAAAGTGCCCTGCCTTAGCCTGTTTTCGACACACCTCAACAAGTTGAGGGTTCTGACTGCGGACTCCCCAACTTGTTGTACCTGACTATCCCCTGCTCGGTGGCCGGCGATGCCATCCCGTCCTGGCTCCTGGCTCACTTCGCCCGCATCGGCCCGCTGGAGGGATTCATGGGCGTCAAGTAGATGCCCCCTATCCACGGCTTTCCTAAAGTCAGCCATGTCATTCTGAGCGCAAGCGAAGAATCTCCGGGTTTGTGTGGACGGGACCCTTCGCTGGCACTCAGGGTGACATGCTCTCCCTGTTATCAGCTACTTTAGGAAAGCCCTGGCCCCCTACCCTTCTAATCATTATGTCAAGCTACCATCCGGCATGACTTTGTCAGTATTTTCATCCAACTAGTCAACAAGTCTTACAACCAAATGCTTGACAAATCTACCAACCAGGTGTAAAATAAATTTGCCACAAAAGTTGTAGTACTGGAAAGGGGCGGGGTTGATGGACCCCAAGCGACAAGAGTTCGTTACGTGGTTACAGGATAAGGTTAACCGCGCAGGTGGTCTGCGCAGTGCGGCGCAGAAGGCTGGCGTGTCCCACGCGACCTTACTGCGTGGGTTGCAAGGCGACCCGCTCTCCCTGACCACCTTGGAGGGAATCGCGCGCTGGACCCATGTGAGCCTGGTTCGCTTGCTCAGGCTGTACGGGGCGGATATCGAAGATGATGGGGGGCGTGTCGAAGCGGCACTTGCCCGTGTGCTGGACCAGCATCCTGAGCTGCGCGACACGCTGGAAGTGGCCGTAGATACCCTCGACGACGAGTCGCTGGCCGAGGTGCTGCGCTTTATTCAGTTTCAGGTCGAGCGGCAGAAAAGACGGCGCTAGTCTCTCCTCTTTGACATTGAGCAGATGGTGGCGGTTCTTGGAAACACTGACCCACTGAAAGCGCTGATGGCACTGAAAAAGGGAGCCCAAGCTCAGTGAACCTCAGTGGGATCAGTGTCTCAGTGATTCGAAGGGTATAACCGAAGGGGTGGACCAAGAAGATCGAGCAGCTCCGGCAGGAGCTGTTTGAGCAGTGTAACACGTTTGGGACATACGGAGTAGGTAAAAAGGGGGATTGATAGGGGGGGTAGCTGTGTTATAGTAATGTGGGGTATTTTGTCACAAGGTCAGCAGGGTGGGAAGAGTCCTCGTGTAACACGTAGTTACACGGCTGAAACCAAGCCGAACACGCCTATGAAACGGAAAGGAGAACTGCCAGATGTTTTGGGCATCATTTCTTGGAGGGCTTGCTGGTGCCGCAGTTGGAGCCGTTGCCTTACTGGGCGCATTCGTGTTGTGGGATTACTTAAGCGGAAGGACTCCCGTCACCCTTGATGGCATTTTGGGTAGCATATCAGAGAAACATTTGGAACGACACATTGTAAAGAACTTCAATGTCCTGTTTCCCAACTGGGAGATATTCGATGATTCCTCGGACCTCACAGCCAAGCCCAACGATATAAACGAGCCAACTGGTGTCCAATATAACATCCACGACGCTATGGGAAGAGTCAGGAAAATCGACCTGTTATGTGTTGATCCGCAGGGGGACTTCGTAGTTGTGGAATTGAAGAAGGACAGGTCGTCCAAGATTGTGATGAGGCAGATAGATAGATATGTTAAGGCGGTGGAGAAGAAGTTTCCTGGTCAGCAAGTGAAAGGGCTGGTGATTGCAAAGGCATTTGATGGTCAACTGCGTCAAGCCCTGAATAGACGCGGAATTCGCACTTGGACTTATGACTGGCAATTGACCTTCAGGAAGAGACACTCCGATTAGGAGCCGGAAACCAACGATGGAATGGGGAACAAGAGGGGCTACTACTTTGGTAGTGGCCCCTTCATAGCCTCCCTTTCATCCAGTTCTTTGCGCCAGTCACCTAGAGCTGGCGGATCGCACATAGTCCCAGAATTACGTGCTTGTCCATCTGTTCTATTGCGATTCGCCGGCATGCCAGAACACGGATTGGCAGGATGTAACGGATTTTTGGCCAGTCATGGGAGAATCCGTTACATCCTGCCAATCCGTTGTTCTTATGCGACAGGACGAGTGCTTGCACAAATGTTCCAAATCGGCTAAAATAAATGTGGAGGCCCTCATTATGTCCAGCATTGCCAAAGAGATCGAACGCTTCCTGGATCAACACGCAGCCCGTTCGTTGAACACGGCCAAGACCTACGCCAATGGGCTGCGTCGCTTCCAGGAGTTCCTGGGCGCGCGTGACGTGAACCTGGAAGGTCCCGTCGAACAGCTCAGCCTGTCCCTGGCCAGAGACTTTGTGGCCTGGATGGGCCAGCAAACGTACCGCAGGAGCCCCAACGGGCCGGAGCGACAGCTTTCCATGCGCACCCGGCAGAACTACGTCATGGCCGTCTCGGGCCTCTACCGGCAACTGG
>CAYTNQ010000351.1:0-2783 GCA_964439175.1 uncultured Anaerolineales bacterium | reverse complement strand
CATCGTTGGCAGTTGGCGTGTGCGCGTTTTGCGCGTTTTGCGCGTTTTGCGTGTTATGCTCCAATAATATACCCGAGATGTCATCAGGAAGAAAGATGCAAATTGCCTATCTTTAATGATGCATTTGCATTATTTTGTGCTGATTGACACAAACCTGGAGGTTGGGAGGAGTCGAGAGGATTAGAGAATCTAATATCAGGGAAAGGAAAACCCGTTGTCCCTTGTCTCTGTCCCTATTCTCTGCCAATAAGTCCATGTTCAAAGGCGTAGGCCACAGCTTCCAGCCGGCTGTGGACGTGGAGCTTATGGAGGATGTTTTGAATGTGGTTACGTGTGGTAGAAAGGCTAATGGAGAGAGCCTGGGCCATGTCGCGAGTGTTGAGACCTTGTGCCATAAGGGATAATACCTCGCGTTCGCGGTCCGTCAGTTCTTTGGCAGAGGAATCCGTCGAGGCCGATAAAGTGACATAGGGAACGCTGCTCTCTCGCAGACGTTCGGCTGCGCTCAACACCTGGCGCGCGAACTGCTCGTTTTGCTTCTCCTGGGTGGCGTCACGGAACAGGTGAACAACTAAAGGGGCAACATCCTCAGAGTGAGGGAAGGTGAGGATGCTCACGTTGATCCAACGTATCTCACCCAACTTAGTGCGAACACAGGTGTCATAGGTGGTGACAGAACTACCCGTAAGAGCGGTGGTTGCCACGTGGCAATGATGGCGGCAAATCGCTTTGTCTTTGTCGTCACGCCCTCTTAGAATCTCATAACAATTTCGGCCAATAACCTCGTCCGGTATATATCCCAATATTTCCTGCGCGGCTTGATTCCAATAAATGATGTGCTGATCTTCATCTATAACGAATGCACCATCAGCCGCGTTGGCAAGTATCTGAAATAAGCTATCCATAGACGTTCCCCCCGCTGAGTCAAGGGGTAATGCTCAGCCTACCTCTTCTCCGTCACATCCATCTTGGCCGCTTGGTACAGCGACACGATCTCGGGGATCGCCTCAGCGCCGCGCATCCCCTCCCAATAGGTTCGGGGCGTCTTGCATTCAAATCGGCATCGCCACCGGCAACACCTGGCCGACCAGCGACACCAGTTGCTGACGCACCGGAGAATCGTGAGGGAGACTGCTAAGCGGCTTACCCAGGGCGTCTAGTTCGGCGACAGTTGGGTCTTGGGGAAGCATACCTAGCAGCGGAAGGCCGAGTTCCTGAACTTTGGCTGTTAATTCGGACGGAAGTCGCAGTCCTCCCGACTCATCTGCGAGCACCCGGTTGATGATCAAATGCGCCTGTCCCACTCGCGTGCTTAGCTCCTCAACCAGGTCGAACACGCGTCGGGCGGCGATGAGACCTCGCACGGTTGGATCGGAAATGACCAACAGCAAATCTACGTCGCGCGTGGTACGCCGGCTGATATGCTCCAGGCCGGCCTCGTTGTCTATGACAACGAAATCGTATGCACCGGAAATGACATCGATGCTCTGGCGCAGGATGTGATTAGGCGCGCAGTAGCACCCAGGGCCTTCAGGCCGGCCCATTGCCAGCAAGTCAAAGGCGTCCGATTCCACCAGCGATTCGTGAATCTTCAACTCAAAATATTGTCGCTTTTCCAACCCCAGGTTATACTGCCCCGTTTGGATATCTTCCAGTAGCGCCTCGCGCTCGCCTCCGATGGTCTCTTCTACTTCCACCCCCAGGGCCAGATTCAGGTTGGTGCTGGGGTCGGCGTCAATGGCCAGGATGTCTCCTACTCCCAGGCTCGCCAGATGATCAATAATCAGAGCGGCCACGGTCGTTTTGCCGGTGCCACCCTTGCCCGCCACGGCTATGGTGATTGGCATACTAACCTCCTCTAATCTACAATCCAGATCTCATTGTCTTTATTTTAGGCCGAAACACGGCATCGGGCAAAAGCATAGAGCGGAGGGGAAGCATTTCAGTCTGAGGCGAAGTTCGGCTAAAGCCCCTCGACTCCTCGGGGTTTTCTCCGGAACTGAAATGCAATCGAATCGACCAGGGGGGACGGTTCCAGTGCCTGAGACGTGCTATGCAGCCGGTGCAGTTATCGCTGGGGCAGGGGCAATTTCAAATACCAGCCGCCCTTCTTGCTGGCCTAATACCTGGCTGGCGTCCAGGATTTCCAGGCCTGCCAGTTTCCCATCTGGCCCATAGTTCGCGATTAACTCATCGCTCAGTGGGCGGGCTTCTGCGGTCCCATCCGCCAGGGGGTGAAATTCAATATATAGGGCGTCTACTTCAGCATCATAATGAATTTTCATACCCCACAATCGCCTCGTAAATCGCCTGCAACTCTTCCTCCGAATAAAAGTGAATCACCAGCCGTCCCCCCTTCTTGCCCCGCACCAGGTTGACTTTGGTCCCCAGGCGTGCCTGGAACTTTTCCACCGCGTCCCGGTCCTGGGGCGATAGGGGAGGCTCGCGAACCGCCTTCTCGTCGCCAGAATCTTCAAGCTCAGCTTGCATCTGGCGCACCAAATCCTCAGTCTGGCGGACATTGAGGCCGCGCTTCTCGATAATCGCCAACGCCTGGCGCTGGAGCCGGGCCGTGGGCAGCGAAAGGAGGGCACGGGCGTGCCCTTCGCTGATACGGCCAGTGGCCAACGCTTCCTTCAAGTCGTCGGGCAGGCGGAGTAAGCGCACCGTGTTGGCGACGGCCGTCCGGCTCTTGCCCACCCGTTCGGCGACTGCTTCCTGCGTCAGCCCAAATTCGTCCATCAATTGCCGGTAGGCGCTCGCCTCTTCCAGCGGGTTCAAGT
>CAYTNQ010000350.1:0-2834 GCA_964439175.1 uncultured Anaerolineales bacterium | reverse complement strand
CGCTGGCGGTGATTGAGATTGAGGCTGATCCCCACCTGGTGGACGTCAACGTGCACCCGCGCAAAGCGGAGGTTCGCTTTTATCAGGAGCGCGCGATCTATGGTGCCGTCACCCGGGGGATTCAAGAGGCGCTGCGCGATTTTCCGTATCTGGGCGAAGGGGCATTCTCCTTGACCGGGGCCACCGATTGGTCATTTGCCGATGCTGGGAGTGCTGAACTGACGTCGCCTGCCCTACGCGAATGGGGCATGGATTATGACGCCGCGCCCTGGCGCGCGCTCGGGCAGATTCACAATACCTACATCCTGGCCCAGAGCGCGGAGGGTCTGGTGATTGTGGATCAACACGCCGCGCAGGAGCAGATTTTTTACGAGCGACTGACGACTGCTGAAGGCGGACCGTTGACTGCCGTGAGGGATCAGATTCAGGTGACGCCGAGAGAGGCGGAATTGTTGCGCGAGCATCTAGAGGAGTACCGTACGCTGGGTATTGAGATCGAGCCCTTTGGTGGAAACACTTTTCGGCTGGCAGCGATTCCTTCGTTTACTCCATTGAATCCGCTGGAGCTCATCACGGCTCTTGTGCAGGAGCACGAACGCTATCGCGCGCTCGACGCTGACGCCTTGCGCGACAAACTCGCCGCCAAAGCGGCTTGCATCAGCGCCATCAAAGCCGGCGATGTATTGGACCCCCCTCAACAGCAAGCGCTCCTGGATGAACTGATTCAGGTCTATTCTCCGGCCACCTGCCCCCACGGCCGTCCGGTCTTTGTCATGCTCAAGCTGGAAGAACTGGAGCGAAGATTTTTGAGGCGATAGGTTCATCTGAGACCTGGCGGGTTTCTAGAACCCGCCAGGTCTGATTACCGAAAGTATCCATTCAAGGGATGCCGATATAGGAGACATCCGATGCCCCAATTGACAGTGGAACTGACATGGCAGGAGTGGGAAGCCCTGGAAAGTGTAGCACAATCCCAGGAGATTCCCCTGGAGGAAGTGGTGCGCCGGGCTCTGGATGGCTACCTGGCCCAGGAGCACATACAATTGATGCAGTTGAAGGATGACAGCGTGGCGGCTACGCGGGGTCATTTGTTGAGCCCGGACGAAGTGATGGACCTGGATTTGTAATCTGTTTGCGATCGTCAGCCGGCCGCCGGCAAGTAGTCCCCCTCCACCCATGTTTCACCGCCTGGCCCTACTTCTTTCTTCCAGATGGGCACGATTTGCTTGAGGCGGTCGATAGCGTAGTGGCACGCTTCGAAGCAGCCCTCGTGGCGGTGGCCGCTGGATACGGCGATCGCCACCGCCACATCGCCCACGTCCAGGTGTCCGGTGCGCTGAACGATGGCTACGTCCACAATTTGCGGCCACCGGGTGCGCGCTTCTTGGACGACCTGCCGCATTTTGGCCAGGGCCATCTCCTCATAGGCCTCATATTCCAGGTAACTCACCTCTTTGCCGTCCGACACGTTGCGCACCACGCCGGTGAAAGTCGCCACGGCGCCCGTATGGGGGCGAATCACCGCTTGTGTCACTTCGTCCACAGAGACGGGATCGAAGGTGACTCGGAATGAATCCGCACCACCGCTGACCGGTGGGAAGATGGCCACCTCGTCTCCGTCACGCAGCCGGCTGTCGGGCGTGGCGAATTCCTGGTTGACCGAGATGATCGTGCGTCCTGTGAAATCGGCCAGGCGCGGAAACTCGGCGTGCAGGCCCTGCAGCAAATCGCCCACCGTTGCCCCCTCGCTCAGATCGCGCTCCATCGTCCCGTCGCCAACAATTTGTCTCAACCTGGCAAAGAGTTTAACCGTTACTTTCATGATCGTTACCTTGCTTTCGGCGATACGCAGGTTGTATTTCGTACTGCGTACTGCGTATTGCGTGTTGCGTATTATGTACTGCTCCATTCCCCGCTCTTGCCCCCGCTCTTGCGCACCAGGCGCACCGCGTCCAGCCGCATACCCCGGTCCACCGCCTTGCACATATCATAAATGGTCAGTCCGGCGATGGTTACAGCCGTGAGGGCTTCCATCTCCACCCCCGTCTTGCCGGTGGTCCGCACCGTGGCTGTGATCTCAATGGCGGCCTGTCCCTCCTCGTCACTGCTCTCCTGGGTCTCAAACTCCACGCCGATGTGGGTTAGCAGCAGCGGGTGGCACATGGGGATGAGCTCGTGCGTTCGCTTGGCTGCCATCACCCCGGCCACCTGGGCCACCGCCAGCACGTCCCCCTTGGGCAGGCCGCCCTCCTGGATGAGGGCCAGCGTACCAGTCTGCATCAATATGCGCCCTTTGGCAACGGCTTCGCGCTGCGTATCGGGTTTGTCCCCCACGTCCACCATGCGGGCGCGGCCTCGCTCGTCTACGTGGCTTAATTTCATTTCTTTCACCTATGGGCGCGATTATAGCATACTCAACACGTTCCTCCAAGTGAAACATGGTCTCGGCCAGGGTGCATTTTAGTTTGGGGGCAGACCCCTCCCCCAGCCCCTCCCCGACGCAGGGAGGGGAGCAATTCTCCCCCTTCCCTGGTAGCCTGTCCCTGCCAAGGGAGGAAGGGGGCCGGGGGGTTAGGTCTGCCCCCAAATCCGAACATACCCCCGGCCAGTACCTGTTGAAATCCGAGGAAATATAGGGTATAATGACGGCAGGGAAAGCCCACCTTGCGTGTAGCACATAGGAGGAGGTGGCGGCGTGGAAGTTTACAACCTTCTCTGTGGCGCGATGGCAATCGTCATCATCGCCGCGTTTTCCACCATGGCGACCCGTGCCGAGAAAGCAATGTGGAGGAAATGCCGCAGGAGGCAATGTTGCCGGCACCTTCAACAGCAAA
>CAYTNQ010000349.1:0-2844 GCA_964439175.1 uncultured Anaerolineales bacterium | reverse complement strand
GTGCCCACCTGGCCGCTCGACTTTGTACGCAATGCCGTCGCCTACAGCGACTACGTAGCCTTCGGTACGCCTCTGGAAAATCTGTTGCATTTCCTATTGCCCGCTCCAGTGGCTGCTCCACTGGTCGTGGCGCTGTCAGCTCTCTTGTTCCTGGCATTACTGCCTGGATGGTGGCTGGCTCTGCGCAGTCAGCCGGGGGGTTACACCTGGGCCATGCTCTCTACACTCATTGTGGGGAGTCTCGTCACCTTCCGTTCGGCGACTGCCAACCAGATGGTTCTCTATCTACCCATCTTCTTCTTTTTCCAGCGGCTGACCGGGCATCGCGCCGCCCTCGTCACTGCGCTGGTCGAGATAGAGTTGGTTATTTTGATGTGGGGTACCTTCGCTGCCACATTGGAAGGGAATTGGGAACATGTGATGATGCACGGCCTGCTGCCGGCACTCATGCTGATGCTGTATGTTGCCGATTGGCGCGACTTGTGGCGTACCGCCTCGGAGGTAGAAACCCAGAAGCTCCAAGTCCAAAACGCCTTGCCAGGTCACAGCCTTCGGCCGAGGCAGATGCTATGAGAAAACTCAAGCTCCGCTGGTTACTGATAGGGGCATTCATACTATGGAGTTTCTTCGTACTGGTCAGCTTTTTCGCAGTGCAGAAACCCTTTTCGGTGGCAAATGCATTGGCTGCTGGCAATGCGCTGCTCGACCTCCTGGCAGCCGGTTGGCTGGCGCTGATTGGCCTGGCAATGGGCACATGGTTCTTGGGGCGGCTTCTGCCGACAGACCTACCGCCCATCGAAACTGTAGTTTTAGGCACAGGGCTGGGTATGGGAGCGCTGGCTTTGCTCAGCCTGGCTCTGGGGTTGGTGGGCCTCTTCCGGTCGCCCGTCGCCTATGGTGTCACCATTGCCCTGAGTGCAGTACTTGCCCCACAAATCAGACAACTCTTCTTCCGATGGCGTCGCTGGCGACTCGCCAATCGCCCCAATTTGCCGACCACCCTTTATTTGTTGATCTTGGCTCTTTTGACTTTGCTGGTGGCCTTACTGCCTCCAACCGACTGGGACGGCCTCTTTTACCATCTGACTGGCCCCAAGCTTTATCTGCAGGCTGGGCGCATCATCGGCAGTGTAGACATTCCCCACCTTAGTTTTCCCTCCCTTATGGAAATGTTATACGCCTGGGCCATGCTCCTACGCGGCGACATCGCTGCCAAACTGCTACACACCCTCTTTGGACTGTTGCTAGGAGGATTGGTTTACATCACCGCCCGCCGCCTTCTGAACAAAAAGGCGGCATGGCCGGCAGTGCTCGTCTTTGCCAGTATGCCCATGATCAGCACCCTGGCTGGTTGGGCTTACAATGACCTCGCCCTGGCGTTTTATCAACTCGCCAGCCTGTATACCTTTGTGAAATATCAAATCAGGGAATCAGGGAATCAGGGAATCAGGGAATCAGGGAATCTCATACCTCCAACCTCCAACCTCCAATCTCCAATCCCCAGTCTCCAATCCTCAATCCCCAACCTGCGCTGGCTCGTCCTGAGTGGAATTTTCGCCGGGCTGGCGATGGGATTAAAATACACTGGCTTTGTCACTCCCATAGTAGTCGTTGCGCTCATCTCATGGTATGGCGTCCGCCGCATGCCCGACGGTTTCGATTTCAAAATGCTGCTTTTGAATTTGGCTGCGTTTTTCCTACCGGCCCTTCTGGTCGCCCTGCCATGGTACGTCAAAAACTGGGCATTCACTGGCAACCCAGTCTACCCGTTCCTGTCCAGCCTATTCGATGGCCGATACTGGGACAGCTTTCGCACCGGTTGGTACTCGGCCACTGGCACAGGTATTGGCTGGCGACCTGGCACGCTCCTGGCCCTGCCAATATTGCTGACGCTGGGCGTGCGCGATGTGAACTACTGGGATGGACGCACCGGGCCGTTATTTCTCCTCTTCTTGCCGTTGATGTTGCTGTACGGCCTCTTTCGCTACCACCATAACGCTTCTCTCTCCCTTGCAAGAGAGAGAAGTGGAGATGGAGCCCGACCAACTGTCCTCGGTCCCCTGCTGATTTACGCCCTGGCCCAGTTCGTTTTCTGGACGTTGGGAGTGATCTGGTCGCACTCGCTGTGGCAATCGCGCCTGTTGCTGCCCGGCCTGGTGGCTCTGGCTCCCGTCGTCGGCTGGCTGTGGTCCGAACTGCCAGGCTTCGATTTACCACAATTTTCGTTGAGCCGCTTTGCTAACGTAGTCATTGGCCTGACGCTGGCACTGACCTTGATTGACACGGGTCTAATGACTCTAAAAATCAACCCTTTACCCTACCTGATTGGCGCCGAGACACGGGATGAGTACCTCACGCGGCGACTGGGAGCATACTACGCGGCCGTGCAGCAAATCAACGAGCGCTTGCCATCCAATGCAGTGGTCGTCTTCTTATGGGAACCACGCAGCTACTACTGTCAACGTGATTGCCGACCAGATAGCATTCTGGATCAACTGGCTCACGATCAGTACGTCTATGGTAACGCGAATAGAATCATCGAAGTGTGGAAGAGGGCGGGCATTACCCATGTTTTGCTTTATCGTCAGGGCTTAGACTTCATAAAAGGCGAAGGGACGGAAACTCTCTACCAGCCGGCTATAGAACAACTGGTTAGGATGGAGAATCAATACTTTGAGGAAGTCTTTGACGTCGCAGGGGCTTACCAGATTTATACTTTACGACGATAAACGAGGAAAACGTCTCACTATTTCCTGAAAAAGAACAAACTGGAGGGGGATCAGTAGAAAAATCAAAGTCTCAAAGTGCTTGCCCAGCATAAGATACAGCGAAGGCATAAGCAGG
>CAYTNQ010000348.1:0-2860 GCA_964439175.1 uncultured Anaerolineales bacterium | reverse complement strand
GGTCCCGCTCTTTTGCCGGTTCCTCCGGGCAGGGTTCTTTCTGTTCCTATCCCACCGGTGCCGTTTCAATCGGTGCGGGCTTCTGCTCTTCAGTCATCACGGGGGATTCTTCCGGGTGCTGTTCATCAAATATCTCACCCGTCAGAGGGTCGACATTCGTAGGGATATCATCTGTTTCTAAATATTCCCCGGGTTCAGGCTCGGCAGCTTCCGGTATCAATACCTGACCGACGGGGAGCAGGCCGACGCGCCGGATCTCCGCCAGCGTTTCCTTGCAGACGAGCTTCAAAACATGGACACTCTTCTTAACGCCCTCGGGAGCAACGTCCTGATGGGTAATGCTCAGCTCGAGGGGGATAAACGAGACCCTGCCGGCAACGGTTCTGATGAGATCGAGGGCCGAGTTGATGGAGATGATATTATTGATGCTACCGGTGTCAATTTGCCACACTCCCAGCCCGGGGAGATCCGGTAGCAGCACCTGGAGGTACATCGTCTCTTTGCACCTGGCGCCGTAGTAGACACACTCTCTTCCGGGACAGGGCACAGTTCTCCATTCCACCTTTTTCGATTCCCTGGTTGAGAGCTGGCCCGTCTTGGTGTCGACCAGCATCTGGGCCTTCTCTCCGTCACCCTTGCAGACGAGACCCCGGAGGTTGCTGTAAGCCCGGTAGAACTGGGAGGTGAACATCTCCGGATCCTCCGAGGGGAAGTATATGGTCAGCGTTTTGGGCTTTGTCTCGCCGATTGTCGAATCGAGATCCGGGAGGTACTGTTCCGGAAACACGAAATAGTCCGTTGCCTTGGGGTAGACGGTGCCGTCACCCCGGTCGACCTTGATGCCCAGGTGGATCTTACCGATCCTGGGCAGCCGCCGCGCTTCGCTCAGTCCTTTGATTGCCATCATTGCCTCCTTCTTTTGTTGATTCAGGTTTCACCTCGGTGCTCGTTTTTAAATAGACGCCGAGCAGGAAGTCCTCCAGGTCTTCCAACGCCTCGAACGGCAGCGCGATCTCGACGTGCGACCATCGGCCGTTGTAGCCCCGCATCTCGCTCTCGACCCGGATCCCAGACCGGTTGTAGGCGATGCACTTTATCTCCCGGCCGCACTCGGCGCTCGCCGTCTGGGAGAAGGCGCCGTTCATCTTCAGAAAGACCAGGTTGACGCCGGTCTTACGTTCCAGCGCATCCTTGATCCTCCCGGCGAGGAAGCGGGTATCATCATAGGTGAGCCGGATGAGCACATCGGACTTCTTCGTATACTGAGTGTATTCAGCGGTATAGTCAGGCATGCTAATTCCTGTCGATCTGCTGCTCCTTCCTCTCCCGCAGGGCGGCATCGAAATTGCCCAGGGTACCAGGCTTTATACTTAGGTGCTGCTCGATACAGCCCAAATGGACCCTATCAGGGTTCTTCAGCGAGCCGAGTCCTCCGCCGGCAATGACTACCGCATAGTAGTTGTCGCTGGAGATAATGAGCAGGCCGCACTCGTTGCACTTGTGATCCTGCTTCGCCCTGCGGAAATCGGCGACCCTGCCGTTTTTAATGACCCACAGCGGCCATGGTATCATCGCTCCCTCCTTTCGTCAGGTTCAAGTATATTTCCATCCACCTGATCTGCACGGAGGACTCCCACCCGTTGGAAAACGGCGGAAACTGTGGAAAGCCATTTCCCCTCACTGGTTTTGTAGCAGTCGCCGCCTCAGGCCGGCGTGGCTGGTGTGTGGTTTTCTTCCTGCGTTCCTCAGGCTTTTTCTCTCGCACCTTGCGCTTTTTATCCGGGTTATAGGTTAGCGCCCAAGCCCTGGCAATCTTCCAGGGGACGCTATTTTTTTCACCTGCCGGTTTAATTCCCATCGCCTTGACATCGGCAGCGATTTCCATCTTTCGCTCTACCGGCCATTGCTTAGGGTCGTCCGGGAGAGAGGCGATGGGTTCTCCCTCCCTTGCCGGTGGCTCCTGTTTGGCCTTCATTTCGTTCATTTTCATCCAGATATCGAGCTCGAACTGCCAGCGGCGCCGCATATCGAGCGAACCGAAGACCCTGATATCTTCGAGGATGAGCTTTTTGTGCTCCAGGTACCAGGCGACTTTCTCATCGTCGGTGAACTTCTCCCATTCTGCAGGCTTGACCACTATGATAGTATTGTGCTCACCGAACGGGTCCTTCCATTTGTCATAGAGCGCGATCGCCCCGCAGGCACACGATGCCCTGAACAACCTGGCATCGAGGTTGTTGAACTGATGGCTATGGTCCATGCGGCACCTCCTTCGATTTTTTCCTCTTCGCCACCAGGTCCGGACGGCGGTACTCTGTGAGGTCCTGCATCAGACCGTCGACCTTTTCCTGGATAGTTTTCAGCTTATCCTGATAGCGCTTCGGCAATACGCCGTTGCGCGCCACCCTGCTGGAGGCCACTATATTCACCCGGGAGCGGTCGAGGCTCTCTATCAGCTTCTCGACCGTATCGACCTCCCCTTTGGCAGACTTCATCAGCCGCTCGGCATGTTCCAGGTGTGACCGGCACTCCTTCAGTTGCTTGAGCAGATAGCTCTTTGTCCAGTTTCTCCTGGTTTCGACTGCCATCTCTCTCCTCCTCGCTCCGTTGATAGATAATGCATTCGGCGCCGTGGCTGCAGGTGCCGTTGGTATACTGTTTGATGAAATGATCCTTTACCGACTGCGGAGACCGAGTCGGTATCATTATAAATCTCTATCTCACCTATAATATAGTTGTTATAGTCAGCCGCATTGGATGAACGTATTACAAAACTCAGATCAGTGATATACATTGTCTTCCCTGAGGTTCTGCTCGTTTGTGGTTGACGTAACAATCCTCTCCTGATACTATCCCTTTA
>CAYTNQ010000347.1:0-2867 GCA_964439175.1 uncultured Anaerolineales bacterium | reverse complement strand
CCTCCGACGAGGTAAAACGTTTTGCGAAGCAATATAAAGTGTTGCGCCCTTTCATTCGCTGGCTGTGGCACGACGCCGACGCGCTGGTGGCGGTGAGTAATGGGCTGCGCAGCCATGCCCGCGAGACAGTCCCCGACCTGCCCATTCAGATTATCCCCAATGCTATTGATTTGAGCGCCTTCACCCCTGCCTTACACCGGAAGGCAAGTGGCCTCATTCGCCTGCTCTACGTGGGGCGTTTCAATGCCTTTAAAAACGTCGAGACCTTGATTGAAGCAGCGGGAAAGTTAAAACAGATGGACGTGGGTGACTTTGAACTGGAATTGGTGGGGGAAGGGGAGCAGCGCCCCGTGCTGGAGCGCATGGTATCTGACCTGGGCCTGACTCGCTTGATCCACTTCACAGGCTGGGTGGCTCGCGACTGTATCGCTGAGCACTATCGCCGTGCGGATATCTTTGCCACTGCTACTACCTGGGAGGGAATGCCTAATACGGTGCTCGAGGCTATGGCTTGTGGTTTGCCGGTCGTTGGCACTCAGTCCTCGGGCCTGTACGAGCTAGTGCGCGACGGCATCAACGGCTACCTGGTGCCCATCAAGGACCCTGGCGCGCTGGCAGAGGTTTTAGCCCTTTTGATCGATAATGGCTACGAGCGCCGCCGTATGGGCCGTCAGAGCCGCAAGCTGGCCGAGCGTGAGTTTGCCTGGGAATACATTGCGGCGCAGTACGTGAGGATTTACGAAGAGGTAATAGGTGAGTAGCATACCTGTCTTCTTGAGGCAAGGTGTAAGAGGGGAGCGGTGGTCACGCCACTGGTTTGGAATCGGGCTGGCAGTCATTCTCTTCTTCTCTGCCGCAATGCGCCTTTACCAGATACGCGGGTTCAGCGGTGAGTACGATGAGGGAGTCCACTTGATGGTCTCCTGGTTACAGTCCAGAGGAGTCCCGCTCTATACAGAGATATTGACCGTTCAATTCCCGTTGTTGTTCCAACCAACTGCCTGGCTTTTTGAGTTGGGGGGGCCGTCGTCGGCGCTGGCGCGTTCGTTGGAGGTTGGCTACGCACTGTTAGGCATTGGGGCCGTCGCTTATATTGGCAGGCTCCTCTGGGGGCCGAAGACGGCTCTGGTGGCTGCTTTTTTCCTCTCTTTGGAGAGGTACTATTTCCTCTACTCCCGGGTCTTCTTAGGTTCGGTCTCCTCAGTGGCAGTCGGCGGGCTGGCAGTGTTATTTGCTCTGTATTATCAGGCAACCGGCCGCCGGCGCTGGCTCCTCCTGGCGGGCGTGGTTTTCTCTTTCAGTCTGCTCATCAAATCACTCTCTCTTTTTATCGGGCTGGTGTTCTTATGGGCGATTGTCGCCCGCCGGTTGACCCAGACTTCGGCAGCGGTCACCGGCTACAAGGTACGGCTCCGGCACTTTCCCTGGCGTGACCTCTTTTTTGATTGCTTGAGCTTGGGGCTCGCGGCGCTGGTCCTACCGCTACTCTGTTTAATGCTCTACGGTGGGACAGCCATGTTCAGCCACACAGTCGAGTTCCAGTTGTACACTAAGACACACCACGATGTGCGTGGAGCTAGCTATGTGATGGGTATTCTAGCCGATTATGCGCGTTACAATATACCTTTGCTATTGCTGGCTACATTAGGAATTATTCAGACCCTCCGCCGACGCGACGGCCTGGGGATGGCAATCATCGTATGGTTAGTTTTGGGTATTGTCTTTATCGTGACTTCGCGAGCGCATACTCACCATTTGGTCGTTCTGGACCTACCTCTGGCGTTGCTGGCTGCTCACTCAGTGGCAGGATTGGATAGTACGCGGGGCATCCAGCGATTGCGGCTTGGATCGTGGAGCGCTGGCTTAGTGATTTTGTTGCTGGCTTACTATCTGGTCAGCTTGCCCTCGCTGTGGGCGGAATATTTCTCAGCGCGACCCAGGGGCCTTAGCTGGTCGGAGGATAATGATCGCTGGGCAGCGGTTAATTTGTTACAGAGGGCGACGACTCCAGATCAGTTCATTGTCAGCGACGATCCAGCCTTGGCTTTTGAAGCGCGACGCATGGTGCCCCCATCCTTGGCCGATCCTTCATCAGTTGTTATTAGCTATGGCCTGGTGACGGAGCAGATGATCATGCAACTGGCAGACCGTCAGGGCGCCGCCCTTGTCTTCTGGACTGATCGCTTTTTCGATTCCTTCCTGGCATTGCCTTATTGGGCTCGCCAAGCCTACGCCAAGAGTGAACAATTTGGCAGGCAGAGAATCATCTACTACGACAAACGGACGCCTCAAGCCGCACATCCTATGGAGGTTGTCTTCGGCGGGGAGATAGCAATGGAAGGCTATGACCTGAGCCCCGGGACACCACTACAGGTGACCTTCTATTGGCGTAAGTTGGGTGTAGCAGCCGCCGATTACAAGCTTACGCTGCGACTGCTGGATTCGGGAGGAGGCACAGTGGCTCAGTATGATAGTCAACCTTATGGTGGTCTCTTTCCCACCGCCGCCTGGCCTGTCGGCGTGTTGCTTCCTGAAAAAGTGGTTCTGCCTTTAGCGGATGCTCTGCCGCCGGGTGAATATGCACTAGTTGCTGGTCTTTACGACGCCCAGACGCTGGAACTACTGCCGGTGGAAGGCGCAGCCGGGGGGAATCATAATCTGGCCTTATTGGAGGTGCTCAGGCTGGGGGGGCGATAGAGTTCAGTGCCTTTCCTCAGTCAGGCTCGCGATATGAAAGTTTCATCGCCTCTTGTTGGAAAAACCATTCTTTTGCTGACCGCTACCGCTTTTGCGCTGCGACTGGCATATTTATTGGATAGCCACCCTTTCATTGATGAATTCACGACTGTGCTGGCTGCGCGGGCAAT
>CAYTNQ010000346.1:0-2927 GCA_964439175.1 uncultured Anaerolineales bacterium | reverse complement strand
GCAACCCGTCGGCCAGGATGCGATGCAGGCTTCCCGATCCTTCCGATACGTAATACGCCACGCTGGGGATGGCAGTCCCGATCTCCTCGGCCTCAGCAATCGCGTGGATCAGGCGCTCGCGGTCCGAAACTGACGCCGGGTCTTCAATCTCCACCGGCCCTACCACAGCATGCTCCACCCGGTCCGAGTGGGCGATATTGACGTAGAAACGTCCTCCCGCCCCGCGCACGGCAGACACCACTTCCGGCAGCACCTCGGCCACTACTAAGCGGCCAAAAGCGCCAGAACCGAAAGCTTCATACAGAAAAAGGCCGGCCTGGATAGCGCCGAAGCCGAATCCGACATAAGTGCGCGTCCCGCTTAGCCCCATACCTCAACCCCCACTTCCCGCCAGATAAGCACGCTCATCCTGGGCAGTCCAGGATGGACCGGCAAACATCTCAGGCGTAGGCCGGTGCAGAAAGACAACTGCCTTTCCATCAATTTCCTGAGCTTTCACCATTTGTCTGGAAGAGTCTCAACCCTTGATCGCGCCGGAGGACAAACCGCTGATCAGGTAGCGTTGGAAAACCAGGGCAATGAGCATGGGCGGGATAGCGGCAATCACGCCGCCAGTGGCCATCATGCCGAAATCGATGGCATGCCGTCCAGTAAACTCAGCAATCGCCACCGGAATCGTCTTGGCCTGAGGGCTGGAAGTAAAGATCAGAGCAATGAGAAACTCTTCCCAGGATAAGAGGAAACAGAAGAGTGAAGTAGCCACCAACTTGGCAGCAAAGGTCATAATCAAAGGGCTAACCGGGACTCGATCCGGTTCCCTTAGCTCACATACAGCGATATAACGCTCATATGATGTCCAGCTCATGCTTCAGTGCATCTCCGTCTCACAAGTACCAATCCCACTCCGCAGGAAGTTGAATTGGACGTTCGGATGGTCAGCCAGCAGCGACATCGGCACAGAACTATCGGCAATCTTCTTGGAGATCATCAGCGTGGTCAGGCGCATTCCAAAGGGGTTGTCGTGCATACCCGCGTGCCAGATCGATACCTTTTCCGCCTGCCACGTTTCGCGCGGGCCAACCGTCACGGCCTGACCTGGCACGTTCTGAACCACGCCGCCGCCTGATGTACGCGCATTCTGGATCATGGTCATGGGATGCAGGTCGACTACGCGGGTACCGAGCTGGCGATATACTTCGGGCGGGGGCGGATCGTCTACATACTCCCCCTCTCGTTTGGGCGGGTCATTGAAAGCCCAATGCTTGACTTCACCCTGACCACCCTGCATAATGACGCAACGAGCATTGCTCCAGCTTTCGACATACTCCGCTGGGTCGGCTTGTGGAAAATGAATGTTCTCCGGCGGTATTCGCAAGTCCGGCCGGATGCGGTTGAAGCAAAGCTCCACATCCGTCCTGGCAAAGCTGAGGGGAAAATCAAGCCCTACCTCTTTGCCATCCACCACCCACTCATCCATCCCCCAGAAGTGACAGTGTTGCAGGTTCATTTCTAAGGTATTGACCAGTCGAGCTACCAGGGGCAGTTGCTCGGTAGGGCCAATGGGACCACAGATGCCAGCCGGTCGCTCCGGGGTGGCTTGCCGCCAGGCCGTAATGTACTCCAGCGCCTCAGCCAGGTAAAAATCCTCGGTCGTATCATAGAATCTCACGCTGAATCCTGGGCGACTCAATCCCAACAAATCATCTGCGCTCAGCCGGGCCGCATCGTCCAGAATCTCTCGATCCAGTGTGGTATAGTCCCACCAACCCAGAGCAATTTTGCTGATCGGCCTCATGTTTCCTCCCTCCTGAATATCATATGAGTCTGATTAAACTTGGTTGATCCTTGCGAAGGTTTTGAACCTTCGCAAGGATGTTCCCAACTAATTTTAGTTACACCCAAATCATATATTGGATTGCCGGGTCACCCTGACCTGACCCAATAGCTTTTCAACCAGCAAGCGATCGCCCACACCGGTCCCTTCTTGCATGGCGGCGGCCGTCCCACAAGCAACAGCCCGGCGCGCGGTCTCCATCGCGCCACACCCATCAGAGACAGCCCACAGTAACCCGGCCAGCGCCGCATCGCCAGCTCCGATGGGGCTGCGCGCGGCAACGGGGGGCGGGGTGGCGATCAGAACCTCTCCATCCATCGCCAGCACCAAGCCCTGCGCTCCCCGGGTCAGGGCTACCAGCTCCACACCTTGAGACTGCAAGCGGCGAGCCGCAGCACAGTGCTCGTCGTCGCTGCACACAGGGAGTCCCAAAAATTCAGCCGCCTCTTCGCTATTAGGCTTGATAGCGAAGGGACAGGCGACCAGCCCGTCACGGAGCGCCAGGCCACTGGTGTCGAGGAAAGCGCGGCCACCTTGCGCCTGCACCTGCTGGATCAACTTCGCGTAAAGGTTAGACGGCGCTCCAGGCGGTAGGCTGCCGCAAAACGCCCACAAGTCGCCGGGGCGCGCCATTTGATCGACCATGGCCTGGAAGGCGGCTATGTGGCGTGGACTGATGCCAGGGCCGGGTTCGTTGATCTTGGTGTATTGGCCGCTGGCTTCGTCAAGCAAGGTGATATTCTGGCGCGTTTCTTCTTCCACCTCAACAAAGTGGACATCAAAGCCAGTTGCCAGCAGACCAATTTTCATCGCCTGGCCCGTGCACCCGCCGATAAAGCCAGTAATTCGGCTGTCAATCCCAATGGCGCGCAATGCGCGCGAGACATTGATGCCTTTACCCCCCAAATCCTGGCGTACTATCCGCGCGCGGTGGACCGTGCCTGGCTCAAGGCGCGGCACGCTAAGTGTCTTATCCAGCGTTGGGTTGAGCGTGACCGTGATAATCATCGGTCTGGCTTATGCGCTACCTTCCCCGGCCCAGAGTTGATGGGTTTCGTCAAAATGCCAGCCGGGTGCTTCGAGGTCCAATTTG
>CAYTNQ010000345.1:0-2934 GCA_964439175.1 uncultured Anaerolineales bacterium | reverse complement strand
TGGCCTGGCCTCTGGAGGTGGCTCAGAACCATGTCCCCAACCAGTGACGCTCACAAAATCCAGCTTGACACCTTACAAAAGATGCGATACAATAGTATGGAGAGGTTGGGCAATTTTTTATGGCGTGTGAATCGGCCCTTCAATTTGTTAAGGTTCAGCCAGGGGCCGGGCCTCTCGTCCGGCCCCGTTTTGTCATGAAGGAGACTACAATGGCTTTTTCCGAGACGGTAGTTAAGTCAGCATTTGATAGGGCAGGTGGTAAGTGTGAATGCGCTCGCGTCACTCACGGTCACGGCGCTCGTTGCAATAAGGCTCTTGTTTGGGTCAATAGAGGCCGGGAGGGTCGCGGCGCTTGGGAGGCCCATCACAAAAGCAAAACTGGTGGTGACGCGCTTAGCAACTGCGAGATTCTTTGCTGGGGCTGTCACCAACAGACGCTCTAATGACCACCGCTTGCCGAATAGCCTCGCCCGGCGTGGGCGCTATAGGAGACAGACAGCAATTGGGAGGCAATTCTTTTGACCAACACACCAGGTCGTTATTGTCGCCTCTTGTATAGCCGGCCGCCCATTGGAATGTCTCTGGCCCACCGAATAAGGCCAGGGTATCAAACCCGGCCCTGACGAAATCGGTGAAGTCGGTTAGATCAACTGTCAAAGCGATTGGCTCAGGTAGAGCTTGCATTGACAACCCTTTTATTCTCTCTTCCTGCTCTTCCGTGAAACCTGGTTCAGACATGCAACCTCCTAAATAAAGGCATCTACCCGGCCCTGTGCCGGTTGGTGTGCCCTCTGCGCCCGGCTTCAGGTTTGGCCGCCAGAGACCGGGCTTCGAGGGCTATACTGTCCATGTCACAAAACGGCGGAGGTGACAATGGATGCAAGAACCTTTAAATATACCCTTATAACTGTTGTAACATTGGGCATATTGAGCTTTGTGTGTCTCGTTGGTGTATTTTCTCCAGGTCTTACTGATCGATGGTCTAGTTTGCAACCTGTCTCCGCCCCGTCCACTGAGATAGCCTGGGTCGTCCACCCCAACAGCGATAAGATACCGATGTGGTCATCACCGGTGGCAAATGCCGGCGATGTAATATATATTGAGTATGGTCATGAGGTCGAAGTATTAGGCCGGGCCAGCAATGACTATGGTGATTTTTGCTATGTGCGCTTTCTCTCTTGGACCGGCTATATTGAAGCTCAATACGTGTCTAGGGTTAAGCCACCGCCGCCTACCTGGACGCCGACCGTTACTTGGACACCGACGGATACGCCAACTAGCACGCCGACTAATACGCTAACCAGTACATCAACCAGTACGCCAACTCAGACTAATACGCCTCTACCTACTGCTACGGCTACATGGCTACCTACTCCAATTCCCGTTATCTACCCGACCCCGACTCCCAGGCCGGCTCCCCGACATCCTGCGTGGGCTACTGCTCTTTGTTGCGATGGAACTTATAGCGATTCTCCGCATCGGCGAGGGACGTGTTCCCATCACGGCGGCGTTTGTCGATGGTTAAGATAGATTCCGGGAGGGAGTAACAATGCCTAGAAGAGGGTGGTTTTCTTTCCGTCCTCGCTCTCTTTTCAAAACTCGTCGCCGCCGTAAAATTGCGAAAAACGTTTATCTTAACATTGGCAAAACTCGTAGTAGTATAAGTTACCGTACCGGCCTGGGGACATTTAATATGGCCTGTCTTCCAGGTTGTCTTCTCCTTTCGGGGATACTTTGCATTCTCATCACAATTCTGTCAAAGCTATGATTGAGGCAGGTGAACCCCCTCAATGGCGCACCACGCGCCATTGAGGTTCACAACTTCCCCTACCGCCCCGCTGTGGCCTGGCAACCGTGGACGGGGCTTGAGGGGATTATACGTGAGTAGGCGTTAAAGAGCAATCGGAGACGCTTGGGAAAAGTCCTCGCGAAAGTGCCAGCTAGTAGTGGGGGCTTTTTCTTTCCCCACCGCTAGCTGGCCTTTTTGATTCGCCCTCTTTTCACGGCATCTCCATTACCGTCGGGTATGTACTCCAAAAGATCACCCACGCCACATTGGAAATACCCACATAGGGCGGCAAGGATATCGGCATCATACCTTTGGGTTGTGTTGGTGGCGAGCTTTGATATGGCTGATTCGGAAATCCCGGTAGCCTCTCTGATTTCCCGGTAAGGTATCCGCCTTCTCTCATCCAGTTCTTTTTCGGCCAGCAGCAGCTTGAACCTGCTGCGGATAGGCATTTCCATTCCTTGCCTCCTCTCTATGCTTTCCCCTATAGTATAGCAGTTTTCCTGGGCCTTGTCAAGTTTTCATAGAGGAAGTCGCAAAACTTTAATGTTTGTTATGTCAATAACCCCTTGACAAGCCAGAAAAAGTGGTGTATACTATAGTTGAAGTCCCAGAGTTATAGCACTAAGCTTAACGGGAGGAATCCCAAATGAAAATCAAAAACCTCAAGGCCATACAGAAGAAGAGCCTCAAGCTCCAGGTCACCCCCGCCTCTGGCAGCCACACCTTCGGCGTGACCAGCGGCAGCAACCCCAAAGTCGAGTACCTCGTCACCTTCGCCCAGGGCTACGAAACAGCCACCTGCACCTGCGAGTGGATCGCCAACGGCGGCGACATTTGCTGCCACGTCATGGCCGCCGTTCGCTATCTCGCCGCCCAGAACGGCCACCGGGTGAGCTTCTGGGCCACCGAAGCGGACGCCAGGAGGCAGAAGAAGCGGCGGGTGAGGCTCAACGACATTTGGGTCACGGTCCGCAAGAGGGAGAAAAAGCAGGAAGGGTTGGCCACCTACGTCTGCCCGGAGTGCGGCGAAGAGTACATCAGCGAGGCTGGCCGGGAAGACCTGGCTTGCCGGGACTGCTGGTTCGAGCAGGGATACAAGAGAGTCATTTGCCAGCCGAAAGCGGCATGATGGTGGTTGACTG
>CAYTNQ010000344.1:0-2939 GCA_964439175.1 uncultured Anaerolineales bacterium | reverse complement strand
CACGACCTGGCCTGGATTCGGAGCCACGCGCCGGCTGATGGCTCAGTTCACGTGGCGGATGTTACTTCCGGCTACGGTTGCATCGGCTTATGGGGGCCAAAAGCCCGTGACCTGCTGCAACAGGTCAGCGACGATGATTTTTCTAACGAAGCCTTTCCTTACTTCACCGGGCGGCGGGTTATCATCGGGGCCGTTCCGGCTCTTGCTTTGCGTGTGTCGTACGTGGGCGAACTGGGTTGGGAGATTTACGCGCCGGTGGAGTATGGCATGGCGCTGTGGGATACCTTGTGGGACGCGGGCCAAGAACTGGGGGTAATCGCGGCCGGGGGCGGGGCCTTTGATTCGCTTCGACTGGAAAAAGGGTATCGCCTGTGGGGAGCGGACATTCACACCGAATACAACCCCTATGAGGCGGGTCTAAGCTTTGCACTTCGCCTCGATAAAGGCGATTTTCTGGGCCGGGAGGCGTTGTTGCGCATTAAAGAGCAAGGCGTTTCGCGCAAGCTGTGCTGTATGGCCCTGGATGACCCCAACGCCGTCGTGATGGGCAAAGAGCCGATTCTGGATGGCAAGCGGGTTTTGGGTTACGTCACCAGCGCCAATTATGGCTACATGCTAGGCAAGGGAATTGTCTACGGTTACCTCCCCCTGGAATATACCGGCGAGGGTACTCCCGTCGCAGTCGAGTACTTCGGTCGACTCTACCCCGCCACCGTGACCCGGGAACCTCTCTACGATCCCCGGAATGTGAAGTTAAGGTCCTGAAAGAATAACAAATGTCTACGACCGCCTCCATGCAAGAAGCCCGGCGAGCGCCGGGTAGCGAATGGCTGAAGAATCATCCCAGGTTTCTAGAAGTTGCCTTTGATGTCTCTAAGGACGTCGTCGTTCGAGTTTATCCCCTGATGAAGTGGATTAGCCCATCTTTGACTGAGCGCTTTATGCTGTGGAGCGAGGAGTTTCTCAAGAGGTGGATTTTCAATTGTCAGATGTGCGGTCAATGTATCTTGCACAGCACTGGCATGACTTGCCCCATGACTTGCCCCAAGAACCTCCGCAACGGTCCCTGTGGTGGGGTCCGTGCCGATGGCTGCTGCGAGGTCATCCCTGAGATGCCATGTGTATGGGTACAGGCCTGGGAGCGCAGCCGGTATATGCGCGTTTATGCCGATGATCTGCAAATTGTGCAACCGCCAGCCAACCGGACGCTGCAAAGCACTTCGGCCTGGATCAACATGATTGAGGGCCGCGATGCCCAAACTCCCCCGGGTTGGGCTTTGACTGAGGGGAATCCATCGGGCAAGGCCGTTCAGAGGCAACGATGAGCGCGGTGTCCCCTTTGAGCGAGCAACCTATGCGCGCCGGCAGCCGCTTGGAGCGAGTACTGCGTTCTGGCCGCTTTGCCGTTACCGCCGAATTGAATGCGCCCGATAGCGCCGACCCGGCCGACGTCTACAAGAATGCGCTTGTGCTGGCCGAAGTCTGCGACGCCATCAACGCCACCGATGGTTCGGGAGCTAATTGCCATATGAGCAGCCTGGGCTGCTGTGCTCTGCTTACCCGCGCTGGTTACGAGACAGTGCTACAGGTGAGTTGTCGGGACCGAAACCGCATCGCCATTCAGGGCGACTTGTTGGGAGCCGCTGCTATGGGCGTTAAGAACGTCCTGTGTCTGACCGGTGACGATGTCTCCGTCGGCGATCAACCGGAGGCCAAACGAGTCTTCGACCTGGATTCAATCCAATTACTGCGCGTGATTCGCATGATGCGCGATCAGGGAGTCTTTTTGAGCGGACGGCGACTCAGCACGTCGCCTTGTTTCTTCCTGGGAGCAGCGGCCAATCCCTTTGTGCCTCCTGTTGATTGGCGTCCGCTGAGGCTGGCCAAGAAGGTTGAAGCCGGTGCCGAATTCATTCAAACCCAGTACTGCTTCGACGTGCCACGCTTCAAGCAATATATGCAACGTGTGCGCGATTTGGGACTGCACGAGCGGGTCTACATCTTGGTGGGAGTTGGCCCGCTGCGTTCAGAGAAGGCGGCCGAATACATGCGGACCAAAGTGCCCGGTGTCTGGATACCGAACGAGATTGTGAATCGTCTGGCCAAGACGCCCATGCGGCAAAAGCGGGAGGAGGGTATGCGTATCTGTGTGGAGATTATCCAGCAGGTACGCGAGATCGAAGGAGTTCACGGGGTACACGTAATGGCTTATCGACAAGAGGAGACAGTAGCCGAGATCATCCACCGTGCTGAACTTCTACCTCGTCGCCCTCTGCACGCCCTGATGCGTCAGTCACTCTCCGAGTTGCCGTCTTAAAGCACTGCGCGGACTGTTCGGTGAAAGTGCTGAATGTGCTGGCCCATCAATTCTTCAGCACGAGTGCCGTTCCGATCTTTGATAGCTTGCAGAATGGCAAAGTGCCGGTTTGTGTCCAGGTCTGTAGGCACCACTTTATTCAGGGATAGATGCCACAGGCGGAGAGATAGATTATAAAACTGCTCGATCTCACTCATTAGAAACTTATTATGGGTGGCCTGGGCCAGCAGACGATGAAAATTGCGGTCAACCAGGATGAGTTCCTGAGTCTCCACGTGATTTGGGTTAACCATTCGTCCACAACAGCTTTCCATTTCTACGATGTCTTCTGTTGTGGCTCGCTTGGCCGCCAGCCGGGCGCCAAGTCTCTCTATGGCCATCCGTACTTCGTAGATTTGTTGTAAGTCTGTAATTTGCACGTCGGAGACGAACATCCCCCGGCGGGGCACGAAGACAACCAACTTTTCAGATTCAAGCTGTTTGAGCGCCTCCCGGATCGGCGTCCGGCCGAGGTTAAGTTCCTGCATCAACAGGCTCTCTTGAATGAGCGAGCCAGGTGGCATCTCGACGGTGATAATCTTCTCCTTGATTATGCGGTAGGCAATATCTGCATTGGTCAGTG
>CAYTNQ010000343.1:0-3009 GCA_964439175.1 uncultured Anaerolineales bacterium | reverse complement strand
GCAACGCGAGTGGGCGAGGCCGCGTGCCGGTATTGATGAAGAACTTGTCGGCGGCCAGGTGGCGGACCCCACCGCCGTTCAGGCGTACCTCTATCGTCTTGGGAGCTGTGAAGCGCGCCTCACCCATGAGCAGGTCCAGGCCCTCGGTCGCCTGGATGCGCCTCTCGCTGCCGCCCCGGAAGCTGTGCACGATGTCGCGCTTGCGCTGCCGCACTCTTTTCATGTCCACGCTCACCGGGCCGGTCTGGACGCCATAGCCGGCCGCCCGTCGCGCCAGGTAGGCCACCCGCGCGCTGGCGACCATGGTCTTGGTGGGCGTGCAGCCTTCGTTGACACAGGTGCCGCCGACGTGCTCCCGCTCGATTAAGGCGGTCTTCCAGCCAGCCCTCGCCAGCGCCGTGGAGAGCGGTCCACCCGCCTGCCCGGCGCCGATCACAATTGCATTATATCTTTCGATTGTTGCCATAACAAGTTACCTCTCTACCTTTACGCCACGCCAGAAGGCGATATAATTCTTGATCTGTGCCGCCGTGGGCTTGGGCGAGGGATAATACCAGGCTGCGTCCCGGTTTACCTTGCCGTCGACCACGACGTCGTAGTAGCTTGCCTGTCCCTTCCACGGGCAGACAGTGTGCTGGCTACTTTCCTGAAAACACTTGCGCTTCACCGAATCGGGTGGAAAGTAGTGGTTGCCTTCTATAAGGATGGTATCGTCACTTTCGGCCAATACGGCTCCATTCCAAATCGCTCTCATGTTCCTATCCTGTGCAGATTATCATACTATTCTATGTGATAAAAGTACCTGGCTCGTAAGCCGTCCCGGCGAACCAAAATCCGAGTGGCCATAATGAAGTATCATATTTGTTTTGGGAACGGCCTTCGGGATAAGGTCCCCGATTTCTTGAAGAAATCGGGGGCCTTATCCGCTTGTCAGGTGTTGTGGTGCTCTGCCAGTCGCTGCTGCAACTGGAAAGTGGTGGAACCCCACCAAACTCCCAATCTAGAACGCCCCGTAGATCAGTCCCACTACCAAACCAAATATGGCATGCCCCATGAGACTGCCCATCATGCCCATTATGCCGGTGCCGGACATCAGGATACCAACGTTGGACATGGTACCCGCCTTGACTTGGGGATGCATAGTCAGCATCATTGGCATGGCCAGGCCGGCCACGACGAAGGCACCGAGGCCAAAGATCAGGCCCCACAATGCGCCAGCGCTGCCAACGCCAGCCGACCACAGGGCGGCAAAGATGATGGCCCACACGACGCCAATCATGAAGTGTGCCACCCAACCTGTGAGCGTGCCGCCAAGCAGCATGTCGCCCAACACCTGGGGGATCTCCATCTTGGGCATCCCCATCATCGGCCCCATCCTCATCAGAGCTGAGAAGACCACCGTGCCGACCAGTCCTGCTACAATCGCACTAATAATGTTCATCGTTTCACCTCATCACTTACTGTTTTGTGTTTTTTGTTCCGTTTCGTTGTTTCGGGCTTTCCCTTGCCTCAACCCTAAGACGAGTTTATGGGCACGTATCTTACCTGGCCAGATGCAACTCGGAGGTGAGGAGCGACGCTATGATGCCCGGGATCAATTGTCGAAAAGAGGTGAGAGTGGAATCACTGCGAACTCCAGGGCACACTTGCCATCCTGGAGGCAATGAGGCGACCCAACCTTACGGGAGTGCAAGAATTGGTGATGATCATCGCTCACCCGTAAGACCTTGCAGTCCAACTACGTCTACATAGTACCGGCTAAATCCCGGGGCTCAGAGGGGAGAAACCCTTGCCGGTATCGGCAACACCCAAGCTTTCCCTGGCCCTGGTTTTGAGTCAGGCAGTCACTGAGCCATACAGACCAGTGCCTTAAAACAGTATTAAGCTCTATCCTATCTGGAGGAAATCCAATGATAAAAGCAGCGATTGTTGTATTTTCAGAAACCAAAGACCATGCCGATCTGGCGCGTGTCGTCAATGCTTTGGAAACTGTGAAGGAACTCAAAGATGCGGGCGACGAGGTCGAACTTATCTTTGACGGCGGCGGGGTCACTTCTGCTGTAGCTCTTGCCGACCCTGAGCACCGACTTCATCGCCTGTATACACTGGTGGAAGATAAAGTAAGCGGTGTTTGCCGTTATTGTGCGCGAGCATTTGAAGTATACGAGCAGGCGGAAGCCCTGGGAATCCCATTCCTGGCTGAGTATGACCAGCACCCCAGCCTGAGAAGTCGGATTGCGAAAGGTTACCAGGTGATCACATTTTGAGGACGAACCGGCAGGATTGAACATAGGTCGAACGGGCCGAGAGAACGCGTACCTGCGCGGTGCGTCGCATCTGGCCAAAGAGTTGTGGGTCCCGTGGAACTAACGTTCCTCTGTGCTTTTCCTGATTGCCGCTTTGGCGTTACCGCTGGGGATAGCTTCCGCAAATAGATACGTACACGCTCCGACTGGTGATTTACTTTAGCGTCAAATTGGGGCTCGACCTTCCAGTAACTAGAAAGTGTATAATATCAGCCAATCATCCACTACAAGACTTGACATTCCAGCAACTGGAAGGTGTATATTGAACGGCAGAGGTCAACTCACAGGAGCAACGTATGATCGAACAGATGCGCATTAGCGAACTGGCGCGGGAGATCGACGTCAATCCCAGGACCATCCGTTACTACGAGCAAATCGGGTTGCTCCCTCACCCACGCCGGGCGGCCAATGGCTACCGGGTCTACGACCAGAGCGACGTGGTGCGGCTGCAGTTTATCCGCCGCGCCCGCGCCCTGGACTTTTCTCTGAACGACATCGGTGAGATCCTGGCCTTCCGCGAGCGAGGGGAAGCGCCCTGTCTCTACGTGCTGCGCACCATTGACCAAAGGATTGATGAAGTGGAAGGGCGCATCACCGACCTGGAACGGCTGCGCTAGGAGTTGATCGAGTTGCGCCGGGAGGCTCAGGGCTTGCCCGTCGATGACGTGGAAGGCAAGGAATGTGTCTGTTATTTGATCCAAAA
>CAYTNQ010000342.1:0-3045 GCA_964439175.1 uncultured Anaerolineales bacterium | reverse complement strand
CCGGTTCTCACCACCAACGCATCCGAACGACCATCCCCGTCGCTGTCTGCATCGTAGTGACTGTAGCTGCCGGATAACATCGCACCGTAGGTCTCAAACTCCGTAGCCCGATAGGGAGCCGTGGTGTAAACGGAACTCCACTGGCCCAGCGTGCTGTTGGCGAAGTCGTCGGGTGTCGGATTATCCATATCGGTAAGAGACAGATATTTCAGGACATACGGGCCGTCAACTTTGCCTGCAGAGATATGTAAGCCATCAAAGGGAAGTTGGATCCTGTTGACACCTTCCGCCAAATCGACACGAACAGTAGCTGCCGCAATAAGGTTACCAGTCGCCATCAAGGATGGGACAGAGCGATCTACACCGAGCTCCCCTCGAAGCCAATAGGTACCCGGCTGGGTAGTGCTTACTGCAAGCTCAAGCATAAGCTGGTCAAAGTAACCGTCACCGTCCAAGTCTACGCCATAATCATTGATACCTTGGACGGTTAAGCCCGGCTGAGCAGCGCTAAACATCGCGCTGATTTGCGGAGAACCACCTGACGAGTCGTTGACAACAAGCTCAACAGTCTCCCGGCGGTCTAACCCGCCGCTATACCCTCTGACGGTCGGATGGTAGGTGCCGATGGGTGTGCCGTCAGTGGTGCTGATGACCAAGTTTCTGGTGCAGTCCGGCACACAGTGATTATCAGGTTGAAAGGAAGCCGTGGTGCTAACTGGCAAACCTGAGGCGATGGAGAGATCAACGCGGTTGCTGAAGCCGTCGGAGGTATCGAGAGTGACAGTGTAATCAGCCGAATTGGTCTGCGTGACAGTCTGACTGTCGGGCGACACATCAATCGTAAAGTCGGTCACTGCAGGCCAGTCGCCAGGTGGTGTTCCGGTAATTTCGGGCTCTTGGCTCCAGCCCCAATATGACCAGTATGGAACGAATAACGTGTCAAACCAGCCACGGCGTACGATAGCATCCCAGTCCCAGCTTGGCCAGCGATACTCATGTCCATTTGGGTCCTCTGTATAGCCTGTCCCCGACCACGACCAGTTCTCGCTGGCCGCCATAATGGTGCTACTCCCCCCAGTGCCACCAGAGTGCCAGGGCTTATAGATCCACCGGCCCCAGCTATATCTGGTCTTAGGCGGAATGTAGCCTGGAGTGCCTCTATGAGGGAAAGCACAATTCCAACCACATCCTTTAGGTTCGACCCATCTGTAGCCGCGCGCGGCATACCAGGCACCGTTCAACCAGATCTCTGTTGAGTGGTCAAATGAAGAATTTACCCAGTCCGTGAAAAAAGGACGTGCAGGGATACCGGCCGAGCGCTGGAAGGCAGTCAAGAGAGCGGCAATATTGGAGCACTGGTTGCTATCATCCCCATCCGGTGGATGTAACACATTCCACGAGCTAGTAAGAAATCGGGGATAGTTAAACCTGGTTACTTTGTCCGTGTAAGCAACCAGGTCAGTGGCGGCATCCCACTGATTGTTACTACCGTTAATCGCTTCTATGACATGCTCCTCGAACACAAAAGGTTCAAAAGGTTGGAGGTCAAATCTCCAACCAAGGCCGGCATTTATCCATGCACCTGATGGAATAATGTCCGGATAATCACTGTGGGCATATCTGAAATCGCCCAAGAGGATGCCCGTCTCATCCCGCAAATTTGTAGGATTATCGTCGTACAGGAATGCATTGATCATGGCCTGGGTAAAGTTGGGGCTGGCAGTGGGCAACTCAAAGATGACGTACAGATTCAGGCTCTTACTCCAACTCCCTTCTTGCAGGATGATTTGGTACTTGCCCACTGTGCCGCCTGTGGGCACAGAGATGCGCCATCGGCCGGTATAAGCATCGGACACGGGCGTTAAGGTGGTCAGAGAGCCAAGACTCGGAACCACCTCGATATCCGCATCAGTCGGGCCGCCTACGAAAAACGTCGCCCCCCGCCGCACGACGACGGCGCCAAGGCTGATGAGCCGGGTGCCATATTGTTGCCAGCCCCAGGGCTGAACAGAGTGGTAATCTTTAGCAAAGTACTCACGTGTCTTCAGTTGACTTTCATATTCAACGTATATGCCAGGGCTATGATCGTCGAACGGATTCGTATCGTATAACTTTTCCTCGCCATCGGTAAGGCCGTCGTCGTCGCTGTCCGTGTCGAGTGGATCAGTCTGGAAGCAACCTACTGCATTGCACCAACCGGCCACTTCGATATCGTTCGGCAGCCCATCACCATCGACGTCAGGCGATAACCAGGTCCAGTCAGATCCTTGAGCTGTAGCTGCTGACGTGAAAGGAGTGAGGGATGTGGAAAGCAGCCAGAAAGTTAATACCATAAGTGGGATAGTTTGTCTTTTCACCTTTCTACTTCACTCCTTCCCCTGGTTCACCGAGACGAGAGGAACATCGTACATCAATGGAATGATCATTCGAATGAATATTGAGTAGCGTAAAATGAGCCGCGTGGCACACCCGCCTGACAATATACACTTGAATCCTACAAACTTTATTATAAAAACCATAGGAATTTGATTAGAATCTGAATTTCCTCCATACCTTGCAGTGGGCGAAACCATAAGGAGATGATGCTTGTGATCACCTCCTAAGCCCAATACCGATTGGCTCAAATGACCCAATACCAGGCGCGTAGCGGCAACCCTTCCCCAGAGGGGACCTATCGGTGCGGTCGCCTGACCTCGGGTAGGGGCAAGCCCTACCCCTACAAGAGGGCTTATTTGAACGGTATCGCTCCTAAGCCTGTTTTCGACACACCTCAACAAGTTGGGGAGTCCGCAGTCGGAGTCCTCAACTTGTTGGGGGTGTTCCGCCAGGAATCGGGCTTCCAAAACGTTTAAGTGTCGAAAACAGGCTTAGCAAGACCCAGTATATGTTCTCGTCTACAAGTCCTCTATTTGAGAATGATGGGCAGATAGACCTTACGCAGCGCCAAAGCCGGCTCGGGGTCCTCACTGTCTGGCAGACCATCGCCGTCGGTATCGGGGTTGTTGGGATCGGCGCCGTTCTGGTATTCCCCCCCGTTGGTCAAGC
>CAYTNQ010000341.1:0-3110 GCA_964439175.1 uncultured Anaerolineales bacterium | reverse complement strand
TCACCGAGCCGCTGATCACCTTGCGTTTTGAGGCGCATAACCAGGAGAGGTTAGCGCAGATGCAAGACATAGTAGTTGCTCGTTCACCTCGCTTGCAGGAGCTAATGATGCAATGATGGAGACCAGAGTAGCGACCGACCGGCTGGAATTGATCGCCGGGACAGTAGAATTGGCACAGGCGGAGATAAGTGATTATGCACATTTCTCTCGTCTCCTTGACGCGCGTGTTCCAGACGATTGGCCGCCCGAATTGAACGACGCCGACACGATGGCCTTCTTCTTAGGACAATTGGAGGAAGCTCCTGACAAAGTCGGATGGTGGTGTTGGTATTTTGTTCGCCTTGATGACGCGACGAGCGAGCGTGTTTTGGTCGGCAACGGGGGCTTCAAGGGTAAGCCGACGCCTGACGGTACGCTGGAGATAGGCTATTCCGTTCTGAAAGGGTGTCGCAATCTGGGATATGCTACGGAAGCTGTCGAAGGACTTCTTTCCTGGGCGTTTCAGCACGCCGAGGTTAGGCGCGTGATAGCGGAGACTTTCCCGGAACTTGCGCCATCAATCCGTGTCCTCGAGAAAAACAGGTTCGTGCAGATCGGAGAGGGCTCTGAGGAGGGTACCATCCGCTTCGAGCTTTCCCGTAGTATGTACGAGGAATCCAGACTGGAGGAATACCAATGCACAATGATATCGTGACACAACTGGTCGCTATGTCTAACAACCTGGGCGATCCGGCATTGGACTACGTGATACTGGGAGAGGGCAACACCTCGGCCCGGGCCGACGGGGAGAGCTTCTGGGTGAAGGCCAGCGGCACTGAGCTGCGTACTATTGATCAGGCTGGTTTCGTGCGCGTCTCATTTGAACGGGTCCTGGCTATGCTGGATACTCCCGACCTGAGCGACGAGCAGGTCAAACAGCGGCTCAGCCAGGCCAAAGTTGACCCTTCGACGGGATCAGGGTTAGCTAAAGACGACGGAGTTCAGCCCTCGGTCGAGACGGTGCTGCACGCCATTTGCCTCGGCCTGGAAGGTGTCAATTTCGTGGGACATACCCATCCCACGGCTATCAACGCCATTACCTGCTCAGCAGCTTTTGAAACGGCGGTCAGTGGCCGCCTCTTTCCCGACGAGATTGTCATTTGTGGCCCGGCACCGGTTGTCGTGCCTTATACTGACCCGGGCGTTCCCCTGGCCCGCAGGGTTCGTGATTTGATTAACCAATACCTCAATGCATATCGTGAGGTTCCCAAAGTCATTCTAATGCAGAATCACGGACTCATCGCGCTGGGGCGCAGCGCGCAGCAAGTGGAGAACGTCAGCGCGATGGCTGTTAAAACCGCCCGCGTGCTGGCCGGCACCTATGCCCTGGGAGGACCGCACTTTATGACCGCCAAGGCGGTAGGACGCATTCACACCCGCCCGGATGAATTGTATCGGCGTAAGCTGCTGGGCGAGTGATATTGGCGTTATGGCTTGACCACGATTTTAATTGCGCCCCCCAGCCGCTTTTCGGCGGTCTCGAAAGCAGCGTGGATCTGGCTCAAAGGAAATACGTGGGTGATAAGAGGCGACAGATCAATAGCAGTTTGACGGCCGAGCAGTGCCAGCGCATAGGCCAACGATCGTTCGCCCTCAGCTCTGGATCCACTGACCGTGATATTCCACTGGACAATCTTGTAGCCATTTAGCGGCACTGGCTCTGAATAGATGCCTATCAGGGCAATGCGGCCATTCTTTTTGGTGTACTCTACGGCGTCTGCTGCCGCTTGGGGAGTCCCGGCGCATTCCAGGGCGATATCTGCGCCAATGCCCTCGGTCAGATCCCAAACGCGCTCGACGACGTTTTGCTCTCGGACGTTAATAGCAACGTCGGCCCCCAGGCTAAGCCCCATTTCGAGGCGGTCACTGCGTGTCCCGGTGATCATGATGGTCCCCGCCCCCAACAATCGGGCTAGGGCTACCCCCGTCAAGCCAATCGGACCAGGACCGGAAACGACCACAGTCTCCCCCGACTGAATACCCCCGATCCGGCGGATGCCATAAAGGGCGGTAGCTGCGGTGGTCATTAGGGCTGCCGCGTCGATCGACATCTCATCCGGGATTGAATAAGCGGCGTTCATATGACAACAAGCATATTCGGCATAGCCGCCGTTGGCCGTGAAGCCATAGTGACGATGGCCGGTTTCAGGTTTGCCGTAGTTCAGGCAGACGGTATACAGACCATCGCGGCAATTGTTGCAGAAGCCGCAGCCCTTGTGGGGTTCTATGACAACCCGGTCGCCGCTGTGAAACTTGGTGACCCCCTCGCCTAGCGCTACCACCGTGCCTGCGTACTCATGCCCAAAAATAAATCGGCCGTAGGGCGGCTGATTGGGCCAACCGTGGGCCAGGATCTTGGGATCTGTTCCGCAGATGGCACACGCCCCAACTTTGATGAGGATCTCCCCTGGGCCAGGCTGAGGCACAGGGTAATCGTCCACCAGACGCATATCTCTTTTGTCATAAAGTACGGCTGCCTGCATAGTTTCAGGAAGCGACATTGTCCCTACCTCGTTGCGTTAGACGTATATGCCCTCACCGCTTTGAGGATGTTCGCGTAACTTCCACACCGGCACAGGTTGCCGGACAGATATTCGCGGATGGTCTCGTCGTCGGGGTTGGGGTGTTCTGTGAGCAAGGCTATCGTGGAGAGAATGAAGCCTGGCGTACAGTAGGCACACTGGAACGCAGCATGGTCAATATAGGCCTGCTGCACTGGATGTAATCTCTCACCACTGGTCAGCCCCTCGACGGTGATGATCGCTTTGCCCTCGGCTTGCACGGCCAGCAGCAAGCAACTGCTGATGGCCCGGCCGTCCACAAGCACGGTGCAGGTCCCACACATCCCAATCCCGCATCCTTCCCGCACGCTGCCTAGCTCCAGGTCGTCACGCAGCACCTCTAACAACGTTCGACCTGGCGACCTGGTTAGCGTGTATTCCCTCCCGTTGACCTGTAATTTTAACTTACTGTTCGCCATCGGTCATCGCCCGTAATACTTTCTCGGCGGATATCGGCAGATCGCGAATCCGCACACCCACTGCATCAAAGACGGCATTGGCGATGGCCGG
>CAYTNQ010000340.1:0-3156 GCA_964439175.1 uncultured Anaerolineales bacterium | reverse complement strand
AGGCGTCAGCCTAGAAGCGTGATGACTCGCGGTCCTATGCTGATCGTCGATTGTTAGGAACATCGATTAAATAACTTGAACATTTTATTCCATTTATAAGCCGACACTCGGCTAGAAATGCGGAAGTTATTTAAATCTCGTTCCTTAGGATTACCGCTTAGCGGTTCATCCTAAATTCTGCCCTTATTATAAACCAAAACCACCCCATTTGTCTTTATGCTCAAATAAAGTCAAGCTTAAGATAACCTTAAGATACTAGGTTCTGTTGACATTTGCCCACGTTGCTTGATCTCACCGGAGGTTTCCTGTGAATGCAGGCATAAAAAAATAGGCCAACGCGTGGGGAAAGGTGAGCTGGAAGATAACAGGAAGAAGATGAAGTCGCGCTGGCCTTTAAAGATCATTATACTCGATTTTCGGCCAGTCATGTGTAAATTTTTCGTAAAAAATCGTCCCAAAATCCAGGCTTAAGATCAGGACGACAAAGGGGCGCGTGGGGTCTTCGTCAGGGGGCGTGATCCAGATGCGAAGGTGTCGGACGGCCACATGCCAGGTTTCTGACTGCTGGGGCAGGTCAGAGCAAGATTCCTCGTCGCTTCGCTCCTCGGAATGACATGTTCGCGGGAGGGTTGAGTAGTTACACTTCAGCTATACTTCGCGAGAGTTGAGAGGTCAGGTAGGTTTTGCACCGAGGCTTACTCTACTGCAACACGGTCAGGAGCGATAATCCTTGTCTCTGTCATCCTGGTGGTGCCTTGCAGGGTATACTCATCCCTGGACCTTTTTGGTAAGCTTTTGCAGGCAAGAAGTGGGCGAATGGCTGTTGACGCCTCCTGGGATTTGGCTTATACTGGGAATGGAGGTGATGCAGATGAAACCGAATTCAATCCAGGTGTCATTAGATAACTTGGGCCGTATTCTAATATCACCGGCGATTCGGAATCGCCTGGGTCTGTCTCCAGGGATGACTTTGGTTGTCGAAGAAGGCGACAACGGCGGTGTGAGGCTGCGCATCCAGTCAGAATCGGCTACGCTGGTAGACAAAGGAGGCGTGTTAGTCGTCAGGGCTGAACCACTTAGTGACCTGGTCGACATCACTCGCCACGAGCGTGATCGCCGCGTGTTCGATCTTTCTCGACGAGTGGGCTTGTGAGAATTCTTCTTGACACTTCCGTGCTGGTGGCTGCGATGGTCGAGGCCCATCCAGCGCATGCCTTGGCCTTACCCTGGCTGCAGCGGGTGAGGGATCGGGTAGACATTGGACTGGTCGCGACCCATTCCCTGGCGGAACTCTATGCCATTCTCACGACTTTACCTATTAAGCCTCGCATCTCTCCTGCAGTCGCTCAGCAGTTGATCAAACGAAATGTCCTCGATGTATGCGAGGTGGTATCGCTGTCTGGCAAAGATTATGCAACAGTTATAGACCGTCTGTCCGATCTAGGTATCACTGGTGGCGCAACCTACGATGCGTTGATTATGCACGCCGCTGCGAAGGCAAACGCTGATCAGGTAGTGACACTCAACGAACAGGACTTTCGCAGAGTGCATCCTGATCTGGCCGACAGGATTTTCTCTCCCTAGCAGTTTGTCGGAGAAAGACTTATGATTACTTCTCCGTACGAGCCAGGCGTTCAATCTCCGAGACAACCCGGTCCAGTTCCTCAACCAGCGGGGTTGGGTCAGCGGCCTGGAGCGTCTCGACCAGCGCGCGGTAAAACCACAGCGTCCCCGCTTTGCCGCCGTTGAAGCGGCTCCAGAGCGCCTCGCCCAAGACCCGGTAGTCGGCCAGGATGCTCCGGGCATTGTGCAGCTTATCGGCGGCCGAGACCAGGCGCACCGAGGCCGAGGCCTGGCGCAGGTGGGCGATGTACGCTTCCTTGCGTTCGCGCCAGGGGGACTTGGGGGTCGTCCAGGCGTCGGTGCAGCCGGCCACAATCTCCGCAACCCTATCCCCGAAGCGGGCGCGAATCTCATCCAGGATGACCTCGCCCCCTTGGTCTTCGACCGCGTCGTGGAGCAGGGCAGCGATGGCCTCGTCTTCATCAGCACCCTGTTCCAGGACGATGCTGGCGACCCCCAGCAGGTGCGCGATATAGGGGATGGTGGTCTCTTTGCGCACCTGGCCGGCGTGCCACCGGGCGGCCAGGATCAGGGCCTCTTCAAACCGGGCCGACAGGGTCATCCTGAGGTCCCCCTATCACATTCAGCTTCAGCATAAATTCCGGCTCGACCGGCAGTCCGCTCCATCTCGCCCACGCCGGTTATGACTCCGTTGCCAGGCGCAATTCGGCCGAGATGGGCAACTCAGGCAAATCACTGCGCAAGAGCCGTGTAGAGAAGAAGAGCACTTCCAGATTCTCGATCTCTCCGGTGACGGGATTGAGCCGTGCGATGACTTCATCGTCCAGTTCTTCGGATTCCTGCTCTGCGTAGGCGGGTCTTTTATTGATATAGAGAATATCCGCTTCGCGGTCGTACTTGAAAATCAATTTCGATTCCATATAACTCCCAGCACAGGAGCGTCGCGTTTCGTTCTCATGATAACATACACCTAACTGGCTGACAACCTAGTACATCGCGGCGCAAATGGACCGATAGTTCGTAGTAACGACTTCAGTCGTTGTTGGGCTGGTTAAGCGACTCAAGTCGCCACTACAAACTATCGGCCCATTTGCGCCCGCCTGTACTAGTCGGCGGCCGCAAATCGAATCCATTCTAATGCCGCCGCCACGCTGGGCTCGGTGACTGCTGGGCCGGCGGCGACGCTGACCGGGCGCAGACCGTCCAGCGCCTCCAGGGCCGAGCCGGGTTCGGCCCCCTTGACGCCGATGATGGCGTGGCTCCAGCGGAACTTCCCGCGCAGGTCACCCTTAGCACCGATGGAGCGCAGCGCGGCTACCGCCTCCTCTCCCAAATTCATCGAAGCCTCGTCGTCGGCGGCGACGGCAACGATGTAGCCCTGGGGCAGCGCTGCGATGAACGCCGCCAGCGCGCTCGAAGCGCTGGGGTCTAAGTGGGTATCGAAGCTGGCGATCTGCAGGTCGCCCCGGGGACTGAGCGCGGCTACGTTGTAGCCGCGCTGGTTGCGCGATACGTCCAGGCCGTTGACGTAGATGTGGCCAAAATCCCCCACTTCCTTACCGGCGCTCTGGA
>CAYTNQ010000339.1:0-3163 GCA_964439175.1 uncultured Anaerolineales bacterium | reverse complement strand
GTGAGGTCCCCTTTACACGCTTAAGTTAGCGCATATGGGGGCTGGGGGAGGGGTCTGCCCCAAAATTGAAATACGCAGGGGCGTCATTCCAATGACGCCCCTACTCTTATTGGGTAGCCCTTACCTTGCCCCAATAGTATCTTCTCAATAATCTGCGGTAGGGGCAGGCCTTCCCCGAAGGGGACCTGCGGGTGCGCCTGCCCGCCAGGGCGACCGCAGGGGTTCGCCCCTACCTTCTGAGAAGATACCCCCAATACTACCAAAAGATACTTTGGGAGTACTCATTTCTTATTGGACATAAGCTCCATAGGTGTTACAATCTAAGCTAGTACCCCTTCACAGGGATTGTGATATACTGTGGCCAGGCCCATGGCGCTGAATCTGGTCTATCAAGATCACTTTGATGGGGCACTAGTACATCGCGGCGTAAATGGACCTATAGTTCGTAGTAACGACTTTAGTCGTTTTTGGCTGGTAAAGCGACTGAAGTCGCTACTACAAACTGTTGGCTTACTTCGGCCCGGCTGTACTAGGATCAATACTTTTCAAATAACCCAATACCAGGCGCGTAGCGGCAACCCTTCCCCAGAGGGGACCTATCGGTGCGGTTGCCTGACCTAGGGTAGGGGCAAGCCCTACCCCTACAAGAGGGCTTATTTGAACGGTATTGGCACTAGGATGATGTATACCCAAGCCTGACAAGAATCCCAGGAGGCGCTTCCTATGGCCACTTCAAACAGCCCTTCCCTACAATTGGTAATGCAGCGTGGCCCGACCCCGGGCCACGCCTACCTGCTGGAGGACACCATCGTGACCATAGGCCGCTCTAGCGACAACAGCATCGTGATCGCCGTCCCCCCGGTTTCCCGGCATCATGCCCGGTTGATATGGCAGGCTGGCGGCTGGGTGGTAGAAGACCTGGGCAGCGCCAACGGCACCTTTGTCAACCAGCAACGGATCACCAGTCCCAAATGGCTGGGGCCCGGCGACGTGCTGCGGCTGGGCGACACGATTGTCTTCGCTGTCCAGTTTTCCCCAGGTACGGAACCGACGCTGGTCAGTCGCCGGCCGCATGCCCCGCCGTCTCGTCCTGCAGGACAGGCCCCGCAGCGCAAGACTGCGGGGTGGATCGTCCTGGGGCTGGGCGGGCTGCTGGTCCTTTGCCTGGCGCTTGCCGCGCTGGCTTTTTTCCTGCTGCGGCCACCCCAGCCACCGACTCCGCCCAGTGTGATGTTGCAGCGTCCTCTCAGCGGCAGCCACGTGGCCCTGGGCGAGGCGATCCAGGTGATGGCCACGGCCCGCGACCCGGGACGTGTCGTCCGCGTGGAATTGTGGGCCGATGGCCAACTGGTTGCCGTCCGCCGCAGCGACCGGCCAGAAGGCATCAATCCCTTCCCTTTTTTCTCCGCATGGACTCCCACCAGCCCTGACCAGCACGTCCTCTTTGCCCGCGCCTACACCGCCGACGGGCGTGTGGGCCAGTCCAACCTGCTGGCGCTGCTGGCTGAAGCGCAGGACAAGTCGCCAACGATCGTCGAGCATCGGGTAGAGCCCGGAGAGACGCTAACCGAGGTCGCTGGGCAGTTCGGCACGGATACGGATACTATCAGCCATATGAATCCGGAACTGCCGCCCGGTGAAGATCCTGCTCCGGGTGACTCAGTGCTGGTGCCCGACGCGGAGGAGAGTCCCTCCGGCGGCGACCCGGAGAGCATCCCCGAAGAACCGCCTGAAGAACCGCCCGAGGAAGTCGGACCCGTGGGGGGCATGAGCGCGCCGGCCGGGTTGATGGGGGTCGACGAAGGCTGTGCCGTGCGCCTGACCTGGGCCGATGCCGGCGATGAGAGCGGCTACCGCATTTACGGGCGCGCGCCGTCGGGGGCGGTCTTTAACCTGCTGGATGAGGTGGGCGCGGATACCGCCGAGTACCTGTTCCCGGTAGATGTGCCCGGACCGTGGAGCTTTTACCTGGTCGCCTTTGACGGCGGCGGGGCCGAACTGGCCAGTCCCCCACTGGAAGTGCTGGTGGCTCCGGCCCCGGCATGCCTTACCCCGGCTGCCACCACCCTGGCCTTCGACGCGCTGCGGCTGTCGGCGCCGCCGGAATACGACCAGGTTTACTGCTACGCCTCGCTGGCCAATGCCCCCTTTGAGCGAGTGCCCCTGGCCGACGGCGAGTTTGTCCTACGCGCTGGCGATGGCCTGCTGCACATTGAGGACTACATGGCTGGCTCCGAGGCCCCTCACCTGGCCTGGAATGAAAGCACGCCCCTGCCGGTGGAATTTGATTGCTGGGGCTGGGCCGGCCCGGACCTGAACTGGCTGGGCCACTTCCGGCACGAACATCCCGCCGAGGAGTGGGATGGGCGTGAGTTGACCGGCAGCGGCGATAACCTCACCCTGGTCTACAGCATCAACCGCGTGCCGGCTCCCGGCGAGGTGCCCCACACCGATCCTACCCTGGAGCCTCCCTACAACGTACGCTCGAACGGCGGCCTGGCTGAATGCCTGGGCACTGTCTTCCGGGGCAAGTCCCTCCCCAGTTGGGGTGATTTGATAGCCTGTGCCAGTAACTCGTCGCTCGCCTGGGATTGGCCCTACGACGAGAGTCACATCCACGGGTTCCGGCTGATCGCGCGGCGCTGGGCCCCGGGTTTTCCCGCCAGCGCGACCGAGATGGTGCTGGCCGAGGTCAATGACCCGGGCAGCCGGGGGGCTTTTATCCCGCCCTTGCCCAGCGCCTGCGGTGAGGCGGTGGAATATCGCGTGGTAGCCTTTATGTATGGACGCCAATCCCCCTCCAGCCCCGACAGCACCGGCGTGGAAAACGACCCCTGCCCGTCGGGTGTTGCGGTCACGTGGGAAACCTTCACCCCGCACGACCTGAATGATGGGAGCAGCGATGTCACGCTGGAAGGATACGGCTGGCTGGCTGCCAACGGGAACAGCAAGCAGTGGAACGGTCCTGCCGGTCCCTATACTTCTGTCTCACCTGACGCCACGTATTCTTGGGGGGACCAACATCTGGATGGGGCTCTGCACAATAACGTGTCCATTTATTATCCCATCGGAGAGGGCGAGAACCTGACCCTGGACGTGTACCTGCGAGACCACGATATCATCTCTCCTGACGATACCTGGTGCGTGGGCCTGCTTACCCTGC
>CAYTNQ010000338.1:0-3191 GCA_964439175.1 uncultured Anaerolineales bacterium | reverse complement strand
CCGAGCCAGGCTTCCTGAACCGTCACGTCCGGGAAAGCGACGGCGTGTCCCATGTTGATGTGGCGCCCGGGCCTTTGTGTCTTGCGAGCCAGATGCTCCCGCAGGGCGTGCTTACTGAATCCGGCCTGGCCGAAGGGATCTTTGATGTCATAAGTCTGGCCGTGCGGGTCGGTGCTGGTCCATTGCCTGGTGTCTGGGCTATAATGGATGATACCGCCCTTGGCTTCCATGACCAGGATACCCCGTTGGGGATGGGCGATCACAAAATCGGCCTCGCCGTCGCGGGGGCGTCCCTGCCTGTCCTGCGACAGCCAGGCGGCGCTATGAAAGACAATGTAATCGTCCTCCAGTTGGTCACGGAACGCTTCATAGAGCAGCCGCTCGGCGTCGCTCCGGGTGTCTGGGCTGAGTTGGTTGGGAACCATGCGGGCCATATGAGTCAGCGACCTCCTTATACCCCATTACAGGGATTATGATATGATACAGATTACGCCCATGAGGCCGAATCCAACTAATCAAAACCGCTTTGATGGGGCACTAGCGCAAAAGCAAGAAGTAGACGAGGGCAGCGTGAATCAGGGTGCTGAGAATCAAGATCATCCAGAAGCTGATGTGCCGCACCTTGTGCCAAAAAACGAGCATGCCAGCCCAGCCTCCCAGAACGCCTCCCAGCAGGGCCAACCCGTGCAGCGTGATCTCCGGCACGCGCCAGCCCTGGCGCCCGGCCTGAAACTTGTCGAAGCCGTACAGGATGAACGTCGTTACGCCTCAGGCTATGAGCCAGACCAGGTAGGGATTCCAGGTAGTACCGGACAGGAGAAAGACGAACAGGATAGCTCCTATGAACAGGGCGATGATACTGAAGACACGTTGTGTCCTTCCCACCTGCTCCTCCTTTGATTATTAGCGTTTTTTCAGGAAGTCTGATTCATATCCAGAACACAACACCGAATTTGGAATTCAACGAATGGTCGGGGAATTCGTTGTTTTCTCAATTCGGTGTTGTGTTTCGTTCACGCCCAGACGGGCCAGCTTGGCTTTGGTCTTGGCCGCCATAGTCTAGCCTTCGCTCTCCCCACTGTGGCAGATGGAGATGGCGATGACCTGCATGCCCTTCGGGGCGAAGAGGGCGTGGGCCTGGCGGGCGGTGTCGCCGTGGGATGAGGCCACCACGACCTGCTTGATGCCCAGGGCCAGCGCCCGCTCTTTGGTGATCTGGAGCGTAGCCTGGGTGTTGTGGGGGCCGGGTTCTTCGAAAAGGAGGGTTTTGAGCTCCATTCTGTCTCCCCTCTGTGGCTCATATTGCGATAGATGCACTCAGAGGCTGGCTAGGTATTTGTCTTGCGTTCCAGGTATCTCATCGCTTCTGCGTAGCTGATATGTCCCAGGTGCTGTAGAAAAGCCAGGGCGGTGTGGCGCACTCGCTGATCGGGGTCGCTTTTGCCCAGACGCCAGAAGTGATCCAGCATAGCCGGCGGCATCTCACAGCCTTCGCGCTCATAGGTCTCATAGATGATGCTTAACGCCACGCTGCGAACTTTGGGGGTAGGATCACTCAGCATCTCGCCCAAAGCAGCCATCGCGCGTGGATCGTCGGTGCGGGCGGCGATGGTTGCAGCAATGTCAACCGAGTATTCGCGCCGTCGGCCGGCAAATTTGTCGTAGCTGCGACGGTATTGAAAGGCCTCGACCAGAAAAGGTAGGAGGTCTGGGTGACTCGGCCTGGCCATCTCTCGAAAGACCGTTTGCTCCACATCCACATACGCCGTGCCGCCGGCCTCGCGCGCAATACGCTCCAATTCGATCAGAGTCGGGATATGCTCCGGGAGCGGCAAGCCACTGGTTTCTAGCTGGCCGATGCGCTGCCACACGGTTTTCCGCTCGCGGTGGGGGTTCTTCATTTCGGTGCACAATGCTTCCAGGGCCTGCTGGTACTGCCGCCGCAATTGTGGCTGGACGATGCTGCGCCAGAAGGTTTTTGCATTCATCTCCTTCCAATGCATCGGTGGGTTTCGGTTATTAGGGATATGCTTGCTCATCTGTTTGCCCTTCTCTATCTCACTTATAGGGCCAGTTTGCCTCAGCCTTGCCGCTCTCGCAACTCATCAACTGCCCGCCACTCATCCGTCTCGGGATGGCAATAGCGCCAGAAGGTCCAACCGTTGCACGACTTCCAGCCAGAGGCGGCTCTGCCTGCCGCCGAGGGAGAAGAATAGATCTTACCTGCATAACGAATTTGTCCACTGGCGTCCAGCAACTCGGCTTCAATGGCTTGATTGTAAACGGTGCCTCGAACCGGCAGAGGGTAACTAACAAGCGGCGCAACGGGCTTGGCCAACGTCGATGACTCTCCCGTTAATTTTCTCCACCAATCGTTATCTAGCGGGAGAAGCCCGGCTTCGTCCATCAAGGCTATTATTTGCGGTCCGACTATGGTCTCCAGTTGGGTCACTTGGCTGGCGAGAGCTTTGGCCGGCTTAGAGAGTGGCGCGGTAGCAAGAAGAATACCTTTCGTTGCCTGACTGATCTGAATGGCAGCCATCAGGTCCCTTATGACTTTGCTAGAAATGCTGGAAGAGTACGGATCCCAGGATTTACACTGGATACACAGGACTTCCTCGTCTTTGCGAGCAATCAAATCAGTCCCCTGGTCACCAGAGCCGCCGCGCCTTGTCACTTGGTATCCTCGTCGGCTATACATTTGCGCAATTAACTTCTCAAACTTCTTACCATCCAACCGTGACATCCGAAGTAGCCAGTGGACTTGAGTATCATCCAATTGTGGCCAACTTCGCCGAATGGAATTGCGGGTTCTATCGTCCCTGGCCTCTTGCGCCTTCTCACGAACGAATCGGAAAATGCTCTCGCTTCTTCCTTGAGGAAACACATAGATCAGCGCCAGCAAGGCTAGAACGAGAAGCGCAAGGCAAATGGCAAATCCTGTCAACACGCCTAACCAGAACATTTCGCCCTATCCTCAAGATATGTTCCCATTTTTCAGGCATCCCCTGAGTCTTCTACCAACTCACATTCGAAGATGAATTCGTCACCCAAGTGGAACAACAATTGGAAGATCAACCGCCCGTCTTGCCATGTAATGGTCCCGGCTCCGTTCACCGGCTCCCTCTCGTCCATGCCTTCAAAGCTGAACAGGATGCGATTCCCATCCATACGACCAAAAAGCGAGCCGG
>CAYTNQ010000337.1:0-3194 GCA_964439175.1 uncultured Anaerolineales bacterium | reverse complement strand
ACCTGGGGCTGGCCTTCCAGCGACAAGGCAAAGAGGCCGATGCTGTGCGCCAGTTCAACGAGGCCATCGAGGTATTTCCGAACTCCATATACAGCATGGAAGCCGCACGGGCACTGGAGCAGCGCAGGCGTGGACAAAGCAAGATAGAGGCAAAGCCACCGAGCACGATCGAGAAGTGATTATCACAAGCCACAGACTTGCGATTCTTTGAACAGCAATTCCAAATTTGGAGTTGTTGTTTTTTTTGACTCAGGCGGAAGAGAAATGTCGTTGGTGGTCGTCTGTCATTCGTCGCCAGTCCCTCGCCCTTCCTCGGAACGAGTGAAGACGACCCTCAGATCATTGAAAAAGTCAGTGGACGAACGCTCGGTCAGACCGGTGAGGCGAGCGTGCAGCAGAAGGTGCGGCCTGTCCCGTCGCCAGGAGAAACGTTGCAGGTAGAGACCATAATCCTGCAAAAAAGGGACGGCAACCGTGCTCAATGCCTTTCCCTGGGTGCCGCGATATGCAATGCGCAGACCGTGGGGACCTTCTTGCCATTCCCAGACGGATTGGCTGTCCCCGCGCAGCGATCGCTCCATGCGGCTGCCAGCCGGTACCACCTCGATCTCACCGCGCCGGGTAGCGCGAAGCTGGGCTTTGATAATGAGTTCGTCTCGCTTGCCACGCAGCCGGTTCAGCAACCACAACGGGAGCAGTTCTCGCGACTCCAACAGGAAGACCCCGTTCAATTGCCGAAAGGGAGGCTGCGCCTTGCTAATTCCGACCCTGGCGCCTGATGCAGCCGAACCGATCCACGCCATATCTAGTTGGCCGCCCAGTGACCGCAGCCCATCGCGAAGCCAGGTCAGTGTACGAATGCCTCGCCTGCGGTTATACCAGGTGCCGCCTACATACCACACGCTCATCAGGATGACCAGGCCGATGATAAATTGTTGACCGGTAAGAGACATCGCCGGCTCCTTCCCGCCACAGCACCCGAGACCGTCTCACGCCTTAAGGACCGCTCCAAGTGTAACCCAAAGCCCTTACCCTGTCAACCCGGCATCAAGCAATCCAGCAACTTTCATTTTGAAGCCAGCATCTTGTAGGACAAGCTGTCAGCTTGTCCCAGGGAACGACAAGCTGACAGCTTATCCTACTTTTTATGAGCTACACTGCCAAAATGAGTATTGCTGCAAGCAATCAGACATCAGTTTTCAGTAGTCAGGGATTCACTGAGCACTGATATCTAATCCCGACCTACAATTGGTGGAGAAAAATGACTGAGACTACCCAACTTAAAGCAGCGTGTTGGCGACTTCGCATCCACACCATCTGGGGGTGGATGAGGTGTGTTCCATGCAGACACAAACGCAGCCCGGTCGGAGTGACCGGGCTGTTGTTTTGAAACTTAACTCTCACCGATTCCGTATATTATCAAGGACGTGGGAGATTCGAGAGTTTACCCCTTTGAACTTGCCCATTAATTTGCCAAAACCCGACGATTGTTATATCCGCCATATTACTATACAATGTAGAGATCATGCACAGGCTAAGTGCCCTAGCGTTGCGAAATTTATGGAGCCGCAAGCTCCGGACCGTAGTTACCGGCTTCGGGATTGTATTGGGAGTAGCCACAGTCCTGGCTTTCGGCATCACCAACGCCACTGTTGAGAATTCGCTGAACGATTTTTTCTCGCAGACGGCCGGTGATGCCGATCTGACCATCTCCAGCAGTAATCAGGGCCAAACTTTCCGCGAGCGTGCCTTGCGCCAGGCGGCCGATTTTCCTGGCGTGACCCTGGCAGTGGGCAGTCTGTGGCAAGAGGGAGACGTTCGCCTGCCCGACAAGGACAAACGCATCGCCCTGGTCGGCATAGACCCGGATGCCGATCCGCAGGTACGTAGCTACCAGTTGGCCGAAGGTCGCATGATCCATACCTCCGACCGCACGTACACCGTCGTACTGGCAAAGACTTTTGCCGAAGACAACGATGTTCACCTGGGAGATGACCTGGAGATTGACCTGGGTGAAGGGCACGTTGAGATGATTGAGGTCGTTGGGCTGTTGGAGAGTAAGGGAGCCGCTCGCTCCAACAACGGAGCTATCGGCTTCTTACGCCTGGACATGGCCCAGAATCTATTCGACGAGCGGAGACGTTTGAGCCAAATAGACGTGGTGGTATCGTCTGAAATCGCCGCCGATGGAGATACGCTGGGCCACTTCAAGGACGCGCTGGCGACCTACATGGGGGACGATTACACCGTTGCCTACCCGGCGGCCATCGGCCAGGCCATCGTGGACAGTATGGCCGGGCTGCGGACTGGCCTGGGTGCTTTTAGCACCATTGCCTTGTTTGTAGGAGCGATGCTCATCTACAACACCTTCAGTATGACCATCACCGAGCGAACGGCCGAAATCGGCATGCTGCGTGCCATCGGCGCCACCCGCCGCCAGGTTCTAGGACTGGTCCTGGTTGAGGCAGTGCTGATGGGCTTCTTCGGCTCAGCGACAGGATTGGGTATGGGGATATTTATGGCCATCCCCCTGGTGCAAATGTTCGCTCGAGGATTCGGTGGTATCCCGCTGGAGCGCTTTACTGTGCCACCGGCTTCAGTGTTCCAGGCAGTGCTGGTGGGCACCATTGTCACGTTTCTTGCAGCATTCATACCCGCCTGGCAGGCAGGGCGCATTTCGCCGGTGGAGGCGATGCGGACCCGCGCTGGAGGTCGCCAGGGCTTTCTCGCCCGCCACGGCTGGAAAATCGGCCTGGCCCTGATGGCATTCTCGCTCAGCGACGCCATCCTCAATGCTCTATCAGCGCCTGTCTTGTGGCTGGCGCCATGGCTAGAGAACGGGAACCTGGATGACTTCCACAGGGGATTGTCGGCTATCCTGGCACTGATTGGCCTTTTTACGATGGCGCCCCGTTTTTGGACTACCGCGTTGCGCCTGATTGGCGGCCGCTGGGCTGGTATAATGGATTACATCACCCGCTGGAGCAGAAATCGTTATTTTGACTTCTTTGCCGAGGGAGGTTGGGTCATCGGCCTGGTGCTGATCACGCAAGGGCTGGCTAACCTGACCCCGGTTTGGGGCTATTTACCCGACGCTTCAGCCTTTCTATTGATGTTCACCGGTGGCACCTTGGTGGTACCCGTGACGATCCAACTACTGGAGAAGCTGGCCCGGCGCATTTTGTCGCTCCTGT
>CAYTNQ010000336.1:0-3199 GCA_964439175.1 uncultured Anaerolineales bacterium | reverse complement strand
GAATGGCACACCCAGTCGAGCCGCCATCTGCTCCGCGTGACTGGGACCGAAGATATCATACTGTTTTCCAGTGTCCGGGCAGACGAAGTAGCTCATATTCTCGATCAGCCCCAGAATGGGTACATTCATGTGCCCGGCCATCTGCGCTGCCTTTCTGACCACCATACCCGCCAGGTCTTGCGGCGAGGTCACCAGCACGACACCGCTCAAGGGCAGGGACTGCATAACTGTCAGAGGGGCGTCTGACGTCCCGGGTGGGAGGTCCACCACCAGGTAGGCCAGATCACCCCATAGGACATCGCCCCAGAACTGCTGGATGGCCCGGCCAATCAGCGGCCCGCGCCAGATGACGGCCTGGTCTTCACTGGGCAGAAGCAGATTGATGGACATCACCTTGATCCCCAACCGGCTCTCGGCGGGTAGGATGGCCCTGGGGCTGTTCTCCAGCCGGACGCCATCCGGGAAGAACATCTTGGGGATGCTGGGGCCGGTGATGTCGGCATCCAGCAGGCCGACCTGGTAGCCCTCCCGCCGTAGCGCCACGGCCAGCAGGCCGCTGACCAGAGACTTGCCGACCCCTCCCTTGCCGCTCATGACGGTAATGACGTGGCGGACATGGTTGAGGTGTTCGGCCATACCTGACTCAACCTCGCCTGCCTCGAGTTTCTTCTTCTCCTCGGGGCTCATCTCCTTGAGTTCCACCTGTACCTGCTGCACCTCGTTCAGTGCATGGATGACCTGCTTGACGTCGGCCACGATGCGCTCTTTCAGCGGGCATGCCAGGGTCGTCAGAGCCAGGCTGACCCGAACCGTGCCGCCGCTCACTGCGACGTCGCGTACCATGCCAAGCTCCACCAGACTGCGTTTCAGTTCGGGGTCCATGATTCCTTGCAGTGCCTGGTACACCTGTTCAGTCGTTAGCATACGTCGTTCATTCCTCCCATATTTTGGATAGTTACCAACCGCACGCCGTAGCGGTGGAGCTGGCGAAAATTGGCACCCTGGCTGACGGCGCACAGCACGGCATCCACATCCTCGACCACCGATCCGGAGAGGATGTGGATGCCGTGCTCAAACAGGGTGGGCGCCAGAGGCGTGCTGGGACCTAGCACCAACACCAGGGTCCCCGGGCGGCAGAGGGCCATGAGGCTCTCGAAAGTGTGATTGAGCAGCGCGGTGCCGGTGATGGCTACGACGTCTGCCTTGGGAATGACGTCGCAGGCCGCCTCCGCCGGCAGGTCCTCGCCTCGCGGCCGCTGCTCCAGCACCCACAAGACTCCCACCTGTTCCCGCACTCGCGGAATGAAGGGAAAGTGGCCGACCAGTGCCACCCGTTTGCCAGCGCCGTGTTGAGCAATCACTTCCCCGGCGTTGAGGTCTACCCACTGCTCCTCTTGCCTGGGCAGTAGGGCGTTGACGGTTGCCATGCCGATGGCTGCTTCCATCGGGTGATAGGAACGCGCCAGTTCGGCCAGCTCGCAGGCGCTGCAGTCTAACAGCCGGCCTGCGTCTCGCACGGCCGCCCCCCCACTATGGTGATGGTCATCGTCATCCCGTAACGTTGAGGCCAGTCCGCAACGTTGTTGCCCATCCACTTCAGCTACCACTGCCGTCCAAAAGGCTCCGATCCTCACTTCCTTTACATCCCCCTCCGGCAAGGCGCCCAGCAGCTCGTCAACGAGTTCCATAGGCTCTCTCCTGATAATGGCGGGTCGCGAAGGTGCGCCGTCTTACGTGATCAAGAATCTCCTGGCGAGCCAATGGGTTCTCGCACGTATTGACCAGGCGTTGAAGTCTCTCTCTAATGCTTGCTTCATCGCGAATTTTGCAGCGATTCGCGGCGCACTCAATCAAGTCCGCTGCCTGTAAGTCGGCGATCATCTCCTCCAGCCAGGGCACATCTCCCAGGTACAACCGTGCGGCCATCTGTTGGCTGGTCCAGGCCGATTCAGGGTGTTGGTAAAGGAATAATAAAAGTTGTAGCTTTTGGAACGAGTCAATGTGCCTGGCCTGGATGAACTTAGCTATATCACTCATGATCCACCTCCAGTGACTTGACTTTCGTATATGCTTGCCTTTTATCAGGTCATGGCCACCTCACCGATTTCGCCGGACAACTTCGGCAAATGGTCGCCAGCTTTCTCGAGTGATGCAGCCGCGGCGGACAACGCTCAGTCTATCCTCTGCCAGTCCAGACGGTACCAGCAGGCCTCCAACGGGTTGAAATGGACGGGTACCTCCGGGCTGATGGGTTGATCGGCTTCGTCGAGGATCACCACGTACCAGGTCGCTTCCGCTTGAAGGATGGGAAAGTCATACTCACCGCTCCCTTTGCTACCGACGACAGGATAGCGGTGCCAATCGTTGTAGCAGACCAGTCGCACACCCGGGAGAGGACTACCGCCGGCATCCACGACGCGTCCAGCAATATAGCCGGGCGCTCGTGGGCAGCCAGGGCAGGGCTGCGACGGATCGGGCTGAGCCGGGCTGAGCGGGTGGAAGCGATAGGGTGTCTGCCCGGTTTCGTCCGCTTTCTCAGGGCTTGGCACAGGTGTTGCCGCCACTGGCGGGGGTGTCACAGTATCTGTTGGCGTTGGCATTGGCGATGGCGGCCTCAGCGTGGCGCTGGCTGTTGGGGATGGTATGGGCGTACCAGTGTATGTTGACGCCGGAGCTGCTGTCCCAGTTTCGTAGCCAGGCGACACACCTGGCGCTGGGGAGAGTGATGTGGGGATGAAGCTGGCCGTCGGCATTGGCCATGGTGAATGAGCAGCGATTGGTGCAGGTGTGGAACTGACTGTGTGCGTCAAAGTCAGCGCCAGTGACGGCAGGTTAACTGCCCGCGAGGGGACAGATTCTATACATCCGCAAGCTATCACCCCGAATAGTAGCAGCACAATGCCGACACAAAGCTTCATCCTGTCCATTTCACTCCATCCAGTTACCTCTTTGCCCTGCCATCCCGCCCACTTCATCCGACAACTTCGATAAATGATCGCCGGCGCTCTGGAGTGACGCAGCAGCGGCGAATAACCTCTCGGCCGCGTCCTCCCTACCGATAAGGCGGATGCGTTCGGCCCAGGCACGCAACTCATTGGCGTGTTCGGCATTGTGCTCGATCCAATGGGGGAGTAGTACCTGCAGCTTCTCCAGGTCATTCATGGCTGCTTCTTCTCCTGCAAAGGCTCCAGCATCACCC
>CAYTNQ010000335.1:0-3227 GCA_964439175.1 uncultured Anaerolineales bacterium | reverse complement strand
GGAGCTTCAACTCAAGGCCCAGGAGGAGGCAGTCAATATCTGGATGTACCAGCAGGTCCAGCGTTACCACCTCCAGACGTGGATCAAGGGCTACTACTACAATCCGGCCTACCAACAGCCACCTTACGACTGGGTCTATGCGCTTTCTAAAGAGAAGCCTTAGGATTGCGTTCTTCCATACGTAGCAAGCCAGAGACAGGGGGCCGGAGCCAAGTCCGGCTCCCTGTCCCTAAGAGCTTTAAACTTGCCCACCGTAGAACAGCGTTCGGCCCGCCTGGACCTACCCATATCCTTGAAACAGCGTCTCATTCCGCACAATTGGCAGAATTACCCGATCAGCTCCACTGTGGAAAGACTGTCTCACAACTGCTCTCTGTCGCGAACTGTATTTAGACGCCGAAGCTTGCGCAGCGAACTGGGAACCTGGAGGAGGCCAATCCTTATGCTTGCATACATCATCCGTCGCTTGTTGATCTTGCCCATCTTGATCATTGGCGTGACCATGATCATCTTTGTGATGCTTTCGATGCTCACCCCTTATGAGCGGGCGGCGTTGTACGTCCAAGACATCCCCAAGCGCCAGGGGGCCATCGAAGGCATCATCGAAAAGTACGGGCTCGACGACCCGATCCCCGTCCAATATTGGCATTGGATGGTGGGGCGCAAAGACGAAGAGACCGGGGAGATCAAGGGCGGGGTTTTGCGGGGGGACCTGGGGTTTTCTAAGGTGGGTAAGAGTTCGGTTAGTGAGGTCATTGGCCGGCGTCTGCCCGCCACTGCCGAGTTGGCCTTGTGGTCTGCCATCCCCATGATCGGCATCGGCATCTGGCTGGGCGTGCTCTCGGCCATCCATCACAACAAACTTGCCGACCAGATCTTGCGTGTGTTCAGCATCGTCGGCTGGTCTATCCCCACTTTCGTCTTTGGCCTGCTGGTGCTGATGATCTTTTACGCCCAGTTGGGCTGGTTCCCGCCCGCTCGACTGTCGGATTGGGCGTCGCAGATCGTTCAGTCTGACGCTTTCACTCGCTACACGCAGATGAACACCCTGGACGCCTTGCTCAACCTGCGCTTTGACGTTTTCCTGGATGCCCTCAAGCACCTGATCCTGCCCATCACGACCCTGGCCTATCTGAACTGGGCCTATATGCTGCGCGTGACGCGCTCATCGATGCTGGATACGCTGCGCCAGGATTACATGACCACGGCTCGTTCCAAAGGGTTGACCGAGCGGGTGGCCATTTGGCGGCACGCGGTGCCCAATGCCCTGATCCCAGTCATCACGGTGGGGGGTCTGATCTTGATCGGCCTGCTGAACGGGGTCGTGATCACCGAGACGGTCTTCAACTATCCCGGGATGGGCTCTTTCCTGGCTGAAGCGGCGCTCTCCCTGGATGTGGTTTCGGTGCTGGGGGTCACCCTTTTCAGCAGCATCATCCTGGTGGGTGGCAACCTGGTGGTAGACGTGCTTTACGGATTCGTCGATCCCCGCATCCGTTTGCAGTAGCGGCCCAGGCAAACTGCCAGAATCTTTTGAGGTGATGGATTGCGATGAAAAAAGTGCTCAAGAGGCTCATGACCAACCCGACTTCCCTGGCTGGCCTGCTATTGCTGGTGACCTTCACCGTGGTAGCCATCACTGCTCCCTGGATTGCACCGCCGGCGGCGAATGCGCGCGATCCCTATATGATCCCGCGGGATGGGTTCAGCTCGGAGCCCCAGGCTCCCAGTGAAGAACACATTTTCGGCACGACAGAGGGACAATACGACGTCTATTACGGGGTGGTGTGGGGCACGCGCACCGCGTTCCGCATCGGGGTGGTGATCACCCTTTTCACCACGATTATCGGGCTGGCAGTGGGCTCTATTTCTGCCTATTATGGGGGTTGGCTGGATGAAGTGCTGATGCGGATCGTGGAGATCTTTCAGGCATTCCCCTTCCTGCTAGCCGCCATCACCTTGACCTCGGTCTTGCAGACGATCTACGGGCGAGGAGAGGCGGGAGTCTTGATGTTTTTGGCGAAACTTCTGGCGCTGGTGACTTTCGGACACAACCCGGCCAAGACGCTGGACCCCATCCAGTTGCAGATCCTGACCGGGATGCTGGCCATCATCGCCTTTGGCTGGATGACCTATGCCCGGGTGATCCGGGGCAACATCCTGGCCCTGCGGGAACTGGACTACGTGCAAGCGGCGCGCGTCATCGGAGTGGGCGATATGCGCATCCTATTCCGTCACCTGCTGCCCAACGCCGTCTTCCCGGTGCTGGTCATCGCTTCGATGAACATCGGTTCCTACGTGTTGACCTTTGCCGCCTTGAGCTTTTTGGGCCTGGGAGCCCAGAGAGGATACGCCGACTGGGGACAGATGATCAACTTCGCCCGGAATTGGATCCCTTCCCTGGCTGCCCATTGGTACATCGTGGTCTATCCTGGTATGGCGATTGTACTGTTCGTGTTGGCCTGGAACCTGGTAGGCGACGTTCTGCGTGACATCCTGGACCCGCGCCTCACCGGCAGCCGGGCGTAGCCTTGCAGGCAGGGTAGGCTGAATAGTTACGATACCAGTATCTGTATCTGTTGAGTGAAGCGCGTGATGCTTTTGTGTCACGCGCTTTCTAAATTCGGCAATTCAGACGCAGAAAGTACTCCTTGCTCTCAAAAATAGCCTGCGGGAAGGTAGGCTATTTCGGCACACTTATAGTTTGTGGTACAATTGGATGCCGTTATTCTTCCAGGATAAGAGGACGTGGTGACCAACTCAATAGAATCATCAAACCTCGTTCGGTCCTGGCTGCAACAGGGCCTGGTGGCCGCGCATGCCGGTGACCAGGCCGAGGCTCGCCGCTGTTTTCAGGCAGCCCGTGATCTGGACGCGGACAATATCGTCGCTCTGCTCTGGCTGGCCTGGCTGGCACCCACCCGCCGCGAGAGTCTGGCCTTGTTTTGCCGGGTGTTGGAGTTGGACCCGGACAACAAGCGGGCTCAGGCTGGCATTCTCTGGGTGCGAGAGCATCCCCGTAGCAGCGGCGAACGGATCGCCGAGCTGTTGGAGGAGGCCGAAGCGTCGGCTGCCGACGGCAAGTCAGATCAGGCTCGCCAACGGGTCGTCGACGCCATCGCTTTGGACGATAAAAACGTGTTGGCCTGGAGCCTGCGGGCGCGCCTGGCGCGGGATCCCTGGGAGGCGCGCAGTGCCTGGGCGAGGGTGCTAGAGCTCGATCCTGC
>CAYTNQ010000334.1:0-3249 GCA_964439175.1 uncultured Anaerolineales bacterium | reverse complement strand
CGCGCGGAAAGGGGACGTTATGCAGAATGTATCCCCCCAGAGTTTCTTCGCGTTTGTTGGGAATCTGACCGGACATTATTCAAATCTCCTTGAAGGTAAGTAGTTAGTTTTCGTCTTTCTCAAGAACCGAGACGGTGACGTACGTGCCGGTGCCAGCGTGGGAGTGGATAGCACCACGCCGAGCATTTTTCAATTGCAAGGTGGCGTCGCCGAAGTGCTTGCCGATGGTAGCCTGCAATTGCCAGATGGCAAACACCGCTTGCATCAGACCTGTAGCGCCAACGGGATGACCGCAGGCAATGAGTCCGCCGCTGGGATTAACGGGGCAAGCCGGTTCCTCAGCCAGTTCCAGGCCGTAGTCAATCCCGGGCATAAAGGCCTTGCCTGAGGCGGCGAAAGGCCCTCCCTCACCGTAGCGGCAAAGGCCCATGTCTTCGTAAGTCTGAACTTCGCTGGAGGTGTAAGCGTCGTGTAGCTCCACGAAGTCGATCTCCTCAAGCGGGTCGGTGATGTTGGCGTTTTTGTAGGCCTCCTTAGAGGCCATCCGTCCAGCCCGGAAGGAGTGGACGCCGGGATAGCGGAAGCCCCTGTCCCATAGTTCCTTGTAATAGGCACGAGTTTCGGCGGTGTCTTCGTGAGGGAGAAGGTTATACTTGATGAAGTCCTCATAGGATTGATGAGGCCGGTCGGCCATACGCATGGCGTCAGTGCCGCGCCCGATGCCGCTGATCTTCACCAACGGGTGGGGAATCTGTGCGCCAGCCGCCTCCAACCGGGCCAGCCCCTCCTCGGAGCATAAAATGGTAGCGGCTGCCCCATCACTCATCACGCAGATGTCCAGGCGTGTCAACGGCCAGGCGACCATCGGTGCGTTCCGCACATCCTGGATGGTATAGCGGTTGCGCTTTTGCGCGTAGGGGTTATAGTAGGCGTTGATGTGGTTCTTCACGCTTACGTGAGCCATTTGCTCGACGGTGGTACCGAATTCCTTCATGTGGCGGGTGACCATCATGGCGTAATAGCCGGAGTAGAACCCGCCCACCGGATAGTCGAAGCTCACGTCGCTGGCCAGGGCGATGAACTCGTTGCCTTTCCACGTTTCCACGTGGGACATCGTCTCGAAGCCATAGGCAACGCACACATCCATATATCCAGAGGCGACTGCTTTCCACGCCTCCTGGAAGCAGATACCGCCGGTCGCACCGCCTCCCTCCACACGGTGGTTAGGCTTGGGACACAATCCCAGGTAGTCAGTGGCCATAATGCCGGCCATCAACTGCCGTGCGAAGTGATCGCTGAAGTAGCTGACCACTGAGCCATCCACCAACTGCCTGAACTGCTGGAACCCCAGGCCGATGTCCTGGATAGCATAGTCATATGCCTCCTTGATGACGGCCTGGAAGGTTTTGTCGGGGCGGGCTTTGGCAAATTTGCTCACCCCACCGGATATTGCGTAGACTGTTCGCATCGTTGCTTTGCCTCCTTCATTGGAATAACAGAATGAAATCCTACTGTTTGCCTAAAAGCGCCTCGTCGAAAAAACTGACCACTCGCGCTTCGTACTCCTCCGGCCAGGTCTGGATGTAGCCCCCGTGGCCGACGCCGGGCACAATCCACAGCGACTTGGGCTCGCCAGCAGCGGTGAATTGCTCGTGGGCGTGCCCGCTGACAACCTCGTGCTCCCCGAAGATAAGCAGCACCGGGCGCGGGCTGATCTGTCCAATGACATTGATAGGACCGATAAGGTGAGCGTCAACTCCGGTTTGGCGTCGATAGAAAAAGAGGATGGCTTGGGTGTAAAAGCTTTCGAGAGGTGTGTTATTCCCCCCGGTGTTGGCGATGTCGTCGCCCAGGTTGTAGAAATTGCCCTCACTGACGACAGCCCGAATGCCTTCCAGTTGCGCGGCGCTGAAAATGGCGGTAGCACCTCCCACCGAGAAACCGAGCGCCCCGATGCGGTTTGACTCCACTCCAGGCTGTGCCTGGACAAAGGCCAGCGCCCCCGCCACGTCATCGACTTCAGTATAACCGGCAGTGAAAGCCGCATCGGGTTTGGCGCAAGGACGTGGGTCGATCAGCAGCACACCGTAACCGTGACGGGCCAACATCGCCCCTTGGTCGAGCATGCCGTCTCGCGCCTGGCCGATGCCGGGAATCAAAATCACCGCTGCCCCATTCTTGGAAGGCAGCCACCAGGCTGTGAACCTCACCCCGCCGAGAGACGTAGGTGCGCTCCTCTGGGGAACAAAGGTCACCTCCTGGTAGTCAGAGATGCTGACATCGGTGGGTGTGCGATGGGGGCCCGAACAACCGGGATAGGCCAGGGCGTAAGCGTAGCGCCGGCTGATTTCAAGCCCGACGGCCAAGACCCCCACAGCAGTCAGCAGCGCGATCCATAGAAGGAATAGTCCCCAGCGGGCAAGCCGGGCTCCAGAAGGGGCGGAAGGTCGTGTCGGATGCATCATATCGGTGGAATCAGCGGCGTTTTTAACGTTTTAAGCACAGCATCGGCCACGATTGGCAGCTTCACGAATAGATTATAAGGGACGGATGATAGACTTGTCAAGCGATGTGCGAATTTTCGCTTTATTTACGTTTATATTCGTAGGATGATGACCACTTCTGCAAGTGTGTTTCGGTTTTGGGGTAGCGGGATCCTCGTCTGACCGAATCGGCCAGGATTCGGATAAAATATATTCTGTTTTGGTTGTGACTTGACGAAATTCTGGAGATAGGTTACAATCTTTTATTACAGGTTTTTCCCCTATGTTTGAGAACTTACAGGATAAACTACAGGGCGTCTTTCAGCGTCTCTCCAGTCGTGGCAAGCTGAGAGAGGCAGATGTTGATGCTGCTTTGCGCGAAGTCCGGCTGGCGCTGTTGGAAGCCGACGTAAATTTCAAAGTCGTCAAGGACTTCATAGGTCGGGTGCGCGAGCGGGGAGTAGGCGTTGAGGTGATGCAAAGCCTGACGCCAGCTCAGCAGGTCGTGAAGATCGTCAACGAAGAGCTGATTGCCACATTGGGAGAGCCAGCCCGCCTCAACCTGGACGGGCCTACGCCTCACGTGATCATGCTAGTCGGCTTGCAGGGTTCTGGCAAGACGACAACCGCCTCTAAATTGGCGCTGTTCCTTAGAAAATCGAACCATCGACCGTTGTTGGTTGCAGCCGATACACGCCGACCGGCGGCCATTGAGCAACTCCAGGTGTTGGGACGCCAGCTCGATATCCCAGTCCATGCCGAGGGG
>CAYTNQ010000333.1:0-3250 GCA_964439175.1 uncultured Anaerolineales bacterium | reverse complement strand
ACGTAGACGAGCGCCAGGTTTACGACATCCTGCGGCACCATCTGGACGATTTTCGGATGTTCATCGCCGATGCCTGGCGTATTGTCCAGCAGGCGCCGAAGTGACGTGAGGTTATCGCCACTCAAAGTAGTGTGTCTCGGTTGGAGGACTCAACGGCTCCCACGCTGCCGGTCCGCCCGAAGTCGGGCTGGTTTGCTGCTCGACTGTTACCCGCCAGGTCAAAGTTCGGCGTCGCCCGGTCGGCCACAGGTCGGATGGCAGCCGCCATGATGTCCCCCGGGTGGTGTAGGTCACAGGGACAGTCCGGGCCGGCGTCTCCAGTTCCACCAGGTAGACCTGGTTCTCACGCAAGATACCCACACTCGTCCAGGTGAGAAGAATGACCGCGTCCTCTCCCTCGAGTACCGCACCCTCGGCAGGAGATAACAAATGGGGGGCAGGATAGGGTGGGCCGGGCGTGGTCGTGGGCGTCGGCGTGGGAGAAGGCGTCGGCGTCGTGGTGGGGGGCATCAGTGGCACAACAAGCTGCTGGCCCACGTAAATCAAGTCAGGGCTATCCATCTCATTGGCAGCCATAATCGCTTCGACGTTGGTGTCGTACTCGTCGGCGATGGAGCTAAGCGTCTCGCCTGACTCTACCTCGTGAATCACCTGGGGCGGCTGGGCAGTACTTCCAGGCACTGGCCCGCCCACCGGGCCAGTGGAGGGGATCAGCAACTCCTGGCCAGGTCGCAGTAACCGCGCCAATGTCTCATCCAACCCATTTGCCTTCATAATCGCTTCGGCCGTGGTACCGTAATACGAGGCGATATAGATGATCGTCTCGCCCGATTGTACCACGTGAACGATGGGGGTAGGAGAAGGGACCGGCGATGGCGTGGCACTGGGGATTGGGGTAGCTGTCGCCGTCGGCACGGGTGTCGGCGTGACGGTGGGGCTGGGTGTGGTCGTGGGGACAGCCACTACTGGCTGGGGCGGAGTGCGCCAGCGGCTCCAACCGATGAAGGCCAGGGCTGCGATGAACGCAACCGCTCCTATCCCTTGCCAGGATACGCTTGTCAGTCCCACACCTTTGCCTGCCGGCGGGTGTGGGACTAATCCGTCCCGGCCAGGCACCCAATCGAGAGGAGCATTGCACATCAGGCAAGTTTTGGCCTGTCGGGCGGCTGGAGTGCCGCAATTGGGGCAACGTCGTTGCTCGTGTCCCCCGCGCGCAAATGCTCCGCACACAGGACAGCGCGTCGCCCCCGACGGCAGCCTGGTGCCGCAGTTCACACATTCCCTGTCCACGCACCCCTCCCTCGAATGATCAAAGACAGAGGACAAAAGGCGAAGGCCCAAAAACGTTTGTCATTCGTCCCCGGTCGTCTGTCCAAAATTATAGCAGAGGGAGCACCCTTCGCCAAATATGCCTCCTGAAGAGCCCGACCCCGATAGCGATCGCAGCGATCAGGCTGATGGCACCCCCTATCGTGCGTGGCGGCGTGCTCCCCATCCGAATCGAGACCATGTGCTGGCCGGCCGGCACGTCAAGGGTGATGAGTCCGTATGGCGGCTCGTGCCGGTGCGCGGTGGGGCGCCCGTCAATCATGGCCTGCCAGCCTGGGAAGTCGTAAGTGTAAAATTGCACCGCCACGGGTCCGTTGGCATTCACCCTTACCTGGTCCGAAGCTCCACCATGACGTTGTGTTTCCACTGTTCCTGCGCCGGTCAGGATGGTCGCTACCTGTAACGGCTCGCCGGCCAGGTATTGCGCTTCCATAGGGCTGGTGGTGGGCTGTTCGTCGGTATAGGTGACCATGCCCACTCGCTCGGCCGGTGAGAAGCGGTCCCAACGCACCACTGCCTCTGGCCGTGCGCGCCACGGCTCAACCGGTGTGTACTGGGGCAGGGTATAGGCAAACGAGCCGAGGATGATGACCAGCAGAAGGAGCAGGGACTCCCCGCCCCCTCCTGCCAGCAGCGATCCGGCCACAACCGACATGGTAAGGGCGGCCGGCCCCAGCAATCGCCACGGAAATTGCACCAGGCTGGCGATGGGCAACACCCGCCACGCGAACTGGGCGGCCGGGGACATCAGCCAGACGATGGCGGCGGTTGAGGCCAGGAAGAAGAGATCTATCCCCGGGTGAGGCCCGCGCGGGCCAGGTCGGGCGAAACGGCGGGTCAGTGCCAGCCAGCCGCCAAAGATGACCAGCACCAGCACCACTGCTCCCAGTTGAAACGACATCCCGTCGTTGAGGCCTGGCCCAGAATAGCCATAGCCCCAATCCGGGGACAGCAGTTGCGAGAAATAGACGAAGTGTCGGCCATAGTCGTAGTTATAGGCCGTCCATTGCTCGATTTTCACGTAGCGCAACTCGGCCAGCATGGGTAGCAGGTAGATTGCCGACAAAGCCAGGCCCAGCAGTCCGCTCCCTATGGTGAATAATGCCGTGCGCACTGCGGGGCTTACCCCTTTGTCCCGCCAGGTTCCAGCCAGCAAGTACAGGATATAAACGACCAGGAAGGGGGTGAAGGTGAAAAAGGAGGTATGGTGGGTGAGGGCCAGGACGCCATATGTCAGCCCTGCTCGTCCAAGACGGCGGAGATTGGGCGCGACAACCAGTTCGGTGAAGGCATATAGCACCAGGGGGAGCAAGGCCAGCGCTACGAATTCGGAATATGCGCTGCGGACGAAGATTTCCACCAGATGGAAGGGCACATACATATATACGACGGCTGCCAGCAAGCCCGCCTTCCGGCCAAAGACTTGCTTCTCTCCAGGTGCGGGGAGATGGCGCACGAAGAGGTACATCGTCAGCCCGGCGCCGATCGTGGCCAGGGCGTACACCGCCTTGACAGCCGCCACGAAGCCCAATCCCAGCAGGTGCAGAATTTCGGCAGCATAGATAGCCAGCGGGGCGTAGATATTGAAGAGGGGGTAGCCATAGCCAAAGGCAAAGTCGGGTGCCCAGCGCGGCCAGAGATAGCCATCGCGTAACGTCTGGTCGAACTCCACCAGGTAAAAGATGCTGTGCTGTGCGTCATGGGCTTGAAAGAAATAGGCTGGTGTGAGCAACGGCGCCCAGGCGAACAGAGAGAGGGCCAGGATGATAAGTAGATTACGGTCAAAGCGGCGCAGAGAAGGTAATATCCTTTTCATTTTACCCCAAGCCGAACCTCTGGAGAAACCGTCGCCCAGCGACGGCCACCATCACGCCCAGCAGCGATGCCAGCGAGACCCACTTGCCCACGACCCGTACCGGCG
>CAYTNQ010000332.1:0-3255 GCA_964439175.1 uncultured Anaerolineales bacterium | reverse complement strand
CCATCCCCGCCTTCATCGCCTTGGCCGCCATTAATACTTCAGGCACGAAGAGAATGCCGTCCCGGAAATCTTCACCCACGATGTCCATACCGGCCACCAGACCCTCGGTCATCACCTCGTAGGCCTCCCGTCCTCGGTGCAGCGCTTCGTTTACTGCCTCGACCACCTCGTCTGCCAGACCATCGTACAGGTCATCCCCCATCTGCTCGTACAATTTGTCCAGGCTCAGCGCGCCGAAATCAATGGCATCATCCGTTGTATCACTCATCTGTTACCCCCCCCCATTCGCTGAAAGAGCCTAATCACGTATAGCGCGTAGACGCAGAATCCAATGGCGCGCATTGTAACCGACAACCAGACGTATGTCAAGGGGACCCAGAGGGAGGGGGTGCGTTCGCTTTTAGGGGCGGACCCCACCCCCAGCCCCTCCCCGCGCCGGGGAGAGGGGCAGTTCTCCCCCTTCCCTGCGAGGGAAGGGGGCCGGGGGGTTAGGTCACCCAGACAGTTTGCCCCCAAATCCGAACACACCCCAGAAGAAGAGCATTCGTTGGACCTTACCAGAAATATGCGGCATCCAGCGTGATTGACACGGCCTCAAAAACCGATAGAATATATGTGCGTCCGCCGTAAGCTTGATTATTTTTGTAGTGCAGAACAGGAGATGGGACGTGGAGCAACCAATTGGGCCACAATCCTTGCCGTCCCGGCGCCGGCCCTGGTCACTTTACTTTTTGATCCTTTGGGCCTTCGTTCTGGCTTTCAACACCGGCGTCACCTTGTGGGACCTCACCGGGCCACTCGCCCAGTTCGGCTCGCCTGACACAGCCATCGGCTGGCTGGGCCTGGCTCTGGCCTTCATCGCGCCTTTTGGCTTTGGCGCTTCCGTTTACGGCTTGTGGGGACTCCGGCCTTGGGGACGCTATCTCTTCCTGGGGCTCTCCACCCTTTTCTTCGGCTTCAACCTGGTCGGTGTTTGGTTGCCGGGCGGCCTGCCATTGACGATCCAGGACCCGACCCAGGCAATGAATGCCCGGCTGCTGGCCTCGGCCCGTTACGGCTTGGCGCTTATCATCCCCCTGGCGTACTTTAACCTGAACTGGATCAAATCCTTGTTCCAAGAGCCAGGAGTGTTTCCCCAGGGAACCTGAACATTATCGAGGAGAAAAGAGTATGAAGAACACGGCAATGGAAAGAGAGAACGAGATGGGAAGTGCGAACACAGCCCCGGACGACGCTGCTCATCCCTCCGACTTTATCCGGGATATTATCGCGGAGGACCTGAGAACAAGTAAATACGGTGGCCGCGTCCATACTCGATTCCCCCCGGAGCCGAATGGCTATCTGCATATTGGACACGCCAAGTCCATTTGCCTCAATTTTGGTGTTGCTGCCGAATTCGGAGGGCTTTGCAATCTGCGCTTCGATGACACCAATCCAACCAAAGAGGAGGTTGAATATGTAGAATCGATCATGGAGGACATCCGATGGCTTGGATTCGATTGGGATGATCGGCTGCTCTACGCCTCGGACTATTTTGAGCAGCTATACGAGTTCGCACTGCAGTTGATCCAGGCCGGTAAAGCCTATGTTGATAGTTTGAGTGCCGATGAAATCAGGGAGTACCGGGGCACCTTGACTGAGCCCGGCCAGGACAGTCCGTACCGGAACCGTTCAGTCGAAGAGAACCTGGACTTGTTTGAGCGCATGCGGGCTGGGGAATTCGAGGACGGTGCCCATGTCCTTCGAGCAAAAATCGATATGGAGTCGCCCAATTTGAATATGCGAGATCCGGTCATGTATCGTATCCTGCACGCAGAACATCATCGCACGGGGAATAAGTGGTGCATCTATCCTATGTACGATTTTGCCCACGGTCAATCGGATTCCATCGAAGGCATCACCCATTCACTTTGCACGTTGGAATTCGAAGATCATCGTCCCTTATATGACTGGTTCCTGGACGAATTACACATCCATCACCCCCGGCAGATCGAGTTCGCCCGCCTCAATCTCAGCTATACCGTGCTCAGTAAGCGCAAGCTTATAGAATTGGTAGAAGGTGGATACGTCGCCGGATGGGATGATCCACGCATGCCGACCCTATCCGGTTTGCGGCGACGTGGCTACACACCAGAGGCAATCCGAAACTTCTGTGAGCGCATTGGCGTGGCCAAGAGTAATAGTACCGTCGATATCGCCCTGCTTGAGCACTGCATCCGTGAGGATTTGAATCAACGCGCTCCACGGGTAATGGCCGTGTTGCGCCCTCTTCGAGTGGTCATTGACAACTACCCAGAAGGCCAGGTGGAAGAGTTGGAAGCCATTAACAATCCGGAGGACCCCAGCATGGGGTCACGGAAGCTTCCTTTTTCTCGTGTGCTCTACATTGAACAAGAGGATTTTCTTGAAGACCCACCCAAAAAGTGGTTCCGTCTGGCCCCTGGGCGTGAGGTGCGGCTGAAACACGCCTATTATGTCACTTGTGTGGACGTGGTTAAGGACGGTCAAACCGGTGAGGTGGTCGAGCTGCACTGCACCTACGATCCAGAGACACGAGGCGGCTGGTCTGAGGACGGGCGCAAAGTTAAGGGAACTTTGCACTGGGTCTCGGCCCTCCATGCCCTCGAAGCCGAGGTACGCCTGTACGATTATCTCTTCACAAAACCTGACCCAGGTGAGGTTGAGGATGGCTCTGATTTCAAAGCCAATTTGAATCCAAACTCACTGGAGACGTTGACAGCCTGCCGGGTTGAACCAGGTCTGGCGGGTGTGGCGTCGGGGGATCGCTACCAGTTCCTTAGACTGGGTTATTTCTGCGTCGATCCCGATTCTACCCATGGGACTCTCGTATTCAACCAGACGACATCGTTACGGGATACATGGGCCAAGATCCAGAAAGCACAGAAGTAATGGATTAGGAAGAGACCGACTTCGACGAAGACTATCCACCAACAGCGCATCAGCCACTCAGCAAGGTCAGGCTGCGGGCTTGCTGAGTTACTGATGCGCTGGATCTACAGTTTTTGAGGTGACTTATGGCTCAATTGTCCCAAGGGGACCTACAGGCCAACGCCGTCCGTGTCCGCTTTGCCCCTAGCCCTACCGGCGCGTTGCACGTAGGGGGGCTGCGCAGCGCCCTCTTCAACTGGCTCTTTGCCCGCCACCATCAGGGCGCTTTCGTCCTGCGTATTGAGGATACCGATCGCGCCCGCTACGATCCGGAAGCTCTGTCCGACCTGCTGGAGAGCCTGCGCT
>CAYTNQ010000331.1:0-3257 GCA_964439175.1 uncultured Anaerolineales bacterium | reverse complement strand
TGTAATTGGCGCGTCGCATAGCTTCAGCCAAAGGTTTGCCGGCAGCCAGGAAATAAGCCAGACTGCCCACAAAGGCATCACCCGCGCCCGTGGTGTCCAGGGCTTTAACAGGTGTCGCCGGCACATGAACGCTATCAGTCTTGGTCACCAGCAAACTGCCACGCTCGCCCAGGGTCAGGATCACCGTACCCGCACCCCGCTCCAGCAAGGCACGCGCGGCCGCCTCGGTTTCCTCCTGGCTGTTCACGGGTAAGCCTGCCAGGAGTTCCGTCTCGCTTTCGTTAGGGCAGAAGATGTCGCTAAGCTGGTAAAGCTCGTCAGGCAGGCTGGGCCGGGCCGGCGCGGGATTGAAAATGGTGGTAACGCCCTCCTGGCGGGCGACCCGTAGGGCAGCCAGGGTCGTCTCCACGGGGATCTCTAACTGGCAGACCAATATCTGAGCAGCCGCGATGATCGGGCGAGCGGCCTCGATCTCCTTTTCGGTCAACAGGTCATTGGCGCCGGTGACGATGATAATGGCATTGTGACCATCGGTGTCCACGGCAATGGGAGCGACACCCGAGAAAGCCTGGTCGGTGAAGAGCACGTGCCGGGTGTCAATTCCCCAGGATTCAAAATTCTTCAAAGTGTTCTCCCCAAAGATATCCTGGCCCAGCTTAGTCACCATGGCGACATCGCCGCCCAACTTGGCCGCCATCACCGCCTGGTTGGCGCCCTTACCCCCATATCCCATGTGAAAACGAGTACCGTGCAAAGTCTCGCCCATGTGGGGCAATCTTGGCACGTAACTGATCAGATCCAGATTAGATGCGCCTACAACACAAATCTTAGGTCGAGTCATGGAGCATCCACTCCTGGGTGGTGTGGATTGATGGAACGCAACTACCGGCCAACGCAATCAGTTTGACAGGTTGAGACGTGGTTTCCTCCTTACTGGAATCCACCACTGGTGGCGACCATCCCTCTCTCGGACCGGATCTTTTTCTCATAACCGCTAGCCCGATAGGCGGTGATGGGGTCTAGGGGCACGCCTCTCTCTTCCCGGACCTGAGCCAGCAGAGGCCGCACGTCGGTCCGGTACGCTTCCGTAAGAACACGATGTGCCTCTATCACGTCGCCTTCAGCCTGGGCCGCAGCTAACTTGTCCCGAGGTACTACCAAGGATTTAGCATAAGCCTCCTGGCAGTTCAGCACAGAGTAGATCATAGGGACGAGCTTGCCCTCAACGTTGTGGCATTGGTCGATCATATAGGCTACGTTATGGGCAGTAGCGGCGGCCGGTTCATCATCACTCTGAGCGGCGCCCGTCAGTTCATTGTAAATAAGGAAAAGTTCGTAGGGGTTAACGCTGCCTACAATTAGATCATCGTCAGCATACTTCCGGTTATTGAAGTGAAAGCCACCCAGCCGCCCCTCGTCCATCAGGAAAGCGACGATTTGTTCGACGTTGACGCCTGGGGCATGGTGCCCCAGATCGACCAGCACCTGAGCCTGGGGGCCGAGTTTGAGACACCAGGCATAGGCCGTGCCCCAATCGGGCAAATCGGTGCTGTAGAAAGCGGGCTCAAAGAACTTGTACTCGATCAGCATGCGGCTGTCGGGGGGCAAATGTTGGTAAACGATGCGCAACCCCTCCTCAAAACGCTGTTTGCGCCCACGCAGGCTGTCCTGACCGGCGTAGTTAGTGCCATCGGCAAACCACAGGCTGAGAACGTCGCTGTTGACCTTGGTCATGATCTCACAGCATTCCAAAATGTGATCCAGAGCCTGCTCCTGGATGGCCGGGGATGGATTGCCCAAGGAACCTAGTTTGTATTGGTCATCTTGAAAGACGTTAGGATTGACGGCGCCGATGTGAATGCCTCGCGCCTCGGCGTACTGGCACGTCCCCTGGTAGTCACCATCCTCCGGACGATCCCAGGGAATGTGAATGGCCACGGAAGGAGCAATGCCGGTCATCTTGTGGACCATGGCCGCATCGTCCAGCTTCTGAGTGGTGGTAACAGCAGCACCCGGCCAGGCAAACGCCTTGAACCGGGTGCCGCTGTTGGCATAGCCCCAACTCGGTGTCTCGATATGTTGACGTTTTAGCGCTTCCTTCACTGCATTCACGTCGATGCCTTGAGCTTCCAAACTCTCGGCCAACATTTCATACGCAGCGCGATGACTTGTCATTGGATTTAACCCCTTCCTCGAGCAAAAGACACTTAAAATCAATGCCTTTCAAATAAGCACCGGTCAGACTATGGAATCTTCTTGCATTTGTAACTACTCAGTCACCCTTGCGAAGGTTGCGAATAACTTTGCTCACAGGGCAATTTTCGGTAGGCCAGGGCATTTTTGCTCTGAAAATCCTCACCAAACCCTCGCAAGGATTATCTGGCCTGAGTAGTTTGACAATGTCATGTCCTACTTTTTCTCAGTGTCATTCTGAGCGTTAGCGAAGAATCTCGCCCCTGGCAAACGAGACCCTTCGCTTTCGCTCACCTGTGCCTGCGCCCCAGGTGCAGGCAGGGTGACATGCCCAAACATGACATGACATTGTCAAGGTAGTTACTTGCATTTTACACCACGCCGTCTTGAGGTGCGAATTTCTCCCCCGAAACAGTTTTAGAAAACGGACTGCTGGACGCCATGCATCTCACAGATGGCCCGTATCTCGTCGGGCGAAAGACCTTCGCCGAGCTCGTGGTTGACCAAATTCAAGTACTCGTAAGTAGCAAGCTATTTCCAGACAAGTGCTTATCAGTCGAGGTGAAACACCTCTTCCAACTCTAGCATAGATTGGTCAGCGTGGCCTCCTGCCAGATCCTCAAAGTAGGGAGCCATAAAATCTTGCCACCTGGCATTGATTTCCTCTTGGGCCATACCATCCAGGGCGGCCTGGAAGCTCTCGGGCGTCTCAAAGTAGCCAAACAGCAACCCATCATCTCGCATGAACAGCGAGTAATTGTGCCAGCCGGTGCGACGCAGGGCCTCCAGCATCTCGGACCACACCGCTTTGTGACGTTCTTTGTACTCCTCTATCTTGTCTTCTTTTACTTTGAGCAGAAAGGCAACACGTTTCATTGTACCGCTCCTTGATGAGTCTGACCCATATCAACATATCAGGCCAACAGCCCGTACGGCTCCTCGATCAACTCCACCGCACGTCCCAAGAACTGCGCCGCCAGCGCCCCGTCTAGTACGCGATGATCGCACGACAAGGACAGCACTGCCGCCGCGCGGGCAACCAGTTGTCCATCAACCACGGCCGG
>CAYTNQ010000330.1:0-3273 GCA_964439175.1 uncultured Anaerolineales bacterium | reverse complement strand
GGGGCAACCTGCGCCGTCTCTGCTCCCAGCAGCGTCTACCCCCTGAACGGTTACCATCCTCCTTATCGGATCTACGAGTTGAAAACTAGTCCCTAAATTCACGTCTATGCCCCCCTACTCTGAAAATAGACAATGTGGGGCAGGCTTTCCAGCCTGCCAGCAGACTGGCCCATAGGCCCCCTCTCTGGGGAAAAGCCTGCTCCACGACTTTCATATTTCATGGTGCCCCCCAGAGGGCATGGTGACTACTCCTCGATCGCGCCACCCAGGCCTCGCAGATGTTGGCGGAACGTGAACGACGGGTCCGCGGCTCGGCGGGCCAGATACTCGTCGAATTGCAACTGCTCGCGCAGCGTCTTCCCGGCGTGCAGGGCACTGGCCTGATCGCGCTCTCTCTGCCAGATGGATCGGGCCACCGCCAGAATCTCTTCCACCTGCTGGCCGGGGACGAAGAGAACGCCGTCCAGGTCGCCGAAGACGATGTCTTCCTTGCTCACTATGCAGTCGCCAAATCGGGCCGATATGAGCGCATGGGAATCCGGCGAGTCGAGCCGGCGTGGGCCGGCGGGACAGGTGCCGTAGCTGAAGACCGGGAAGTCGATCTGCTCCAGCTCCGGCGTGTCCCGGTGGGCGCCCCAGACCACCATGCCTGCCAGGCGGCTGGTCTGAGCTTCCAGCGCGGTGAGGTCCCCAATGCAGGCCTCGTCCAGCCGGCCGGCGTTGTCTATGACCAGGATGTCGCCTGGTTCAGCCGTGCCCATTGCTTCCAGGAAAATGTCCACGCTGCCGTAGTGCCGCACCGGGAGAACTCGCCCGGCAACACGATGTTCGGGTAATACGGGCCGGATACCGGGTGGAGCGAGACGGAGCGGCACCTCCAGCCGCAGGCAGGCGTCCGCGATGAGAGGTGTTGAGAGTTCGATAAAGGCGTAGAATAGTTCTTGGTTCAGCATAAGACTCCTCCCTTTAAGAAAGTGGATTGGTATCTTCTCAATATCTTGGGGTAGGGGCAGGTCCCGCGCCTGCCCCGGCGGGCAACCGCAAGGGTTTGCCCCTACTTTTTGAGAAGATACGTGGATTGTTTACATCGTCAGCGCCAGGCGGCCAGGCGATGTAGATGCGGGCGGGTGGCGATGACTCCCTCGGATGCCTGTCCACATGCCACCCCTTGCGGACCAAGTCCTGTGCCCAGCGTTCCCAGAACTTCAGCGCCGGGTTCATGAGCCAGCAACTCCAGGTCAAAGGACGCTCTGACGCCAAGGCATATGCCTCCAGCAAAGGTAGCCCGGCTGAGCCCAGCCCTCGATGACGAAACCCAGAGAAGATGCCGTAGCGAGTGATCTGCGTTGCCTCGACCTGGGAGCCAACTTTGTCCTCGGCTTTGGCCGGAGGCAGCTTGACCTTTGCCAGGACTACGAAGCCGCAGTGCTTTCCTTCCCAGTCCAACCAGTAAACTTCCCAGCCGGGCATGGCAAAGGGATCGCCTTGGAAGGGACGTGGAACCTGCGGCGGTCGTAGCAACTGCGCGAAATGTTGTTCGAAGTCACGGAAGGCTGCTTCTAGCTCTTCCCGTTCGTCTGGAGAGACCGCATCGAACTTGACCTGTGCCATCGATCCCCCCCGGCGTAACTACTCAGCCACCCTTGCGAAGGTTAAGAATAGCTTTGCCAATAAGGCAATTTTCGGCAGACCAAGGCATTCTTGCTCTGAAAATTCTCAATGAACCTTCGCAAGGGTTATCTAGCCTGAGTAGTAACCCACCGGTCAGAAATTGCTCCTCTGTTTGTGCTCTCTTCCCAGCATTACGTACGCAGGGGTGACTCTCCTGCGTCCAATATCTGATCTTCCTCGTGTCTTCCCAGGGCCCTGGCATAGCGGTGGGTGAGTTCCGGCATGATGGTTTCCCCCGCAGGCGCTCGCTCCAGGCCAAAGACTGTGCGCGGAAAGTCCAAGGGCTCTTGAATGGCCCAGATTCTCTCGTGGTCTTGCGGGGGCAGAATCTCGGCGGGAGTGCCGATGGCGATCCATCCAATAGGAACCAGCGCGTCCGGCGGAAGCGTAGTCTTGAGGTGAACCACTCCGTTAATCCGCACTTCGGCCCGCGTGCCGATCTGGGCTCCATTGAAGACAGTGGCGCCTGTGGCAAGAAACACGCTATCTTCCACGGTGCAGCCGGTCAGGTAGGCACGTGGCCCTACCAGAACATGGTCACCAATCTGGGTTGGATGCCGAGGCGTGCCTCGAATGACCGCGTTTTCCATAATGATACAGTGGGCTCCAATCTCTACCGGGCCTCCTTCAGCCACGATGACGGCCCCAAAGAGAACCCGGCTGTTCTCACCGATGGTGACGTCGCCACAAATGACTGCAGCCGGGGCGACATAGGCCGATTCAGGGATGTGTGGGCGCTTCCCTTGATGTTCAAGCAGCATAGTATACCCCCAGTTTCTTTCCTGGGCATCCTGGCGCGCGGTATTGGAGACAATAGCGGTTCGATTGCCCGCTGAACGAAGCCGTTGAGGCACAGGTAAGGCATCGTCGTCAATCGGCGATTTCCTTCGCCTTCTCCAGTGTTCGATCCGCCAGAAAAATCAGTCTCCTGCGAATTTCTTCTTCATTGATCAATCTTCCAAAGAGATGCTCCGTCTCGAAGCCGGCGTTATTGATAACCTCGAAGCCTGCCACCTTTCTTTTTATGCACTTCATCTCATTAGCTATGATAGCTGGCGTCCACTCTGCACCACCAGCTCCATGAGGAGAGGCCAATACCACACCACTGACCACTGACTTCTGCAACTTCTCCAGGGGTGCTTCTCGGAAAAACGCCTGTGCCCTTTGGCTGAATGCCACCCAAAGAGCCGGCGGCAGCCCTCCATAAGTGGGTACAAAAAGAAACAGGATGGTGGCTGCCCAGACCTTCTCCCATAAAGCTTGCACATCGTCATCTATGGGACAGGGGGCAGAAACACCTTTTTGCGGGTCGCGGCGTTGCAGACATTCATAGGCACAACGTTGACAGGGGGTGATTCGATAGTCGTAAAAGTTCACCAACTCGGTTTCTACACCTGCCGCTTCTAACCGATCCAGTGTCACGCGGGCGAAATTGTAGCAGTTCCCATGTTTTCGGGCGCTGATGACCAGAGCAAGTCCATTCATATCTCCCTCCATTGAGATTACAAGGATTGCTTGTAGGTCCAATACTTTTCAAATAACCCAATACCAGGCGCGTAGCGGCAACCCTTCCCCAGAGGGGACCTCCTATGTGGCCGCTTT
>CAYTNQ010000329.1:0-3292 GCA_964439175.1 uncultured Anaerolineales bacterium | reverse complement strand
GGCCGCTGTTCGTCGCCTCCCACCAATAGTGGCCGCTGTATACGGTGGGCGATGGTGCGGAAGTGGCCTCCCAGGCGGTGAGGATCGACAACGTGACGATGGCCACGCCGGCCCAGGGCCAGCAGTTCGACCTGAGCCGCCTCTTGGAGCAACAACTCCAGCACACCGCCGAATTCGACCTCTGTTGCCACAGGCACCCCGGCTGCCTGGCAACGTGCTGCCAGCAACTGGAGGGCTGCCTCACCCCGTTCCCCAAACCGGGCGACCAGGTCATCACGAGAAGCAGGTTTCTCAATATCGCCCAATTCTGTCTGATAGTCGGCATACGTATCCAGCACCATCGCCTCGTCTACTACGTATAGGCCGCGAAGCACCAGATTCCGGCTTTGCGCTATCTGGATAGCCACGCTGGCTGCTGCATGGGCAGCCGGCGAGCCGTCTTGAGCCACAAGAATTACATTAGATGCATTGTCTGTCTCCGGCATGGATGTTTCCTCCTAATTTGCAGCAACATCATGATCAAGAATCTAAAGATAGCTCAATTGATTGTGCCATGCTGTCTCCTATTTGGTGGTTTGTAATCAGTCCTTCCGGGTGTCCATTACGTCCTTTGCGCGTTTTATCGGTTGAAAATTCGTTTGCAGCGCTTCGGGCACGTAGTGGCCGAAGCGGGCGAGATTCAGTGTGTATATGCTCTCGATGGAAAACATCCTACGCACCCCATAGCTGAGCGCCACCGTAATGGTCATGGGAACGATGACGTTGTAGTCAAGGGTCATCTCGAAGATCATCACGATGGCAGCCATGGCCGCGCCGGTCGTTCCCCCGACCATACCCGCCATGCCTGCGACCGCGAGAGCTGGCGGGCTGATTACCAGCGTTGGAAACAACAGCGCTGCAACGATCCCATACGCTCCCCCCAGCGTTGCACCCATAAATAGTGCAGGTGAGAAGATCCCGCCGGATGCGCCCGAACCAAGGCTCAGAGATGTAGTCAGCAATTTGAGCAGGAAGAGTAGCAACAGCAAGTAGGCTTGAGCTAGTGTGCCCGAAAGTACATCCTGAACAGTAGAATAACCGACGCCTTCTACGTAATAGTGCCCCAGGATGACCATCAATAGATACATGATGATGCCCACGGGAAACATTCCGATCATGTGGCGTATATAGTAGTTTTCCCCCAGCCGCTTCTCAAAGAAATCCTGGAAGCCATAAACAGATCTTATGTAGGCCACAGAGACGAGACCCATGATTATGCCGAGGGCCACATAGGCGAGAAGCACCAGTGGGTTAGTTATATAAAAGTTGGGTGTCTCAAAACGGGGTATGACGAGGAATGGATGGGGACCAAAAAAGATCTGGCCGATGTACGTTGCCGTAGCTGTAGCAATTGCGACAGGAATCAAGGTCCTTGCGCTTACCTCGGTCAGCATGATTTCGACAGCGAACAATACGCCCCCGATCGGGGCGTTAAAGGTGGCAGCCACTCCACCCCCGGCGCCGGCGGCGATCAAGGTAATTCGCTGCCACACAGGCATCCGGAGAATCTGGCCCACGGTGGAAGCGAACGAAGCGCCGATTTGAATAATGGGTCCCTCTCGACCTACCGCCGCCCCGCTGCCGATGGACAGTGCGGAAGAAAGAGGTCTAACCACGGCAACAACCGGCCGGATAATGCCCCGGTTATAATAAATTGCATCTATCACCTCTGGTATGCCACTTCCCTTCGCTTCCACAGCAAGATTTCTGACGAGGAAAGCGACACCGAGGGCACCCAGCACAGGCACCAGTATGATGAATGGACCCCACGGGCTGGGAGGGGTGTGGACCTCAGCGCCGTAAACGACTGACAGTTTTCCCAAGAACAACAGATTGTGAAAAAGCGCGATCAGACCACGGAAGACCACCGCCCCCAGGCCAGCGGCCACGCCGACCAACACCGACAACAGGGAAAAGCTCAACGAGCTCAACGGGCTGCTATTTGCTACGTTATTCCCATTCATAAGCACATGTGGTTCTATTTAGTCCTCTTGTAGAGGCAACGTCGACAAAATTTTGTCGACGTTGCCTCTACAAGAGGATTAGACTTTTGCCCACTCAATCACCGCTTTGATCTCATCTGGCTGGTGTTTGCCCAGGGCCATGGCAAAGTCGGTGTGGGGGTAACGATGCGTGATGAGGCGCTCCAGGTGATCTCCCCAAAGCAGGTGAGCGTGGGCTAAGTCATCCACGGCCATCTGGAAATCGTCCCGGGCAGCATTGACACTCCCCAGCATGACTTGATTATCCAGAACCAACTGGCGTATCAACTGGGCGCCGGGGATCTGCAGCGGGCGGTCACCGCCTGGTATGCCGGTAAGTACGTAGACACCATTGGCAGCCAGGGCGTCCAACAGGTTGAATTCTACGCTCGCAATCCCAGCCGCCTCAAGGATCAGTTCCATCGGCCCCAGTGTATCATCCACCTGGTCTGCCGGTACCCGACGGCCGTCCACGTATTGCCCACCGATCGCCTCCAACCATTTGGGCCGGGCCGTATCGGGGTCCACAATATCCAGGCCGTAGACCTCGGCCCCGCGCAGGCGCAACGCCATCGCTGCCAGCAAGCCGACCGGTCCCAACCCGGCCACCAGGCAGCGCCTCCCGTAAAGCCAATCAGGTGTGGCGGGCGCGTCCGGCAATCGAGTCACTTGCAGGCGCACTGCCTCATCAATAGCTTTCTCGGCAATAGAAAGAGGCTCACTCAGCACGCCGACCGGCTCCAACTCTGGCGGGACCCGCACCACGTACTGCTCCCTGTCCACCACGAATTCAGCCTGGTAGCCATCCAATCCCCAGATCCCCCGTTCGTGATACTCGCCGGTACGGCACATATCAGGGCGGTTCATGGCGCAAGGCAGACATTTGCCGCACCCCCGGCGCACGGTGAAGACGGCGTAGTCGTCAAGCTGAACGCGGGTGACAGACTTTCCCACAGCCACAACCTGACCGAACATCTCGTGACCGATGACCAGCTCTTCCTGGTTATCAGGGGCAAGGGCACGGCCGCCGCTTGCCTCCTCCCGGTCGGTGCCGCAGATACCTACTTGCAATATCCGAATCTTGACCTCATCGGGTGCGGTAATGGATGGTTCTGGACGATCCACCAGGCGCAACGTTGTTGTACCTGGATGTAGGGCGATTGCTTTCATCGTCTGACCTCCTTTCGGTCAGGTTTTTTCACTCCAGTCTTTACAATCTCACACCCAATAGTTGCCCCAGAACATAGGTGAACAAGGCAACGCCCATGCCC
>CAYTNQ010000328.1:0-3296 GCA_964439175.1 uncultured Anaerolineales bacterium | reverse complement strand
GCGGCAGCCAATAGCGCGTTCCCCACGAGCCCGTGTAGCTGGAAAGCCAGGGGGCCATCTCCAGATTGACCCGACTCCGCCACTCGCTGTGATCCAGCGTCAATCCATCGCCCATGGCATAGTCAATCAGATTGTAGAGAGCCACCAACGGATACTGTTTGGCTTTGGGATAGCTGGCGTGAGAGCCAGCCGCCACGTAGATAACGGGGTGAGTGTCGATTTTCTCCACCTCAGGGTGGTCCCAGGGATGGCTGATACGCGAATTGTGATCCAGGTAGCAGACGTAAGCCGGCGGTTCTATGGGTTGATTCCCCCTGTCTAGCTCAAAGAAAACCTGAAAACCCTCCCAATCCCCCTCATGATCGTTGAACCCTGCGTAACCACTGGCCCAATCATTGTAGGCATAAAAGAACCAATATTGTAGGACTTCATAGCCAGACTGGCGCACCCGTTGATAATAATAGGTGTAATTCCGCTCACGGCCCTGGCTGGCCTGGTAGCCTTCGATGGCAGATTCTCTTACCTCTGGCGGAAGATCGAAGCGGGGCAGATCTTCTCGAACCCCCCTTCTTTTGTCGGCGTAGGTCTTGGGCAACAGCAGTTTATTCCACCAAAAGAGGCGGGTTGCTGCCTTAGTCTTCTGGCTGAACCAGTCGTAGGCACTGCGTGCCCACTCCTCAGTCCAGGTGACGACGGGATTCTGCGACCACTGGTAGATCAGGCGAATGGCCTCCAGGCCCCATTGGCTGGCCACCTCCACCCCGTGGAGGGGACCAGTCGCCACCGAGCGCAGGAAGATTTCCTGTGAAGCTCCTGGACGTGAGAGATCATCCAGCGTAACCTGGCCCCTGGGAATGATCGGCTTCTCCTGTCCCTTCACGTAAAGGGCTGAGTACGTCAAAAAGTCGTCCACTGCCATAGGGAAGAAGCGTTCCTCCCGTGAAAAGCGTATGATGGGGGCATATTTCTCATGCAATGCGTTCCCTGGCACACTACGACTCCTTTCCTGGGCACACTCTGATAGACTATGGTATAATGCAAAACCTCGGGTCCTAATTTTCAACCAATCAACGTTCAGGAGATGTTTAATGAATCGAGAAATCATTGCCACCGACAAAGCGCCGGCCGCCGTTGGCCCCTATTCTCAGGCCGTGCGCGTCGGCAACTTTGTCTTCACCGCTGGGCAGGTCCCCTTAGACCCGGCTACCGGTCAGATGGTTGAAGGAGGTATCGAAGTGCAAGCCCGGCAAGCACTGACCAATCTAAGCGCCGTACTGGAAGCGGCCGGCAGCGCGCTGTCCAATGTAGTAAAGACCACGGTCTTTCTGGCCGACATCGGTGAGTTTAAATTAATGAACGGCGTTTACGCCGAGTTCTTTCCCGACGCCCCCCCCGCTCGCTCGGCAGTTCAGGTCGCCGCCTTGCCGCTGGGCGCCCGCGTCGAAATCGAAGCCGTGGCGGTTATTCGATAACTCTCTACCGCTCGAACAGCACGACCGCCAGACCCCCTTGCCCTAATTCAAGGCGGGCACTGACAGGAACACCTTCCGCTGCAATGACGTAAGTCCCGGCTCCCAGCGGCGCGAATTCCAGGAAGGTGGGGCCATATTCTGGCTTGGTGCCGGTGCGATTGGTGGTGCTCCAGCTCCCATCCGCCGACGAGATGCGCACCAACGTGCCTATCTGTCCCTGCACACTGACCCGGATCACGCCAAACCAGGTACCGGGGATCGTGGTGTTGGTAGGAATGCGTACACGCCACTCCCCAGGCGGTGGTGTAGGGGTCGGTGTTGGCGTGGGAGTTGGCGTGGGCAGCGGCGTGCCCGGACCGCTTTGCTCAAAGAGTATCTGGGCGATGCGACCCGGTGCCAATTCAACCGTTACGCTCACCCCCAACCCCCGAGGGGTAATGGTATAGCGCCCCGGTCCCAGGGGCGCGAATTCCAGCGCGTCAGGGCCATACTCGGGTTTGCTGCCGACAAAGCTAACGGTGCTCCAGCCATTGTCTGCGGCTGCAATGGTGACCGGCAGCCCGTACTGCCCGCGCACCCAGACGCGCACCACGCTGCCCCAGCCGCCAATCGGAATAGGGTTCAGCTCCCGGCCAACCCAACCAGCGGGCGGCGGGGACGTCGGTGAAGGGCCGGGAGTCGAGGTCGGTGTGGATGTGCCGGTAGGTGACGGCGAGGGCGAGGTGGGTGGCGGCGTGCCGCTGGGTGTGGGAGGCGGCGTGACGGTAGGCGTCGGGCTGGGCGGCGCGCTCCGCTCAAACAGAATCTCGGCCAGCGTCCCCGCTCCCAGGTTTACCGTGACCTGAGCGCCCAGGCCCTGTGGCTCGACGACGTAGGATCCTGATCCCAGAGGTGCGAATTCCAGCGCATCGGGACCGTACTCCGGCTTGCTGCCGACGTAGTTGACAGCGCTCCAACTTCCGTCCCGCGAGCGGATGGTCACCGGCAGCCCGTACTGCCCGCGCACCCAGACGCGCACCACGCTACTCCAGCCGCCGATCGGCACCTGGCGCAGAATGCGCCCCTGCCAGGCTGAGGGTGGGGTAAGGGTAGGACCGGGCGTCACGGTCGCGGTCGGCGTCGGGAATGGGAGTTCGCCTTCGTACTGGTAAGCGCCTAACAGCATCTGACCGCTGTAAATTAGAACTGCCAGGTCTGATGGGGAGAGGTCAGGCGTGCTAATCCAGGACGAGTGATACGGCTGGCCGGGCAGCATCTGAGCTACAGTCTCGTCATATAGCAGCGTGCTATTATCCCGGCGCAGCAGCAAAATCCGCACGTTGGGCCGGGGGCTGGAGGTAACGACATGCAGACGGGTGTCGCCGGGCCTGGACTCGAGATACAGGGCCAGGTGGGCGTTGGCCCAGGTCAACCCGCCCAGCCCTGCCACCGGGTACCACTGCTCGTTCCAGGTAACGCGCTGGCCCGGTGCCAGCCGGTACGTCTCGGCGAAGGTAGGAGCCAGGCCACCGTGCATCTCCACGTAGGAAGAATCGCCATCCGTGTACAGGTCGGGCGGCAGGGCATCCTCGCCCCAGCCGAAGCCAAAGAATTTAGCCCCACGTGCCACGCCACTGTTGTAGGCGCGCACCACCCCTTCGTCGTAGCCCTCATCGTAAACAGCCTGGAAATCGCCGGCAGCCTGCGGCCGCTGGAAAAAGCCAAACCACTGATGCCAGTTGCCCAACCGGCTCCAATCTACGCCGTTGTAAACAGGCCAACTCATCCCGCTCCAGGCATCGGGAAGCCGTGGGTCGCCGCTGGAGTGGACAGTCACCTGGTCGG
>CAYTNQ010000327.1:0-3316 GCA_964439175.1 uncultured Anaerolineales bacterium | reverse complement strand
ACCCCCCCACCAACTACTTCCCGCTCATCGTCCACGACGCCTTGATGATCGAGCCGACAGAGACCGAGAGCAAAGAGACCCTGGATGCCTTTGCCGAGGCATTGGCCAAAATTGCGGAGGAGGCCCGCGCTGATCCCGACATGGTGCACCATGCACCGCACACGGCACCCGTCACGCGGTTGGACGAGGTCAAGGCAGCCCGCAATCCGGTGTTGTGTTACAAAGTACTTGTCCAATAATATAATACCCGTGCGTTGGGTATAACTTTGCATTTTAGTAGGCAAATCAGGCGTAAACTGATTGCAAAAGTACCAGTACCCCATCATAGAGATTATGGTATACCAAGGCCACGCCTATGGCGGCTGAATCGGGTCTATCAAGATCACTTTGATGGGGCACTAGGCCATTTCTGGACAAGTGCAAGGGATGAATCGCTCCACAAATAACGGAGACTATACAAAAGGCCCGCCTTTGTGCGGGCCTTTTATGGGGTCAACCCTCTCTGAGCACAGCCAACATCTCGGCGTGTATATGACCGTTACTGGCCAGCAACCCGCGCCCATAGGGAGTGAAGGGATCGCCGTTCACCTGAGATACCGTGCCCCCTGATTCTTGAACGATCAGCGCGCCGGCTGCCATATCCCATGGCTCCAGCTCCAGTTCCCAGAAACCGTCGATGCGCCCCATGGCCACGTGGCACATATCGAGAGCGGCTGATCCATCGGACCGGAGCGAAAGAACACGCTTGAGGAAACGCTGCCATTCCTGCCCATTGTCGGCTGGGTTCGTCCAGGCATTGTAGGGGAAACCGGAGGCCAGCAGGCTTTCCCCCAAGTCGTCAGTACCGGAAACGTGGATGGGGGCTCCATTAAGGCTGGCCCCACCTCCCTGCTCTGCCACGAACAATTCATCCAATATCGGATTGTAAACCACTCCCAGCACAATCTCGTCCTCTCGCTCCAGCGCGATGGACACGGCAAAGCAGGGATAGCCACGAGCGTAATTGGTCGTTCCGTCCAGCGGGTCGACCAGCCAGCGCGGGCTATCGGGGACAAATTGCCCGCCTCCTTCCTCGCCCAGTAGTCCGTAACTGGGAAAGGCTTCTTGCAACATGGTGGCAATCAGGTCTTGTGCCTGCTGATCCATTTCTGTTACCAGGTCAGCCGGGCCTTTGTGACGGATCTGGTGTGCCGCGCCCAACTGTTCCCACAGCAACTCACCAGCGGCGCGGGCAGCGGCAATGGCAGCTTCAAGTTCGGGAGTCACGGGGGATTCATCTCCTTTTTGCAAATAGAATTGATTTAGAGGAGTGATCTAACGCAACTCTAATGCTCCTCTTGTATGAATCTAACGTTCCTCTAGCGCAAATCTAACGCAGGAACGATACACTAAACGTAGAATCAAATGTAGTCTTGATTGTGAACCAATGCAGGAGGTGACGAAATGGCAAACCTGGTACGTTGGGACCCTGTTCGTGACATGATGAGTTTGCGTGAGGCGATGGACCGGCTCTTTGAAGAGAGCTTCGTGCGCCCCCGAGGTGTCTTGGCGCCCGTCGAAGGCGCGGCCACGCTGGCGTTGGATGTCTTTGAAAGCGACGACGACGTGACCGTGCGCGCCTCGATCCCCGGCGTCAATCCGGATGATATTGACATCTCGGTCACCGGTGACGTGCTGACCATCAAGGGCGAGACGAGCGAGGAGCGCGAGGAGAAGCAGGGCAATTATCACCTGCGCGAACGCCGCTATGGCGCCTTCCAGCGCTCGGTCAACCTGCCTGCCCCGGTCAATACCGACCGGGCTGAGGCCGAGTTCAAGAATGGCGTATTGACCCTCACCCTCCCCAAGGTGGAAGAGGTCAAGCCCAAATCCATCAAGATTAGAGCCAGGTAGTGGGCCCGAAAGTAACGTGTAACCGGGGACCCGGCTTCGTCCGAAGTCGGGTCCTTTCTTGTTGCCTCAGGCGTTTTTTTTCTCTTCTTCTGTCCCTCCCCAGGGATCCCACCAGCCGCCGAACCCACCCCAAAAACCGGGGCCGAAGCCAAAACGGAAGCCGTGGCCGAACGGGCCTCCAGCTCGGAAGCAGTTGTGGAGGCTGAATCATAACATTTCTGTACGCGAATGTCAATGAAATGGGTGTGTTCAAAATGGGTTGTAGGGGCGGGCCTGGCGCCCGCCCTGGACACCCCCCTACAGGGGATGCCCCTCGCCATAGACAATTAGGGGCGAAACTGTGTGTTCGCCCCTACCAATGACTAACGAAGAATTTAGTTGTAGCCCCGAAGTACCTGGTAGGCGCTTCGGACGGAATCTTTATCTGTCGTATCCGCGAGGGCCCCGGCTTCGACCGCGACCGCCACCGCCTCGGGGGCCCCTGCCACCGCCCCCTCGCCGGTCGTCGCGCTGCCGAGGCGGACGTGCCTCTGCCACGGTTATTTCGCGTCCATCCAACATCTGGCCGTTCAGGCGACTGATGGCCTCCGAAGCGCTCTCCTCGGTCGTCATCTCGACGAAAGCGAATCCTCTGGGCCGGCCACTCATCCGATCGGTGATGACGTTCACCGATTCCACCTCGCCCACCTCAGCGAAGAGCGTGTGCAGAGCGTCCTCGGTGGTATCGTAACTTAAATTCCCTACGTACAACTTCTTGGCCATCTGGGCCTCCTCTTTAGGCAAAACAGCGTCCTGCTACCCCTCTTGTGCCTCCGAAACCCGTTACTTCCACCTGGTTTTCGGATCAACACCTGGTGATACCCAGGACGCTGCCTTTCACTTCTCTAGCTGTCTCTTACAGACTGACGACATCGGTCGCCTGCAGGCCCTTCGGGCCGCGCTCGATGGTAAACTCGACGCGCTGGCCCTCTTCGAGCGTACGGAATCCTGCAGTTTGGATGGCGCTGTAATGGACGAACACGTCCTCGCCATCCTCGCGCGAGATGAATCCATAGCCCTTCGAGCCGCTGAACCACTTGACGGTGCCGGTTACACGTTCATTCACGGTCGGATGCTTCCTCCTTGTAGATTTATATCCCAAACACGGATACGGTGCTAGGTCGGAGTCAGTTAGCCGGCCGCGCACAAAAAACGCCCAGGTCTTTGTAAGCCTGGGCGGTACTTACGATCGCGAACCGGATCAGAAACTTACTTCGTCCTACGGTACAAAAGTATAACATAGGTTAGATTAAATGTCAAATCAAATGGGCGCATTGGGTGCGTCCCAAATTCTTGGCAGACCCTAGGGGCAATACTTTTCAAATAACTACGCTGGAGTGGAGGCTTTAGCCGGAAAATACCCGCCTGAAGGCTCGACTCCGGC
>CAYTNQ010000326.1:0-3322 GCA_964439175.1 uncultured Anaerolineales bacterium | reverse complement strand
AATCGGCGCCAGCCAACAACTCTTCTGCGTTCTCGGCGTTCAGGTCGGCGACGAGACCGGTAATCTCTACCTGGCTGTTGATGCGACGCAATTTGTGCTCGGCGGCGATGGCTTTTGGTAGGTTGGCGCGCAGGTCGTCCTCGTCGTAGAGAACCTGGCGTTGCAGATTGTTCAGCTCGATGAAATCGCGGTCAATGAGGGTCAAATGGCCCACGCCGGCCCGGACCAGCCGGTCGGCGATGGCGGTGCCGTCCGCCCCGCAGCCAACCAGCACGACGCGAGCTTTCAGTAATTTCTCCTGCCCTTCTTTCCCAATGCCGGGAAAGATGAGCTGGCGGACATAACGGGCGTAGTCATTGGTCATAGGGAGTCGCCTTTACTGCTCATTTGATCTGTCCGGTTATGCGCCGATAGCCTTCTTCACCTAGATGTTCCCGCAAATAGGCCTTTCCATACTCTTCTGTATATTTTTTACAAGATCAGGCGTCTGGGCGTTTTCTTCGGCCTTGCGTTGCAACCACTGGTAAGTTGTTTCCGAAAGTGTCACTGTGCTCATACAACACCTTGCTCTTGGTTTGTCCTGTTATCCGGATTGGATTGTACATCACCGAGGGTTGGTGGTCAACTATCCAATTCGGACAGCAAGGGGAGCAGGAATCTCTATGACTTGCCGGCAGTAGCCCCTGTCTCTTCGTCCAGAATCTCCAACGGCTCTTGCAGGAAGCGTTTGGGTCCCTCCTCTGCCAGCGACCAGACACCCGTATGGAAAGGCCGCCCCTCGTGGATAGAGACGATGAGGTAATACGATCCCTCCCAGGCCCAGGTGATGTCGGTCTGCGAGGGGATAGCCGGCCAGTCGGGATGGGAATGGTAAAAGCCGATGATGCTTAACCCCTCCGCGTCGACTTGCTTTTCAAGCTGTACGAATTCTTTAGGGTCCATCTGAAAGCGGTCGGCACGCTCGGTATTGAGGTTGGCCCCCCGCGCTACCCGATGAACGAGTCCCCCGGCGTCGAACGTCCCCACCAGGAATCCGAAGCACTCGTGGGGATAAGTCTCTGCGGCGTGAGCGTAGATCTGTTTAAGTTGGGCATCGGTAATTCTCATTGTTCAGCAACCAGTAACCTTCATCTCCAATCTCCGTTTGTCAACCCGGTAGCCGCTCCGCAGGGACCACAAAAGGCAGCAGCTCCGACGGCGACGCCGTGAGTAGCGTGGTCGTGCCGAAGGTCTGGTCCAGCGCCCGGGCCAGGTCGGTGATAAGATCATCTGCATTTTCGACACCCACAGCATACCGCACCAGCGTGTCGGAAATGCCAATCTCTGCCCGCTCCTCGCTCGAAAGCTCGTAAAAACTGACCAGGGCTACCTGCCCCACCAGGCTTTCCACGCCTCCCAGGCTGGGACCGATGTAAGGGATCTGCAGCGCGTCAACGAAACGCCCCGTTGTTTCCAGGTCGGCATTCAGCTCGAAGCTGACAACGCCGCCAAACCCACTCATCTGCTCTTGGGCGACACTATGGTCAGGGTGGCTGGGCAGGCCAGGATAGTAAACGCGCTGCACGACAGGGTGTCTCTCCAAAAAGCGGGCCACCTTCAGGCCGGTGTCGTTCTGGCGGGCCACGCGCAAATTCAGGGTCTTCAGGCCGCGCAACAGCAAGTAGGCGGTGTTTGGATCGCAGATGGCGCCGACCATCCCCTGCGTCTCGCGTAGGCCGGCAATCATATACTCCGAACCGATGACGACGCCCGCCAATAAATCGTTATGGCCGCCCAGGTACTTGGTGGCGCTGTGGATCACAAAGTCCACGCCGAACTCCAGCGGGCGTTGGTTAATCGGAGTGGCAAAGGTGCTGTCTATGATGGTTTTCAGCCCGTGCCGCCGGGCGATTTCAACCAGCCGGGGCACGTCTATCACACGCAGGTAAGGATTAGTTGGCGATTCTGACAGAATGATGCGCGTGTTGGGACGGATGGCTGCCTCCAGTGCCTCGTAATTGCCTACTGGCACCTGGGTAGCCTCGATGCCATAGCGATTGAGAAACTTCGTAATGAATTGTCGCGTGCGCCGGTAACAGTCATCGGTCATCACCACGTGTGATCCGGCTGACAGCAGTGTGAGCAGAGTAGCGGTAACGGCTGCCATCCCGCTCGAGAAGAGGAGCGCTGCTTCGCCGCTATCCAAATCGGCTAACTTGCGCTCGACGGCAGTCAGTGTGGGGTTGCCGTAACGGCCGTATTCCGTTCGCTCTGTTTCGTCGCCCCACATACGGGCTTCCATAAAGTCCACCAAGTCGCCTGTGTTGGCAAAGGTAAATGTGCTGGTCTGGACGATAGGCGTGGTCAGCGCATGATGTGGCTTAGCCCGCGTTTCGCCAGCATGAACAGCCCTAGTTGAGAAACCGTGTCCAAATGTCATCCCGATCTACCTCCCCAGGTAATTAGAAAGCCTCACACCCATCCATTTGTGAGAGGCTTTTGGCGGATAAATTTATGCCGAATCAAAAAGCCTCTTCTGAAAGAAGAGGCTGGCGGTAGAATTGCCAACGACCTCTCATCTTCCAGAAATACTTCTGCCGGAATTGGCACCTGGAGTGATCGTCTTACCAGCCAGTCCATCGTTCCTTGTCTTGTCAGCTACAATAGGCGGCTTGATTTATGAACGACGAACCTCTCGAAAACTCTGGTTGCCGGGGCTTCAAAGGGCCGGTCCCTCCACCCCTCTGGATGAGTGTCCGTTAGGTTATGAAATTGTTGGAGCGATAGTATCACACATTTAGAATTTTGTCAACCCCTTTTTTCTCTAGCTCTCCTATGCAGTAGTTTGCCAATTGCCGAGTTGCTCTGCAGTTGGAATCCAGGAAGGCAGAGAAACGAGCAGATGGCCGGCCAGTGCGTTCAGGTAAGGCTCGTACATCTGGCGCAGTTTAGTTAATTGCTGATCGGCATCGGCACCTTCACGCAGGTGAGTTTCTGCCGCTGCTAATCGCCCACGCAGCCGTACCAACTCGGCAGACGGTAGACGATCAAGTTCCGGCGCGTATCGTTTCGAACCCATCCCACAAAATGACGGCGATTAACAGCAGCCCGCCGACACCTGACAGTATTTCCATCTGAGATCTCCCCTTTCAATCTGCTGATGAGTGAGTGCCCGGCGTCACCTTCCACACCCCATGATGCCCTCCGCCACGTCCGAACGGGCAAGATCTCAATCACTGGCGTAGCGCCAGCCCCCTTCGTGCTCAACGCCAAGGATCAGGAGCAGTCGCGGGTCAAAGTGGACCAACATTGCCGTGAACCACGGGTTGTCCAACTCCCCCGG
>CAYTNQ010000325.1:0-3370 GCA_964439175.1 uncultured Anaerolineales bacterium | reverse complement strand
CAACGCCCAGGGTGGCATCCTGCGCATCGCGCAGAGTTGACAGGTTCATGCTCAGGTTGACTGTGCCCCGTTCGGGCAGATCCACGTCAACTTCGTAGCCAATGTAACGCCTTCGACGGCGTTTCACTTCTTCCACCAATTGGGGCAGGGGAATACGCTCCAAGGGAGGAAGCACTTCGTGGTAGGGGCGGCCGATGGAGTGGCTGGCCGGCGTACCCAGAATACTTTCAGCAGCACGGTTGAAAAGAGTGATTTTGTCCCGGATATCGGTGGTGATGACACCGCTGGCAATGGACGCAAAGATGTTGTCCATCAAATTTTTCATATTCGTGATCTCTTCCAGGTTACGCTTGACGCTCTCGAAGAGACGGGCATTTTCGATAGCCACCGCGGACTGGTCGGCGATGGCTGCCAACAGACGGCGGTCCGCATCGGAAAAGAGTCCGGTTTTGATGCGATTGTCGGCATAGATAACGCCGGTGATTTTGCCTCTCACGCGTAGAGGGACGCATAGGATGGATCGCAGGCTGTAGCTAACGACGCTGGCCTGAGCACTGAAGCGAGGATCAGCCTGGGCGTTGGTGGTGAGGATCGGCTCGCCTTCCTGGGCTACCTTATTGACAACACTGCGGCTGATTTCAAATGAAGAGCCGGCAATGGTTTCCCGGTCCATATTGCGGGCGACGCGAAAAGTGAGTTCACCGATTCCCTCATCAATGAGCATCAAAAATCCCCGCTCGGCGCCCGTGACCTGAATGATGAGATCCATTGTCAGGTTCAGGACTTCACTCAGATCGAGGGTGGAATTAACAATCTGGCTCACGTTATAGAGCGCGGTGAGATTTTCGTGCTCTTTTAACTGGGCGGAGAGCTCCTGGCCCAAGTCCTTCAGCGAAGCATCAAGCTGGGGAAGCAACTGCCCCAATTGACCTACGATATTTGCCACAGCTAGTGTGCTGGCGAGCGTATCTTGCCGCGGTTGATCTTTCCCAGTAGGGAGCCGTTGGCCCAGGCGGGTGAGAATGTTCTGCTGGCGGGCCAGGGCATCGGCAAAATTGTTCAAACTGGTTTGGAGAGCAGTGATTTCGCCCCGCACTTTGCTCAGTTTTTCCTGCGACGTGGTCTCTATCATCGCCTCTTGCCTGAGGTTCTTATAATGGACTACATCAGCGTCTGTCCGCCAGGGCGACTGCAAGGGTTCGCCCCTACATTTTGAGAAGGTATCTGCTGATTGCCTGGCTACTCACCCCAATAAAAGGTGCGAGCATCGCTGGGAGGACTCAGAGCCAAATCGAGTTGGTCGGGACCAGGGGCGGTGTTAGCCCGTCTGACAGTGACCCACCAGTAGAAGCGATCGTTACCCGCTTTGCGGAAACCAGCCTCTACCGGCACCCGCCATTGAGTCTCTTTCACAGCATCCCCCCAATATTGAGGCTCATCAGCCATGTAATGCATTATCGTCACATCATAATATTCGTCATCGGCCAGTGTGTCGACTGGCTCCCATACCAGCAAAACCGGAGTGAATTCACCCTGGAACACTGATCCATCCTCCGGACCAACGAGGGTAGGTGCGACATACTTATAAGTGAGGGCGGTTGGCGTCACACCGGGTTGTGGGGTTACCGAGGGGGCACTTTCGCTCAACCTTCGCAAAGCTTTGACGCGACGCGAAGTGGCGTCGAGGGGGTCCGCCTTGTCCAGAGCAAGGGCCCCTTCATAATCCGCGAGGGCACCAGCCAGGTCGCCGGTTTGTTGGCGAGTGTCACCTCGCGCTACCAAGGCGGCGTAAAGCATATAGCGGGCGTTGTCGTTAGCGTAGTCTGGTTCTGCGGTCACGACCGGGGTCAGTTCTTGAACGACTGTATCCCAATCTTCTGCTATCTGCGCTTTCAGGGCAAGGAGAAAGCTATCGGCGTAATCTTGTTGGGTGGACAAGGCCTCGCTATCGGGGCAGATGGTCAAGCCCATTTCAAAATCCTTCAGCGCGGTTTCGATTGCGGTCGTATCCGATGCCTCGGCCTGGCTGGCCACATACGCCCGCCCCCGTTGAAGGTAAGCGTCACACAATACATCTTGTACCTCGGCTGTGCGGAATGCAGCGTCGGCCCGACGCAAGCGATTCATCACATCGATGGCCTCATCCCAATTCCCTGCCAAGTAAGCTGCCTCTCCTTCTCCGAACAGTTGCTCCGACGAGCGGTTGGGCTCCGACTGCCTGGGCGAAGTGCCAGTAACTGGGTAACTAGGGGTCGTGGCCAAAGGTGTCGGGTTAGCAGCGCCAGAGGCATCGTTGTCCTGAGTGAAAAAGTAAGCTCCGGCGACGATAACCAAAAAGACAAGCATCAGCGCCAAAGCCGGCCCAACTCGCCGCAAGGTAGCCCCTACCCCAAGCAACCACCTCGGGCCAGACCGAAGATGACGTTCCGCTTCGGCCAGAAAAGATCGGGTTTGCTTGTAGCCGGGCGATAGTTGCTGCACTCGGCGTAAACAACGGGCAGCTTGCTCCCACTCACCTGCCTTTAAGTGGGCAACCCCTTTCTCGTAAAGGCCAGATACACTTTGAGCCACATTGGCGTTTTCTTGAGCAGCACGCACCCGGTCCAACAGATCGGCAGCATCCCGGTAGTCGGGGTCGACTAAGATGACCTCGCTCAGTTCGTCCGCCGCCTCTTGCCAACGCCCCCCCTCCATAGCGCGGCGGGCTGCCTCATAAAGAGCAGCCAAGCGTACCTGGCGACCAGCGTGGGCCAGCTTCTGGGCAGCTTCCGGATGTTCCGGGTTCAACTTGATGACCTGGTTAAGCAAATCGACTGCCCGTTGCCAATCTTCCTCACGTATCGCTTGTTCAGCGCGTTGGTAAAGTCCTTCGGCCATTGCAATCCGATCAGGGATAACAGGTGCCTGCAGATCGAGGGTTTCAGGCAAGGGACGATTTTCCAGCACACAAGCAATAGCTTCCCGAAAGGCAGTAGGCGTCTGAAAGCGATCTTCGGGACGCTTGGCGATCATGCGATGCAGGAGCGATTCGGTCGATCGGGGAATCTGGCCCTCCCGGAAATCAATATGGGGAAGCTCACTGGCAATATGCTGGCTGATGATCGACCATGGGCTGGCAGCATCGTAGGGGACGCATCCGGTCAACATTTCGTAAAGGACGACGCCGGCTGAGTAGATGTCGGATCGAATGTCCACTTCTTCTCCCATCGCCTGCTCTGGGGAGATATAGTACGGTGAGCCAACGAATCCGGACTGGGTCAACGAAGGCAACATACGAGCGCGAGCAATGCCGAAGTCCAGAACCTTCAGCACGCCATCGCCGGTGATCATCAAGTTTTGGGGCTTGATGTCGCGATGGACAATACCGTGC
>CAYTNQ010000324.1:0-3376 GCA_964439175.1 uncultured Anaerolineales bacterium | reverse complement strand
CTTCTGTTTCGCTAAGCGTTAACTCTCCATCTGTGAAACGGGCCTCGGGCTTACGTCCCAAGTCCAGCACAACCTCAAGCAACTCGTCTCCTCGATTAGCCTGCTTCAGTGCATTCCTGACATGGACAGGTAGCACATTCAAGAGAGCTGCCAGATCATCAGTGATTTTAAATTGCATGCGATATTGATATACCTTTGTTCTTATATTCTTAGTGCCCATCCGAAAACTGGGGGTGGCGCACCACCCTCCCGCAGGTTTCCCCGGCACCCTGGCCCGCGTGGCGGAGCCAGGACGGGCAGAACCTGCGGGAGGGTTTTCGGATAGGTACTTAGTACTTCGAGCTCAAAGTAGCGCCGTAAGGTTGTCTTGATGGTGACGACCATTAGGCTGCTTATGCTGAGTTGACAAGATTTTCGACTGTGGCACGGCCGATGGGGTAGCGCTCTCGGCGCGTCCTTCGAGCGCCTGAACCGGTTGAGCGGCCGGTTCGCGTGCCCAAACGGTCGTATGCTTTACTACCAGGGTTTGACTCCCTACCAGTTGAAATCCCCACGCGCTTAGCGCCGAGGGGATTCCGGCTTCGTACGTTCGTGCCGCGCAGTACAGTTTTTGGCCGGGCGCGCAGCGGGCGCGAGAAAGTGCAGCCGCCACCAGTGCATCGGCCTGATCTATCGCATCAGGATGGAGAAGCATACGCAGCCAGTGACCGACTCGGATGGAACGGATCTGAAGCGCAGCCCAAATCTCACTTCTGTTTTCCCATACGTAGCCCCGGCGACTGGGATAGGATCCCCATCCACGCCCGCTCAACTCCCACTGCGCCTGGGCTGACCCTTCAGCATTTTGCACAGCCCGGGGCGTGATTATTCCGTAGAGTTGTTGCAATCCCCAGCTATCACGGCTTCGCTGGCGACGTAACGGCAACGGTTCAATGTTCTTCGGCTGTGACGTATTCGCTGCTAATTGGAACACGTCTTCCTGGGCATAAGCAGTAAATCCAACGTGTCGAAAGATCTGATATTCTTCACCGTCAGCCGGCAGGCCGGCGTAGAGGCGTTGGCCGCCTTGTTCCCCTGCTTTCACACACAAATATGTCAGGAGACGTTGCCAAATGGCATGCGCCCCGTTTCCTGATGCCAACGCCGGTGCGATGAAAACGATCACGTGCTCTGGACGGCCTGGGCGTCGTCGCATCTGAGCCAAACCTAACAAGTGCCCGTTCTCTTCCTTATGATTGATGATGTAAGTAGAGGCACTGGTCCGAGGCAGGGGAAGCGAAGAGACCAGGGCCGTAGTAAGCGGTGAACGGGGATGGGTCAGGGATGTCTCCAGGTCTAGCGACACGCCGTCTCGTTGGAGGCGTTTCATCAACCTCACGTCACGCAGACGAAATGTTCGAATCAATTTGTTAGCCTCGCTCTTTGATTCACTCATGAACGACGTTTGACGCTATTATAACATGTGATTACCAGGGTTCGCAAGCAATCGCAACTAGCAAATGCATTGTGTTTCCAATGAGTCAAGCAGTCGCGCTGTCCATTATGCGCTATGGACAGCGCGACTGCTTCCCAACTAAAATGTATTTCAATGCAGGCACACTCTTAGAGTTGGAGTGTGCCCTCACTGACTCACGTCGATATCCACGAAGGCGGTCATCCCCCAGCGCAGAGGGGCATCCGTCGCATCGGTCAATTCGATTCTGACGGTATAGGTCACGTCGCCCCGCTTGGTTTCGGAGCGAGGGGCGATATCGGTCACGACCCCCTGATACTCCTGATCAGGGATGGCATCCACTGTCACCTTCACCGGCTGGCCGACAGCCACCTGAACGACATCTATCTCGCTCAGGTCGTCGGTTTCCACATACCAGGTTGAGATATCCCCCAGGCTGACGGCTGGCGTGCCGGGGGACACGAATTGGCCTACCTCCACGTTTACCCGGGCGACCGTGCCTGGGAAGGAAGCTACAAGTTCGAAGTTGTCAAGGGCTGCTTGGGCCGTCTCTAGCGCCGTCTGGGCTGAAGCCAGGGCAGCTTCGGCTTCGGCCACTCCTGCCTCGGCCTGAGTCACTCCTGCCTCGGCAACCGCAATCTGTTCCTCGGTCGGTCCGGCTTTGGCAGCCGCCAGCGCTGCCTCTGCCTCGGTGATGCCCGCGCGCGTCACGGCAATTTCCTCGGCGGTGGGGCCGTTCACCAGCCGCTCATATTGCGCTTTGGCCGCCTCATAGTCCAGGGTAGCCTGCTCCAGGGCGATCGCCTGGGGTTTTTCACTGATGTCATTGGCCCAGGCAATCTCGTCGTACGCGGCCTGGGCTTGACGTAGGGCGGCTTGGGCCTTGAGCAGGCTGGCAGCAGCGGATTGGATATCTTCGGCGCGAGCGCCAGCCAACAGTTGGTTTAGCCTGGCCTGGGCTGTTTGCACGCCGGCTTCGGCCTGGGCGATGGCCTCGGCAGTGGGGCCGGCTTTGACCTGGGCCAACTGCGCCTGCGCACTGGCCAGGGCTGCCTTGGCCTCCCTCACGCCTGCCTCAGCCTGGGCTACGCCTGCCTCTGCCTGGGCTACGGCCATCTGTTGGTCGGTGCTGTCGAGGCGCGCTAACATTTGCCCCACCTGCACCACATCTCCCTCAGACACCGACACTTCAACTACTTGTCCTCCAGCCTGGAAGGCCAGGTCGACCTCTCGAGCCGGGACCACAAACCCCTCGGCCGAGACAGCCTCCGATAGCACCGATTGAGCGCTCTGGTCAATCTCCAAAGTTGGCGTCGGCTCGACTGGGGCCAGGAATTGCTGGTAGCCGAAGAACCCGGCCACAGCCAAGATGACGATAGCGACAACAATCGCAATGATTCGTTTCATTGTTCTCCTCCATTGATCAAGGAATCATCAAAGCAAAGCGTTAGTCTTCATAAAATCAAATCAGACTTTGTTCCAGATTACGCCCATCGTCGATCTTTGGTGTTGGTCAAGCGTAAGCTAAACTATCCCGTACGCTGATCTGTGTCGCGCTGCGCGCGGGTAGGATAGAAGCCAGTGTGGAAATCACTACGATAACCACCAGCCAGGTTAACACCGCCTCCCAATTGTACTGGTAGTCCAGGTTGGCTTGAAACAGCACCTGTCCCAGGCTGCTGGCCAGAGGTTGGCCCACGACAAATGAGAGAGGCATGGCTACTACCCAGCTAATCAACCCTTGCAGGATGCCTTCCATGACAAACATCCCCATAATTGTGCCGGATCGAGCGCCAATCGCTCGCATGACGCCTATCTCCCTGACGCGTTCGACCACGCTGATGGACAGGGACCCCATCAATCCAATGCCACCGACCACGGCCACAATAACTGCCAGCGCCAGCAACATCGTGGTCGTGATGC
>CAYTNQ010000323.1:0-3395 GCA_964439175.1 uncultured Anaerolineales bacterium | reverse complement strand
AGGCACTAACCGCCTTGGGCAACAAGGTGGATGGCGTCTACTGTGCTAATGATGGCACCGCCAGTGGCGCCATTGCAGCCATGAGGGCGGCCGGCATCAATCCGCTGCCCCCGGTCACCGGTCAGGACGCCGAACTGGCTGCTATCCAGCGCATTCTGATCGGCCAGCAGTACATGACGATCTACAAGGCCATCCGGCCTGAGGCAGATGCGGCAGCGCAGCTCGCGTATGATCTGCTAACCCATACTCCCGTCCCGGCCCAGATGACTCAGGGCAAGACGGTGAACAACGGCACGATCGACGTGTCCTCAGTGTTGCTCACCCCTGTTGTAGTCACTAAGAGCAACATCAACAGCACCGTGGTGAAAGATGGGTTCTGGACGGTTCAGCAGATCTGCACATCTGAGTACGCGAACGCTTGCAAGGCGGCAGGGTTGGAATGAACCCCGAAGCCTTGAGTTCTTAGAGGCGGTATGTAGTGGGAGTAACCAGGTGCCTATAACCTGGTTACCCCCTCTTCCCCAACAAGTTGGGGAGTCCGCAGTCGGAGTCCTCAACTTGTTGGGGTGTGTCGAAAACAGGCTTAGAAGCGATCGGCAAGTGCCTTAAGGTTACCTTAAGCTTGGCTTTAGGGAAGCATAAGGACAAACGGCCCGATTTTGATGATAATAGTAGTGACGTGTATAATAACTCCGTCGCCTTGACCTCGCGTTAACTTGAAAAGGGAACGCCAAATAATGAAGAAGATATCGCATATACCCCGGTCCCGATCCAAATGACGCGGGCTAAGGCGGTGAAAACGGCAACATCGACAAGACGTCGATGTTGCTGACCCCGACTGTGGTCACCAAAGATAACGTCTAAGACACCGTATTCCCCCTCACCTGTTGGAGGAGAGCAATGAATGAACCGGCCCGTAAGCCAATCCTGGAAATGCGTGGAATCAGCAAGCGCTTTGGCGCTGTTCAAGCCCTGGCTGAGGTAGATTTTGAGGTCTATCAAGGTGAGGTAGTAGGGCTCGTCGGTGATAATGGAGCTGGCAAATCCACTCTTGTCAAAGTTATCTCCGGCGTTTACCAGGCCGACGCTGGACAGTATATCTTTGAGGGACGTGAGGTTACTGTAAGGAATCCCCGAGAGGCGTCCGAGTTGGGGATCGAGACGGTGTATCAAGACCTTGCATTATGTGACAATCTGGATGTCGTCGCCAATCTGTACCTGGGTCGGGAGAAGGTTCAATCCGCGATTCCGGGCGTTTTAAAAACGCTGGACGAAATAACTATGCAGCGAGAAGCTCAACGCGTTATCGATGAACTTCACGTTCGTATTCCATCTGTGCGATCGCGAGTTGCAACGCTGTCAGGTGGTCAGCGCCAGTCAACCGCTGTGGCCCGGGCAGTAATGTGGAATTCTAAAGTCGTTCTGTTAGACGAGCCCACGGCCGCCCTCGGCGTGGAACAGACCCGCCTGGTAAAAGATTTAATCCTCCGGCTGCGTGAACAGGGCCTGGGGGTGGTCGTGATCAGCCACAACCTCGCTGACGTATTCGATGTGTCGGACCGCATCATTGTGCTTTACTTGGGACGCCGCGTCGCTACCTTTCAAACCCACGCATCTAACCCGGAGCAGGTCGTGGCGGCCATTACCGGTGCCGTATTCGGCGTAGTTGAAGGCGAAGCAAAATAAGACTTCAGGGCTCATATAGGCTTCGAGGCGAAACTGGCTCAAAATCCCAGGCAATAACAGGCAATTTCATCTTCGCCATATGAGCCGGCTTCAGAAACCTGGGCTTTGAATCAAGGGCAGTAGCGAACGGAGGATGTAATCATGAACGGAATACAGGATACGAAGACCAGAGAAGAAGGCATAAGTCCCTTCGGTGAGTTACTGCATGGGCTCACCCAGCGCCTGGCCCACGGAGATATTGGCTCGCTTCCGGTGCTGTTGGGGCTTGGCCTGATCGCCATCATTTTCCAGATTGCCAATGCCAACTTCCTCAGCCCGCTGAATCTGACCAATCTTATGGTACAGATTGCCGCTGTCGGTACTATGGCTGTAGGAGTTGTGCTCGTCCTCCTCATCGCTGAAATCGATCTCTCGGTGGGGGCAGTCAGCGGTCTATGTGCCGCGATTATGGCGGTGTTATCAGTCAAGAGCAATATGCCGGCTCCGATAGCCATCGGTGCCGGTGTTCTGGCTGGCGCTGCCATCGGCCTCCTGCAGGGCTTCTGGATTGCCAAACTGCATGTGCCTTCATTCGTCGTTACCCTGGCTGGTTTTCTGGGGTGGCAGGGCGCCCTCCTCTATGTCCTGGGCGGCACTGGCACCGTCAACCTGACTGACCCCATAATCGTCGGCATTGCCAATACGCGCTTACCTTTGTGGCTTGGCTGGCTGGTCGGCTTTTTTTTCATCGCGGTCTACGCTTTCAACTCGTTTCGGGAGAGACTACAGCGCACCAGGCTCGGCGTGGAAGCTCAGCCGGCAGCCCTGATGATCGGACGTATCGTGTTAGTTGCTGCTGCTATTCTAATCGCAATTGGTATTATGAGTGTCAACCGCAACCCCCGTAGAGACGTCCCCATCCAGGGTGTTCCCTCCGCTGCGCTGATTTTCATCGGGTTCATTGTGCTGTTTGACTTTATTACTCGAAGGACCAGGTTTGGCCGCTCTGTGTTTGCAGTTGGCGGCAGCCCCGAAGCTGCCCGTCGGGCTGGCATCAATGTGGATCGGCTGCGCATTATTATCTTTGTCCTGAGCTCGACTCTGGCTGCGTGTGGTGGAATCCTGGCCGGTTCCCGTTTGTTCGCCGTCAATCAATCATCGGGCGGTGGTGATATACTTCTCACCGCCATTGCCGCTGCCGTTATCGGAGGTACCAGCCTCTTCGGTGGACGCGGAAGTACGTGGTCCGCCCTTCTGGGGGCGCTGGTCATCGGATCTATTGCCAACGGCATGGATTTGCTGGCCCTCTCCTCTTCCATCAAGTTCATGGTGACAGGTGCCGTTTTGCTTGTAGCCGTCACCCTCGATGCTTACACCCGTTCGCGTCGTGAATCGAGCGGCCAATCCTGATCCACTCTTGTTTCTATCGTGCTTCGCATCGAAAACCTCGGCGAACTTTGCGTTCTCGTGGTGAAATATGCTTGCCGACAGAGAGAGGCGTATGCGACGACTCATCACCATCTTGTTCCTATTCCTGATTTCGCTGTTCGTACTCGTGGGCGTGGGTTTGTTCGTCGCTACTCGCTGGCCCCAGCGTCTGCCGCGGTACGCCAGCCAAACTGGCCTCAATCTAACCTTTGAGCGCGTGGCCGAACCTGGTTTCGACGAAGAGGGAAGGGCACGTCTGGCGGACTCCGCCTGGGCGATGCGCTATTTCCGGGCCGACGGAG
>CAYTNQ010000322.1:0-3494 GCA_964439175.1 uncultured Anaerolineales bacterium | reverse complement strand
GTTGAGCAGTAGTCGGTTTGGTGGGAACGACCTCGATTTTACCCGGCCGTCCCTCCTCGTGATAGCGTAGGGCAGTTTCTTTAGAAATGCTCATCGTTGAGTCACCCTTTAATTCTTGTAGTAGGTTGAGGAAAAGTCGATCGATAATGGATTGTACGCCAAGACTTTGTTGGGCGCAAGTACTCCGGTATGGGGGGTGTCAAAACTCACTGATGTCGATGACGACGCGGGTGGGGCTGCTTTCGCTGGAGCGGCTGGCCCGGATGAGCACCGAGGCGTCAGGTTTGGAGTAGGCAAGAAGGACTAGCTCGGCTTCAATGACATTTGGGGTGTCCGGGGTCCAGCCTTGCAGCGGCATCTGAGTCTTATAGTAGGTTCCGACCGCTTCAGGTGATTGGAAGATGTCGTACTGGACCTGAGCAGTGGAACGAACAATGATAGTAGCTTCTTCGGGCACAGGGATGTCTGAGCGGGGTTCGCCACTAACGGGCGAGGTGGGTGCCGGCTGCTGGGTAGGAGCAGGTGGGGTTTCCGTAATCACCGCCGGGAGCCCGGGAGCGGCGAAAGGAAGCGTCGTCTGAAGACTCCCGGCCAGCAACACGCTCAACAGCCCGCCGACGCAGCTAAAAAAAATCCCCGGCAGGAAGATGGTACCCAACGCAGCACCGGTGCCGTAGCCGTGCGTCGATTTGAGAGCGCGCACTGACATCATCAGTGCCAGGATGGAGAGAAGGAGGTAGATCAGGGCAGGAATCAAGCCGAGCACTGGGTTGATCACGACCAGCAGCATCAAGGGGGAGATGATGCCGAAGACCAAGCTAAATGGGCCATAGACTAAAGATAGTAAGTAGCTCTGAACGACGAATTCCCCCTTGCCCGTAAAAAGACGTGCGATCAAATAGAATATTCCCGAATTGATGAAGAAGGAGATCAGTCCCATCACCGCCCCGCCGACTGCGCCGCCGCAGGCGCATGGAACCAACTGTGCCCAATTGGGCGAACCTCCCGGTAGCAACACGCTGGTCCCGACGTTAGTCAACGACGTGAAGAAGTAAGTAATGCCGCTGGCGATGAGGATGCCAGGCACGACCAGGCCCCAGCGCGCATAGGCGTGCTCTTCGTCCAGCCGTTCCTGTTTGGGGAGAGCGAATATCTCGGCCCAGGTGTCCAGCATCTCCATAAAGCTCTTGTGTTGCACCTCGCGCGGGGGGTGCTGGCCCAGGACCTCTTGACCCGCAACAGACTCTCCTGGAAGTGGGGGCGGGGAGACAGTAGCTTGGTCAAGGAGGGCGTAGCAATTAAGACAGCGCTGGCTGTCTGGCGGGTTGACCGTGCCGCAGGTGGGACAGACGATATCAGCTTTCCCCGCCTCACGTGCCATCTCCGCTTCAAGAGCTTTTAGCTCTGTCTCGGCCCGCTCGTTGGCCGGATTGATGGCCAGCACGTTTTCCAGGCAGACCTGCCGGTCTTCATCATTGTCCACTGCCTCGCTCAGATAGAGCCAGGCGTACTCGTTACGTTCGTCGGCTTTGATGACCTGCATCAATTTGCTCCGGGCTTCATCTTTGCGCCCAGCGCGGAGCGCGGCGATGCCTTCATCCAGTAGCCTCTGAATTTCAGGGTCCATGCGCAGTCTCCATTGACGAACGTAGGTGTTGCGAGGGTTACGCTTTACTTATACTTTACCATACTTTATCATAAATGTCAGTAGCCAGGCAATCCTATTTCTTTCATGAGATAGTTACCATAATCTGATTTTGATCTACTTTGTCACCCGCCTTAACGCGGACATAGTGAACGACACCAACCCGTGGCGATTTGAACTCGTTCTGCATCTTCATCGACTCCAGTACGACGACAATATCACCGGCTTCGACTGGTTGGCCCTCGTGGACTGGCACCTCAACCACTACGCCGGGCATCGGGGCCTTAACCAACACTTCGCCTACCGGAGCGACGGGTCCCCGTCGCAGACCGGCCAGTCGGCGTGTCCGCTCATCCTGGACCTTCACCTCAAACAGGCCACCCCACATCACCACCAGGAAATTTTCATCTCGCTCGTCAATGAAGATGTCGTACGATTTGCCATCAACGATAAGGGAGTACAGACACTCACTGCCAATACCCTGCATATCTACAACATAAGTCGTGCCGTCGACGGTCACTTCGCCTTCGCGGTTCACGTCGATAGTAAATTCTTCGTCACCGACAGTTGCGATGTATTTCATCTCTCGAATCTCAAACTCGGATACTTGACTACAATGGTTGGCGCAGGGCGCGTTTGCGCCCGGCCAGTTTCCAGGGACTGGGGCCGTGCTGCTGAAGCAAGATCGCCTGCTGGTGTTGCTGGTGAGCCAAGAGCGTGGCGGCGATAGCGGCCATCTTTATGTGATCAGAGCGCGGTGCTTCGTCTATGGTGAAATGCTGTTCCAGGAAGCTGGTATCGAGTTGCCCCCCCTGGTAGCGAGTACTATCCATCACCTGGATGTGAAGAGGTATGGTGGTCTTGATACCAATGATCCTATATTCGGTCAGCGCGCGCCGCATACGCAGGATGGCCTCACCACGTGTCTCTCCCCACGCCACCAGTTTGGAAATGAGCGAATCATAGTAGGGGGTGACTTCTATCCCTTGATAAACACCACTCTCCAGCCGCATGCCAGGGCCGGTTGGCTCCCACAGGCCGGCGATTTTGCCGGTAGAAGGGATGAAGTTATGATACGGATCTTCGGCCAGGATACGACATTCGATGGCCCAGCCGTTAAGCCGAATGTCATCTTGAGTGTAGCGCAATTTGCGCCCGGCAGCGACGCGTAGCATCTCCTTCACGATATCCACGCCGGTAACCATCTCGGTGACGGGATGTTCTACCTGCAAGCGAGTATTCATCTCCAGAAAGTAGAAAGTGTGATCTCGATCCAGCAGGAATTCGATGGTGCCGGCGCTGACGTAACCGGCCGCCCGGGCCACCTTGACGGCTATCTCCCCCATCTGGGCACGCAGTTCATCGGTCAGGGCGGGGGAGGGAGCCTCTTCGATGAGCTTCTGATGGCGTCGCTGGATGGAGCACTCGCGCTCGCCCAGGTGAATAACGTTGCCGTAGGTATCGGCCAGCACCTGCACCTCAATGTGACGCGCCCCGTCGACCAGCTTCTCCAGATAAATGCGGTCGTCGCCAAAGGCGGCTCGAGCCTCGTTGCGGGCAGCCCGGATACAATCGAGCAAGTCCTGGCGCTGGTAAACACCACGCATACCTTTACCGCCGCCGCCGGCTGCCGCCTTTACCAGCAGCGGATAGCCGATGCTGTCGGCCATAGCCACCAATTCGCCATCGCTCAAGCTCCGCTGAGTGCCAGGCACGATGGGAACGCCAGCGGCCGCCATTGTTTGGCGAGCAGCGACTTTGTCCCCCATCAGCCGGATCACCTCTGGAGGCGGGCCAATCCAGATGAGGCCAGCGTCCAACACCGCCTGGGCGAAGTCGGCATTTTCCG
>CAYTNQ010000321.1:0-3522 GCA_964439175.1 uncultured Anaerolineales bacterium | reverse complement strand
CCGATGTCGGCCAGGCAGTCCTGGGTGCGGGTATCCAGGCCTCGCATGGTGGAGGTGCCGACAACCACGAGAGCGGCTTTGCCGGGTTTCAACACCCGGAACATCTCCCGAAGACTGCGGGTCATCTCCGAATAATACCGGTGGAGCACGCGTCCTTTTTTGGCATCTCGAGCGCCAATCGTAGAAACGGCATGAGCAGTCTTGGCCGGGAGTGACTCAAAGTCCACATCATTCACCGCTTCACCACCGATATACTCCTTCCGCTTCTGGGCGAGGGTGTCGATGGGATGTCCTAGCCACACCAAAGAAAATTTATGAGCGCGCATGTAGTCAATGGCGTTGGCTGCATAGGGAGGTGAGGTGACAATCAAGTCCACACTGGCCTCAGCAAGGGGCAAGGCCTGGGCATTGCTGTATCGGATGTCCACTTGACCTCCCCCCCAGGAGAGTTCCGCCAGGCTATTGAGATTTTGCTGAAAACGTTTTTTAAATTCTACCAGGGCCGAACGGGGGATTTTGTCATTCACCCGGTGCGGCCGGGTATGGGCTAAATCGCGCGCCAGGGAAACTCCACCCGATTTGGTAATGATGATGGCTGAGAAAGCCAATTCCAGAAACGCCCGAGTAGCTCGATCTTCTATTTGCTCTATTTCGGTTATAAGAGCCAGCAGTTCCAATTGCGTTTCAGGCCGGAACCAATAGTCGAGGAAAGCTCGCGTTTTAGGGTCAAAGCGCTTGTTCAAAACGCCGGCCAACACACCGCTCCGCTTTCGTACCACATAAGTCGCCCGCCCTGATACCCGGCTTCCTGCCTGGACGAGTCGGTCTACTGCAACTCGAGTCACTTTCACCTTACACAGTTGTAAGGCTAATGGATCGATGTCACACCCGATTCCCAGTCGACCAGCCAGGAGAGCTTCCACTACTGTGGTGCCGGAACCCATCATGGGATCGAGGACGATATCACCAGGATGTGTTAATCCCCTGATAAAAGTACGAGGTAACTGGGGCGGGAACTTGGCTGGGAAGGCGTGAAAGTTGTGCGAAGCATATCCGCTAGCTTGATCGTGAAAATCCAGATCTTGGGCCAGCAGCGCAGCTACTCGTTCGCGGTAGGGCCCACTTAATTCTATTCTCTCCGGTTCAGGTAGATTGAAGGGCAAGAGTAGTTGACTCATGAGGTCCACTGCGTTTTGCAACTATAGCTTGTAGTCCGATGTATAAAATGACCACAACATGTAGTAGCCAAGGGCTAACTAATCTGAACACAAGTATAGCATAGATGCCGCTTAGTTAGCAAGAAACAAACCCGGCCGGCCTCGGTTACCCAGGGCCATGTCAAAGTCCGTCCACATGTCATACTGAGCGCACGCGAAGCATCTCGTCATTGGGAAAACGAGACCCTTCGTTTCACTCAGGGTGACATGGCAGGACAAACGTGCAACGTATCTTCTCAAAAAGTAGGGGCAAACCCTTGCGGTTGCCCGCCGGGGCAGGCGCGAGACCTGCCCCTACCCCAAGATATTGAGAAGATACCGTGCAACCTTTCTCGACTTTGACATGGCCCTATCGGTTACCCCGGCAACCTTCCCGCTTTTTGTACACATGTGCTATAATAGCAACACATCCCGAAAGAGGATGATAGCAAACCTGATGATGACGGAACAAAGCCCTCAGCGACCAGAAGGGGAGGGGCAGGCACATCTACCCCAATCCATTCAATCCACGCGGTCGAAAATATTTCTCGCCGGCCCGCCGGGCGGCGGCAAAACGACCCTGGCCGTGGAGCGGCTGCGCTGGCTGATTCAGCGCGGCATGCCGACCACTTCTATCCTGGTGTTGACCCCGCAGCGGACGCTGGCCACGCCCTATTACGACGCCCTGCGCGACCCGGACCTGGGACCGGCCGGCACGGTGGACGTCGTTACGCTGGATGGCCTGGCACGGCGCGTCATCCAGCTCTTTTGGCCTCTTATCAGCAACCGGGCCGGGTTCGCCCACCCCACCCACCCCCCGGTGTTCCTCACCGTGGAGACGGCCCAATACTTCATGGATGGTATCGTCGGGCCGCTCATCGACCAGCAGGGCTACTTCGACGCCGTCACCATCGGGCGCACGCGCCTGCTCAGCCAGTTGCTGGACAACCTGAACAAAGCGGCGCTGGTTGGCATCCCGTTGGGGGAAGTGCCCGAGCGGCTGAAAGGCGCATGGACCGGGGAGAGCGCCCGCAGCCAGATTTACGACCAGGCCGGGGAATGTGTAGGGCGCTTTCGCCGCTATTGCCTGGATCACAACCTGCTGGACTTCTCACTGCAAATCGAGACCTTCCTCCGCCATCTCTGGCCCCAACCCGCCGTGCGCGCCTATCTGTTCGAGCGCTATCGACATCTCATCGTAGATAACGTGGAGGAGGACACGCCGGTGGTCCACGACCTGCTGGCCGAGTGGGTGCCCCAATGCGACTCGGCCTTCATTGCTTTCGACCGGGATGGCGGCTACCGCATCTTCCTGGGCGCCGACCCGGACAGTGCGGCGCGGCTGGCCGCCGCCTGCGATGAAAGCGTAGAACTCGCCCAGTCCCACGTCGCCTCACCCGACGTGCTGCACCTGGGCTACCAGATCGGCCTCAGTCTGCGCCAGTCCCCGCAGCCGGTCGCGGGCGATTTCCGCGGGATCCTGCACTTCCAGGAGCATCGCTTTCACCCCCAGATGCTCGACTGGGCGGCCGACGAGATCGCGCGGCTGGTGGCGGAGGGGACGCCGCCAGGGGAAATCGTGGTGCTGGCCCCCTTCATCAGCGACGCCCTGCGCTTCTCGCTGCTCGAGAAGCTGTCGGCGCGGGACATCCCTGCCCATTCGCACCGCCCCTCCCGTGCCCTGCGCGACGAGCCGGCGGCCCGTTGCCTGCTGACGCTGGCCAAGCTGGCCCACCCGGCATGGGAATTGTCACCGCCTCCCTTCGACGTGACCCTGGCTCTGACCCAGGCCATCGCTGGGCTGGACCTGGTCCGCGCCCGCCTGCTGACCGACGTTGTTTATCGCCCCCAGTCCCCCCCAGCCCGTCCCGATCCCGCCCCGTCCCGGTCTCTCCCGGACCCCGGACCCCAGCCCCCAGCCCTCAGCCCCTCCCGGCCCGCGCGGCGTAGCCGGGACGGGCAGCCCCTAAATCTGTCTGCCTTCGCCCAGATTCAGGGTGAGATGCGGGAGCGAATTGGCTACCTGTCCGGCGAACGCTACGACGCGCTAAGAGGCTGGCTGGAGCATTACCAGGCAGGAATGGATGGCGTGCCCGGTGGAGAGGCACCCCTCGACTACTTCTTGAGCCGGCTCTTCGGCGAGGTGCTGTCGCAGCCCGGCTTTGGCTTCCATGGTCGAAATCAGGGAATCAGGGAGTCGGGGAATCAGGGAGCCGGGGAATCAGGGAATCAGGAGGTCAAGGGGTCAGGGAATCAGGGGGTTGGTAAGGCGGGGAGGCAAAGTAGCAGCCAATCGCTGGAGGCGGGGCGGGTGGCTTCGGACCTG
>CAYTNQ010000320.1:0-3524 GCA_964439175.1 uncultured Anaerolineales bacterium | reverse complement strand
GAACGCTAGAAGTTGATTGGAATTCAACAGTGGGTTATCCCCCCTGAACGCTTACTATATCAGTTATACCGCTATCGGTACTGGGGCGTACAAACTTGGCCTATCTTGTATAGCGATACCCTGCCCTTCTACTTTTACCCGAGCAAATACCCGTTACAAAGCATAATCGTCAAAAATTGGTAGTCTCCCTATTTCGTGTTGATGGCGTTTGGAACAACAACAGTCATCAGGAGCTCTTTAACAGTCCAGATATGATCGGTCAAACCGGCGGCCACACCTGCACTGCGTGCGGCGCAAGTGTCGCTGGAGAGCGAGGTTGCCAACGGCGCTGACCGTCGTCAACTTCGAGCCGCAAGGTTTTGACAGAGCGCGTAAGGTTGTAAACCCAATCTTCCCAGGCACAGGAGGCGCGAAGCATCTGCAATTCCTTGGAGAAGGAAAGGGTTTTGCGAACCAGTCGGCCGTTCATCTGGCGAGAAGTCAAGTGGGTGCGCTCGACATAGCTGGTGTGCTCACCCAGCAGTTTACGCACTGCTTGCGGGTCACCGTAGACCACCTTGATGGTGATGCCGACCAAGCGGCTTCCAGAACGATGCTTGACCACCTGAAGATAGTGCCAACCTGGCCGGGCTTGCTTGCGGGTGGGCGGTCGGCCCCGACCGGAATACTCCGGTAGCTGCCCCCAGGTATCGACCATCGCTTCCCGGTAGCTGCCTTGACCATCGGTGGCGATCGCAGGCGGGGCATCCGGATGACCCCGCGCCTTGAGTTGGGCCATCAGTTCCCTGGCGACTTCACGCTCATCCTTGCCAATGGCCCGGCCTACCCGCAAGCGGGTGTCCATATCTAGCGTGATGCCACGCCAGCCCATAGGTCCCCCTCCGGGGGAAAAGTGCCTCGCTCCTCTTCTTCCGGGCGCCCCCTTTTTCGCCTTTGTGGCCGACGTAAGTCCACAAAGCGTCCAGTTGAGCACGGGTCAGATGGTAATTGGCCAGCAGCAAGGCTTCGATTTGTTCCACGTGCTGGGCCGCTTCTCGCAGCCAGCCCAAGACGGTGTCTTCCTTGATCCCCTTCACGCGCTGAAGGGCGGCCAGGCTATTCCGCTCGGCCAGCCACGCCATACATTCCAAGATGGTTTCCTGGCTGTGATGGCGACCGTAGAAGATTGTCCCTATGGTTTCCACGAAGGTCTTCTTGCAAGTCTTGCATTGGTAGCGCTGCGTACCTTTCGCCGTCCGACCGAACTTGCGAATGTTGCCGTGATTGACTTTACCGTAGTCTGGACAGTCCCGGTTCCAACAGAAGGAACTGGGCGAGACTAATCGGTCGTTTTCCATTGGCTCCTCCCAATCGCGTGATTGATAGGCATATTATACATCAACACGATTGAGGGAGACTACCCAAAAATTTGGTTGATTGAAAACCCATGTCACAGCTGGGGGTTTCCTGGTAAGTAAAACAGAGCATCCCTTTCGTTGCAATAATTTGCCATCTGTGGCATACTGCCCGTATGGAATTTCCAGACCTACTCGCGATCGTGGGCGATGAACCGGTTTTCGAGACCGGCTTGCTTCTGGCCGGTGACGTGCATGCGGCTAACGTACGCAGACAGTTGTCGCGCTGGACCAAAACGGGGCGGGTCTATCAATTGCGACGGGGGCTGTATGCCCTGGCACCGCCATTCCAGAAGGTCAAGCCCCATCCCTTTCTGGTTGCCAATCATTTGGTGCGTGGATCGTACGTCAGCCTGCAGTCAGCCCTGGCCTATCATGGCTTGATTCCGGAGGCTGTGCCTGTGACAACCAGCGTGACTGCGTTGAGACCTGCTCGATGGGACACACCCTTGGGAATTTACGAGTACCGCCACGTCAAGACAGGATTGCTCTTTGGCTACCAACTGACCGACATAGGAGACGACCAGCAGGCCTTTGTGGCAACACCAGAAAAGGCGCTGCTGGATCTGGTACACCTGCAACCCCGTGGTGATGCACCGGAATATCTCCGCCAATTGCGTCTGCAAAACCTGGAACGGCTGCATCTGGATAAGTTGCAAAGTGACGCTGCACGGACCGGAAGTCCCAAGTTGCGTCGAGCGGCAGCTCACGTCATCAAGCTAGCCGAGGCTGAAGCACAGGAGTACGAAAGCCTGTGAAAGACTACCTGGCCCAAATCGTCCGTGCAGCCCCTAACCTCGTCCAGGGACGCAATATGGCCCGCGAATATCTGCAGGCTCGCATCCTGGGCGCGCTTCAGCGCTCAGGGGCGATGATCCCCTTGGCCTTCCACGGAGGCACCGCGCTTCGTTTCCTCTTTGCCAGCGCCCGTTATTCCGAAGATCTGGACTTTGCCTTGGAGCAGGCCACAGCCGAGTATGACTTTCGCGCCTACCTCCAGGCCATTCGCTCCACGTTCATCGCCGAGGGCTACCAGGTAGAGCTGAAAGTCAGCGACCAGAAAACGGTCCAAAGTGCCTTTGTCCGTTTTCGTGGCCTGCTCTACGAAACGGGCCTATCGCCGCATAGGGACGAGGTGTTGGCGGTCAAGATCGAAGTGGATACCGATCCTCCAAGCGGCGCGGGACTGGCGGTCAGCATCGTCCGCCGCTATGTGATACTCCAGCTTCAGCATCACAATCGAGCCTCGCTCCTGGCAGGCAAACTACACGCCATTCTCCAACGACCGTATACCAAAGGCCGTGATGTCTATGACTTGTTGTGGTATCTCAGCGATCCAGAATGGCCAGCACCAAACCTGACTCTGCTCAACAATGCCCTACAACAGACGGGCTGGGATGCTGAACCGTTGACAGAAGACAATTGGCGGAGGATCGTGCGACATCGACTCCAGGCCATTGACTGGGAGCAGGTCGTTGCCGATGTGCGTCCTTTCCTTGAGCCGGCCGCTGACCCGGGTATCCTGAAGTTGGAAAACCTGATGCGGATACTCGAATTGGACTCGCGGGAGAAAAGGGGTGACTGAACGAAGCTCCTGACACCGGAACGGTGCAATTTGGCTTCGTGGCAGTTGCCCCTATGTTTCACTGTTCCCACGTCGCATCTCCAAAGAAATCACCGTGGTCTTTGTCGAGGAAAGCCTCGACAGCAGCCCGACGGTCGCCCAGGCGGAAAGAGGGTCCGTGGCCGGGGTAGCACACAGTGTCGTCAGGCCAGGACAGGATGACGGTCCGCAGGGTTTGCAGCGTGGTTTGAAAATCCTCGGCCGACCAAGTTTTGCCGGGGCCACCTTCAAAGATCGTGTCGCCGACGATGACGCGGTGGTCACCTTCGAGGGCGAAGTAGATCATATCGGGGATGTGACCGGGGGTGTGGTGGACTCTCAGGGTGTGTTCGCCCACGCGCACCAAGTCACCGTGATTGAGCCAACGGTCGGCGTCCAGGATCATCCCTTCAAACTTTTTTCTGTTTGCAAGTCTACGCCAGGCAGCAAACGACGAACGGCAAGCGGCTGGTAACTACTCGTACCGCAAAGCGATAATGGGACGTAAGGATGCCGCCCGCATCGCG
>CAYTNQ010000319.1:0-3529 GCA_964439175.1 uncultured Anaerolineales bacterium | reverse complement strand
ACGTCGAGTCTCGTGGGCTCGGAGATGTTTATAATAGACAGTTCTAAACCTGCCCCGTGGGGGGGCTTTGCTCCGGGGAGGGTGAAGAGTCTAAAAGAGCGGAAGCTGTCCCTCACCACTCTCAACCGGGGGCACCAGGCCGACGATGGCCTTGAAGTCGTGACGGGTCAACTCGTCGCTGGCAGCCAAATCCTGCAGGTGTTCCAGCTTGATGAAAGTCCAGCCCCCGGCTTTGATCATCTGCGCCAGCCAGGGTTGCGTCCCCAGCTTGTGTTGCCACAGACCAGTCCGGGCAGCAGGGATGACCAGGTTGTGCCAGCGGGTCTCCGGCTGAGAGGGGGAGGAGTCTACGTGGGGGAGGAAGCGGGCCACGTTGGCGGTAGCGGTCAGGCTGAAGGTGGCCCAGAGTCGCTCTTCCTCTTCCCATACCACCTCGAAGTCCCGTCTCAGTTGGCGGGCACGATACCCCAATCGTTCTCCCAACGCCACCAAATTGCGCACGCCGGCTTCCATCCGTTCTTGCCACGCTTGCTCTCGTTCGCCAGGGCGTAGCTGCCAATGACCGGGCGACGTTTCTTCGCCATAAGCTTTCAAACAGGCGTGCACCAGCCCGGCGTCAGGAGTCAGGGGGCCATTGAAGCGGCGATAGATAGATTGGACAAATGCCGCCTCCCCTACAGGCATTTCTTCCCTAGCATCGGCGTCGCGCAACGCGGCGAGTACGGCCTCCTCCACCCGGTCACTGAGCGGATTGGCTGTCTGCCGGCCGACTCTATTCAGCCACCACCCCAGGGGCCGACCGTTGTCATCAGGCACCACGACCAGGTCGCTCCTCTGCGCAGCTTCCAATCCCTCGTTGATCGCGGCGTTCAACCAACCCAAGGCCCGGCTCGCCGGCAGAGATGCCTGTGCCCTTTCAAGCCATCTTTTGCGCATGAGGCGGTGCCAGGCGGCGATATGCAATGTTTCCATCTGTAATGGTTCGCCACGAGCGCGCACAAAATCGGCGGCAGCCTTAGCGCTTTCGGCGACCACTCGGGGACGCAGCGTCTCTGGCTCCTGAGTTCGGGGCGCGTGGAGGGGGCCGGGAACCAGGGTGAACTGATGTTCGCCGGTGGCGCGATGCTGCCAGCTTTCGACGTCATAGCCGGCAGCCAGGGCGGCCAGGACGATTGCCGAGGCTTGTTGCGGTGACGCTGCGTGAAAGACCAACACGCACGTGCCATCAAAGCGAAAGACAGGGCGTAGGGCGCGCAGAGTGGCTGTCATCGCCGACTGATACCAGGTCCAGTCGGGCCATTTTTGCAATGCTAACCCCTTCAGTTTAGCGGCTTCGTCGGGGCCGAAGAGCCAGCCGGTCCACAGGTAGCCCAACGACCAGAAGACCGGATTGGGTCGGGGAGGGATGGTCAGCACCAGTGAGACTGATTCGGGTACCAAACCACGCCCTACTGCAGAGACCCCCAGGTTGTGTACCCACACCAGTCCCTGGGGGGAAGAGGGCAACTTAGTGACCCAGTGCAAATCGACCTGGAGGGAGAGCGATGGCGTGGCGGGAATAGACGCAGCGTATTGGTGGGCGGCCGTCTCGAACAGTCGCCAGACGTTGCGTTCAATGAAGCGCGACGGAGGGTGAAGCCTGTCCAAAGTGAGATGAAGCAGGGTATCAACGTGCGACGCGTCAGGCCGCTGCTCCGGGGCAAGGTAATGAAGATTGCTGGCCGCGCCCAGGCAGGTGAGCAGCACTGCCTTCAAGTGGGCCTGGGTCTCCGGGTCGAAGATAGCCTCGATTCTCATCAACAGGTCGGCGATGGCATAAAGGGCGCGAGGGGTATAAAGTTCCAGCAACGTCTCGGCGTGGGCGCGAGCCTCGTCGTCCGGGGGAGACCTGGTGGAAGGCGCCACCCGGTTGAGCAGGTACCAATAATGCAAGCCGCGTGTCTCCACTTCGTCGAGAGCGGTCAAATCCTCTTCGTCTACCGCTGCCAGTCCCGTCTGACCGCAGCCCGGGCAGGCAACCCATTTCTGGCGTGGATCAGCCGGCTCTCGTGACCAAACAAAGTAATCGGTCACTACCTGGCGATGGCAGGCGGGGCAGTGGGTTCGGTAGAGCTGATTTATGTGCTCGCGCAAGGGAACGCCCCGTTTCAAGCTATCGCCCAGGCGGGTCACGGCAGCCCTCAACACAGCCGGCTCAGGCGGCGACAAATGTTCCCGCAGCAACAGGACGACCAACGGATTGCTGTTGGTGGCGATGACACGCCGGCCGGCAGCTACCGCTTCGCGGATGGGAATATCACTCACCGCGAAAGGGTCCAGCACAATTCCATCAGGATGAGTGTAGATTTCGACGAAGTGCCCGGCCACGCCGCCCGGCCACACGGGTAGCAGGTCATCGAGCAAGCCGGTCGCAGCAGGCGCTGTGCCGGGCACAAAATAATCAATCGCCATGTTCTTCCCTTCCCCTTGTGCAACCCCCAATTTGCAGTATACCATAACTCACGCAACCAAGTAAAGCGGCAAAAAAACGCCCGGTTTTGCTCATTCTGATAGTTTTTGACAGTGTCTTTATGCTATAATTTAATTAAAATAGCAGTCCAAGCTTCTTGGGTGACTGCTTTTTTGGTTCCTTGCCATTTACAGTGTGATCATTTAGACACAATTTGGGGACAACTCACTCAGGACGGGAGAGAGCGTAACTGAATGTCCGAATCATCCCGACTATCTGGTTTCTACAAGCGGCCCGTTGAGGAGCGGCTGGCGATGGTAGCCGCTACTGCGGGCCTGACGGACGAAGAACAAGCGATTCTGCGGGGAGCGACTGGCCTCGACCTCGAAGCTGCTGATCACATGATCGAGAATGTAGTGGGGCTGCACAGTTTGCCGCTGGGCATCGCCACTAATTTTATGATCAACGGGCGCGAGGTGCTGGTGCCCATGGTCATCGAGGAGCCAAGCGTGGTAGCCGGTGCCAGTTTTGCTGCCAAGCTGGCGCGGGCGGGCGGCGGCTTTGTCACCTCGTCTACTTCCCCCGAGATGATCTCCCAGATGCAGGTACTCGACGTACCCAATCTGCACGCGGCTCGTTTTGAGCTTCTGGCGCAAAAAGGGCGCCTGCTGGACCTGGCCAACCAGACCGACCCGGTCGTCGTCAGCTTGCACGGCGGCGCTCGCGATATAGAAGTACGCGTCATTGAAGAGAGCCCCGCCGGTCCTATGTTGGTGGTTCACCTGATCTACGATACCCGCGATGCGATGGGAGCTAACACCGTGAACACAGCGGCCGAGGCGCTGGCACCCCTGGTCGAAGAGATCACTGGCGGCCGGGTGCTCCTGCGCATCCTGAGCAACCTGGCCGACCGGCGCCTGGCCCGCGCCAAGTGCGTGGTGCCGGCCAGCGCGCTTACTTTCAAATCTGACGGGCATATCTTCGAGGGATACCAGGTCGTGAATCGTATCGTCGAAGCCTATGCCTTCGCTGCTGCCGACCCCTACCGCGCGGCGACACACAACAAAGGCATTATGAACG
>CAYTNQ010000318.1:0-3577 GCA_964439175.1 uncultured Anaerolineales bacterium | reverse complement strand
GTTGTGTGAGGGGTTCAACCTCGTAATCATCCTGGTGTGTGAAGAAATCCAGGTCTACGGAGACACGGTGGCCCAGATATAGGGCAACGGCACTACCACCTGCCAGATAAAAGGGACGGATCAGTGGTTCCTGTCCAAGCCGGGTCAGGAGTTGTCGAGCGCAACCGGGTGAAGTCTACTTCCCAGAAATAAGGCTGAAGAAAATCAGGTAACTGGCTCAAAGGCTATCCTCTGCATAGAATATCGCTATTGCTCTGGCGGAAGGCTAGGGGTCAGAAAATCAGCACGGCCCCAACCTTCGGTGCCGTCTGTGTTCCTGAGATACCACCACAGATACACATTGCCCTCTTCATCGGGCTGTCCCTCTTCATCCTCCTTAGGGCCATCGACGACAGGCAAGACCGCGCCCTCGTCGGCCACAGCCAGGCGGGCATTGTTGGTACCAGGACCAGCGCGCAGGCTGAGGCCTGAACCTTCGGTGTTGACGATTTGCACGTAGCCGCCGACCTGTATCTCGGACGGAGTGACCGGCTCCGGCGTATTTGTCGGCTGAATCACTTCGGCCGTAGGCACCTGGGTGGGGGTGGCCAGGGCGGGTGTAGGCGTTTCAAGCGCCACTGCCCCGGCGGTTGGGGTGGCAGGCAGCGCCAGCGTAGGCAAGCCAGGAGGAGTGGCTGTGGGCACCGATTGTTTGTTGATAAGCTGCACCACCCCCAATCCAATGAGTCCGATGGTCAGCAGGCCAGCCAGCCCGCCGATGAGAACCCACACAATGGGAAAACCAACTTCGGCTGTCTCTTCTTCCAAGCGCCTGGGGCGACGTCGTTCGGGAGATTCCCATTCCCAGTTGTCGTCCGGTTGCTGATCATGGGTCATTGTGCATGCCTCCTCGTGGGGATGTGTTATTGCACTTTCATTACAAGTAAGGTCAGATCGTCTGGCTGGGGAGTCCCGGCCCTAAAAGCGTCTGCATCAGCGATGATCGCTTCGGCCAAAACGTGCGCCGATTCATAGCCTGCCCTGACTACCATACTCTTCAGTCGCTCTGTACCATAATACTCTCCGTCAGGGGATAGCGCATCGGTGAGGCCATCGCTGTAGCAAACCAGAGTGTCGCCGCTGGACAACTGCAGCGTCGCTTCGTCCAACGTCAGCCCCTCCAGGCTTCCCAGGAAGCGCCCTCGAGCCTGTAATAGCGATAGCTGACCGGTTTGGGGCCGAAAATGGATGGGCAAATCGTGCCCCGCCCGCACATAACGCAACTCACGATTGCGTCGATTGACGACACCGTAGAAAGCGGTAACAAACATGTCCGAATCGGAAGAGGTCATCAGCAGATCGTGAATTTGATGGGCGGTGTCGCGAGGTGATCGGTAGGCAACGGCCTCCGCCAAAAAGAGCGCACGAGTCACGGCCATATAGAGCGCTGCATGGATACTCTTGCCTGATACATCAGCCATCACCAGGCCGAAGTGATCGTCATCCAATTGCAAAAGATCGTAGTAATCGCCTCCCACCTCGCGGGCTGGACGGGCATAAGCAGCAAACTCAAAGCCAGGGATATTCGGAAATTCTGCGGGCAATATGCTGCGTTGTACTTCGGCCGCGATTTCTAACTCGCGCTTGAATCGCTCTTGCTCCACCAACTCAGCCTGCGCGGCTTTCAGATCAGCATAAGCCTGCCGCAGCTCGACATTCTTTGCCTGGAGCTGACTGATAGTCATCCGGTCGGTCTCGCGCAGGCTGCGAATGACGCCCCTCAAAACTGTCAGCGCTGCTTCTGGACTGCGATGGACCATCTGTTCGAAGTCTTCTTCGGTGATCTCCAACAGGAGACTGTCGGTGAGGGTACGTACCGAAGCCGAACGGGGCCGGTTTTCCAACAGCGCAATTTCGCCAAAGAAGGAGCCAGGGCCTTGCACCCCTAATGTCTGTTCATCGCCGCCCGGGAATCGCTGGGTGATCGCCACCTGACCTTCTTCAATGATGTAGAAGACGTGCTCCAGTTCTCCTTCGTGGCAAACCACACTGCCGGCCGGGTAATCGCGAGACACTGTCACCGCCGCCAACGCTTCTAATTCTTGAGGCGACAGGTTAGAAAACACGTGTTGCAACGTTTCTGCTGTATCCGACAACGTCCGTGCCATCCCTTCCTCCGGCCAAAGCCGACACTAGCAACCACGAGGACCATTGTACCCGCTTATGTCACAACACGCAAACGTCTCTGAAAGATCAATGAGGTAGGCCGCCCCCCGGCGGCCAATGTCTTGAGGAGAGCCTGGATTTCGGCAACCATCTTCCGAGGGTAAGCTTGTCCATCGCCTTCAGATACACCTTCCGGTTTGATATCTGTTATCCACGATTTCCTTCCAGTTCATCCGGGTGGCGATGAAATCAGCGCACACCATTTCATATACATCGAGGATCTCATCGGCAATGTGGGTCCATGCGTAGCGCTCGGCCCAGCGAATGGCTTGTTCGCCCAGGTGATCGCGCAGGCCGGGGTGTTTGAGGAGCAGGGTGATCTTATCAGCCAGCGCATCTGGATCCTGACCAGGGACCAGGTAACCGTTGAACCCATCCTCAATGCTGAACGAAAGTCCGCCCACGTCAGAGCCGATGACCGGTGTGCCACAGGCCATAGATTCCAGAGCAACCATGCCAAATGACTCGTAGTGAGAGGGCATCACGACCATTTCGGCTGCCGAGTAGTAGTAGACCAGCGTATCCTGATCTTTGGCACCCAGAAAAGTCACTAAGTCGCCGATACCCAGGTCAGCACGCAGTTGCTTCAACCGTTCAAATTCCGCCCGCTCCAACTCCGAATCAGGATCGGGGTCGCCGCCAATAATGCTGACACAAAGGTTATCCTTCAACTCAGGATAGCGGTTGATGACCTGTTTCATCGCCCGTATCAGCGTATCAATGCCTTTAAGCGGTTGGATGCGTCCCACAAAGAGGATCATCCTCTGATAGGGGGGAATACCGATGTAAGCCTTGGCCTCGGCGCGGGGGATAGGGCGGAAAAGATTCAAGTCAACGCCGGCAGGTACGATAGAGATTTTGTCGGCATCAGCGCCATAAAGCCAGCTCATTTGTGCTTTCTCCAGCGGCGTAGCGGCAATCAATCGATCCGCGAAGCGCATAATCTGTCCCTCGACCTCGATGCGCCGCATACTCTCTCGCTCCATAGGCGTTTGCGCCACGCGATTTTTCATTTCTCCCAGCGTATGGAACATCTGAATGACCGGTACGCACCATGTGGCGCGCAAATCGAAAGCAGCCCAACCCGAAAGCCAGTAGTGGCTGTGAATCAGGTCGTAGCCCAGGTTCTCACGCATGGCGAAGTTCTGCACGCGCTGGACAAACTCAGGCAGATGGTCAAAGACCAGATTCTTGTTGTAGGGTCGTTCGGGACCAGCCGGAATATGGATAACGCGCCCCAATTCTCCCAGCCGGCCCCCGCCAACGTATGGGATGCTCGGATCCTGCGAACGGGTAAAGACGTCAACGGCGATGCCACGTCGGCTAAGTTCGCGCGAGAGGTCACGCACGTAAACATTCATCCCCCCCGTCT
>CAYTNQ010000317.1:0-3596 GCA_964439175.1 uncultured Anaerolineales bacterium | reverse complement strand
CCGCCCAGGCTTCCCCCCAGCCGGGTACCACGTAGAGCGCCGGGCGCGGCACAGGTAAGTAGGCATAATAAAAGCCGACCTGCCACTGATAGCTGGCCAGGAACACATCATCAGGAGTGCTATGCACGCGGACGTAAGCCAGCAGGTGACGATAGTCTTCATCCTGGTAACGAGGGACATTGTAGAAGTCTAACAACATCACCGTCTGGGTCAGCAGCAGCGCGGCACTCACCGCGACCAATGCTGGCCGGCTTCGTTGCCAGAGCCAGGCCAGTCCCGCCCCCAGCAATAGCCACCAGGCGGGAGCAGCCAGCATCAGCGTCCGTTCAAAGTAGCGGGGGGTGAAGGGGTAGGCCAGGTTAATGAGGTAACCCAGCAGCAAGGGGAGGAGTAAGTACAAGGCAATCAGATAGGCGGGGCGAGTAATGCGTGATACGTACTGCGTATTGCGTGGTGCGTGGTGCGTGGTGCGTGGGGCGTGGGGCATGGGGCGTGGGGCGTGATGCGTGTTACTCGCCCCTCGATAGAGCAGGCCGAGCAGGGCAACCGGCAAAAACAGGAGTGTCGCCCAGGCCAGGACCCGCGTGGCGCCGGAGAGATGCCCCAGGCTGAAGGCTACCAGGTGAGATGTCATGAAACGTACAAACCCGAGAGGGACATATTCCTCGGCGGCGCGCTTGCCCTGGACGTAGGCAGCGAGCTTTGTCCCGGCGTAGGCAACCCACGGCAGGTAGAGAAGAGCGGCCACGAATAGGGAGCGAATGAAGGGATGCACCATCAAGCTGCGCAGCTTGCGCCGGCGATGAACAGCAACAAAGGCGACGAGTTGGAACAAGGGGATGAAGAGGGCGTAATACATGGTGTACAGCGCCGCCGCCGTCGTCAGGGCATACCCCCACCCGGAGACCCTCTCTGGGGAAAAGTATCCCGTCTGCCGGCCCTCGTCCCGACTACGCGGGGCTTCGTCCCGCCTGCGCGGGGCTTCGTCCCGCCTGCGCGGGGCTCCGTCCCACTTACGCGGGGCTTCGTCCCTCGTCCCGCCTGCGCGGGGCTTCGTCCCTCGTCCCGCCTGCGCGGGGCTTCGTCCCCCCTCTGCCATCTGCCGGCTGAAAAAATACACCGACCCCAGGCCCAGCAAGGTCACCAATCCGTACATACGCACTTCCTGCGAGTAGTAGATCGCAAAGGGGGCCAGGGTCACTACCGCAGCAGTTGCCAGGCCAGCGACCCGGTCGAAGAGGCGTCTGGCGACCCGATAGGCCAACGGCACCAGCAGCGTGCCGAAAAGGATCGACAGGAAACGGGCCAGCTCGGGGGTACTGCCGGCCAGGCGCAGCCAGCCGCCCAGCAAGGCATAATAAAGAGGGGGGTGGATATCCAGGGCCGTCAGGCGGACCATCTGGCCCAGGTTCATCGAGGCGAAGTAAAAGCTCCAGCCTTCGTCGCCCCAAAGAGGTTGAAAGTCCAACCGGTGCAGACGCAGGCCAAAAGCCAGCAGGGTGAACAGCAGCACACTGGCAGTGGGCGCCAGGCGCCAAGAGATGCGTTCGTCGTCCATCAGGGATGAGTATACCACAGATGGAAGTTTTTGACAGACCCCAAGGGTCTTCGGAAAGCCAGGCGTTACTGCGCCTGGCCACAGACCCCAGGGGTTTTTGAAACCCTTGGGGTCTTACTGTTTACCTGCGACCTCGCCTCACCCAGTGCCAGAGGATAGTTCGCACCAGCTTGGGGCGCAACTCTTGCCAGGCATCGTTAGCGGTTGCCTGTTCGACCTCGCCAAAGGGTTTGTGCCCGTACCGTTCGCGCGAATAGAGGCCGGCAATGCGTTGGGCCGGCTTTTCCCCATCACGCACCCGCCTAGCCAGGGCGGAGGCGTGCTCGTAGGGTGTCTGTGAAAGGCGCATGTTGGCGCCGGCCCAGTTGGCCAGGCGCAACATGTTGTGGTAGATGGCGCTCACACTGCTCAACTGGGTGGGCCGGCGCCTGCGCATCGACCAGACGGTGACCCCTGCCAGCATCGCCAACACCAGACCGCCCCCAATCCAGGAAGTGGGTTTGACCTGGCCCAGTTGTGACCACAGAGAGCCGACTCCCACGCCGGAGGGGGGCGGCAGGGGCTCATCCATTTCCAATCGATCCATCCGGTCGGGAGAGGTGGGTCCCAAATCCCGATTCAGGTCTTCATTGCCAGAGCTGGTGTCTTGTGCATCGATGGGACGGATGATGGCCGGCTGAGCCGCCGTTGGTTCAAATTCAACCCAACCGTAATTGGGGAAAAAGACTTCGACCCAGGTGTGAGCATCCTGTTGCAGCACCACGTAAGCTTTCTTCTCTTGATCGTACTGCCCCTGAGCGTAGCCCGAGACGACGCGGGATGGAATGCCTTGCGAGCGGAGCATCACCACCATAGAGGTTGCGTAGTAATCACAATACCCTTGTTTCAAGTCGAACAGGATGTAGTCTACCGGGTCACGATCCGGCGGTGGGGCCTCGATTTTCTCGTTGTAAGTGATCTCGCGGCGCAGGAAGCTCTCGACGGCGCTAGCTTTGTCATAGACATTGTCATAGGGGTCGGTAATGGACGCGGCCAATTGTTTCACCCGATCCGGTACGGTATCCGGCAATTGCAGGTAACGCCCGGTGACCCAGGAGGGATAGTTGGTGCCGGCCTGCTCCAACTGCCGTACCGAGGCCTTGGTTAGCAGTGAGGTCGCCAGGTAGCGGTCGCCGGCCTCAAGAGGAATGCGACTGCGAGCGTAAGAGATGGTATCGACCTGGGGAGCACCAAGGGATTCGTTCAATTGGCCACTGGTTCCCTCAGAAGGAGATCTCACGTAGCTCAAACTGGCGCGTGCTGCCTCGCTGACCCAAACCGGTTGGGCTGCCATGGGCAACATCGACATGCTCGGCCCTATCAGGGTGACCGTGGTGGTAATCATCTGTCGCGCCTGGTAGCCGACCATCGGCAGCGCCTCGTTGTCAGCGCCAAAAGGAATGAGTTGATCGTCGTTGTTCTTCCAGCCCCGCCCGGTGAACTCGTCGAAGACAACCGCGCGCCAATAACGTGCGGAAGAAGGAGCTTCGATTTCCAACACAGGGACTTTCGCCAGCGTACGCGGACCACCCAACTCGAGTGCCTTGCCATAGAAGTCGACGCCGGCCGTAGGCCGGTAATTGAGTGAGGCGAAAAGGCGAGTCCACTCCGCTTGCAGGTCGTGCCAGGGCGCCCGAACAGCATCAAACACATCGCTGTCTTGAACCACCGCCGCGCCGGGGGTGATCCATGCCAGCACAAGAATCACGAGGGTAAAGAGCGCTCCGGCGCGTAGAAAGTCGAAGCCAATTTCATCCGAATTAAAATGGACCCGTTCCCGCCGCCAGGTTTGTTGTTGAGTAAACAGGTTAAGACGGATGACAAGCAACAAAGCCAGGGCCAGATAAAGTGCCAGGTAAATCGTAATATCCTGGGGCGCGTAATACAGGTTGACCAGCAGCAACACGCCGCCAGGAACAATGGCCAGCCACACCTGGCGTGTCCGAAAGATAAACCATACGCTCAGGTAGGTGATCCCCCAGACGATCAGGGCCATTTG
>CAYTNQ010000316.1:0-3620 GCA_964439175.1 uncultured Anaerolineales bacterium | reverse complement strand
GCGTATTGCGTATTCCGTTTACCTTCAGCCACCACGACCACTTTCCGAGAACTCTTGCATTCAACTGCAATAATCAAGGGATACAGGCAGGCGTGCATCAAAAACCAACCCTGGTAGTCTCATCCTCCGCCGGCAACTCCTCGAACTGGAGACCACAGGCAGGGCAGACGGTAGCTTCGGGAGCCAGTTGCGTCTCACACTGGGGGCAAAAGAAATCGAAGATTTGGCCGCAGACGGGACATTGGGCCGCATCGTCGGCAACGGCCGAGTGACAGACGGGACACAGCTCCTGCCCGCAGTGGGGACAGGCACTCGCGTCAGCGGGCAAGTCAGCGCCGCAGGCCGGGCATTTGTCGTTCAGGTCAACCCCGCAGGCCGGACATACCTGAGCATCAGGCGGTACGGGCGTGTCACAGCGGGGGCAGACCAGATCAAAGGCCAGGCCACAAACCGGGCACTGCGCCGCATCGGGCGCCAGATAGGCCCCACACTCGGGGCAAACGTCTTCCTCTTCTGGATACTCCGCATCTTCCGGGTGCCCTGTGCCGGTTGCCTCGTCGCTCGTCCAGCGGACCGGCCCGCAGCGAGGACATGCGGCCACGTTGGGACCTAAGTTTTGCTCACAGGTGGGACAGGCGACGTGCCCACAGGCCGGGCAAGGGCCATGGCGGAACGGGAACTTCTGGCCGCAGGTGGGGCAGGTGCCCAGGGTCAAAGCCGGCGAGCCATCATCCGCGCGGATGACTGTGGTAGGAATCGGGTCGTAGCGGAACAGGTCCCACACCTGCTCGCACTGAGGGCAGGCAGTCGCCCCGTCCCAGATGCGCGTCCCGCACCGGGGGCAGGTTTGGACAAAGAGCGTATTGCAATCAGGGCAGACTCCGGTCCCGGCGGTGAGTTCGAGCTTACAGTTAGGGCAGGGGAAGACGAGAGCGAGCCCACACTTGGGGCAAGTCTCGTCCTCGTCGCCGATGGCCGCTCCGCAGCGGGGGCACACCAGTTGGCCGCACTGGGAACACAGCCCATCCGCATAGTCCATCGGGCTGTGGCAGGTCGGGCAGCGGCCCAGTTCCGCCAGGTCGGATGGGAGATAAAGCTCGACGGCGAACGGCAAGTCCTCGCTCTCTCCCACATCATCTCCCCCCCCCTGCCCGGCAAATTCAGCTCCACAGTGAGGGCAGATCTCGTCTTCGGCCGCTACCACGCCGTCGCAGAGGGGGCAAATCAAATCAAAGGCCACTCCGCAGGCCGGGCAGGCATCGTCGGCCGCGCCTACGGCCGCGCCGCATTCCGGGCATAGCGCTTGATTGCAGTGGGGACAGACACCCAAGCCCTCTAGAATAACAGCCTGGCAAGTGGGACATTTCGTGGTTTTATCTTGTGTCATATTGATTTGACCAACGACGAACCCGCAGGTCCCCCGAATGGGGGAAGACGAATGACGAATTTTGAAGCAGTATAACACATTTGTGCCGGGCTTTCAAAACGTCGCTTGTCGCAGCACATTCCCGGTGATATAATGCATCCCATCTGCCAACATTCTCCAGGAAGGAATTCGTTATGACATCTGCTACCCCAGACCTTTCAGTCCTGCGGAACCAGTTTCCGGCCCTGCAGCAAACCGACGAGCAAGGGCGACCTTTCGTCTACTTCGACGGGCCGGGCGGCACCCAGGTGCCGGGTTCGGTCATTGTCGCCATGGCCAACTATTTGGTGCAGGCCAACGCCAACGTCCATGGCGCTTACAGCACCAGCCATCTTACGGACGAAGTCATCCTCGAAGCACGCCAGGCGATGGCCGATTTTCTGAACGCTCCCTCGCCGGACGAGATCATCTTCGGCCCGAATATGACGACGCTCACCTTCGCCATCAGCCGGGCCATCGGTCGCGACCTGCACCCGGGCGACGAAATCGTCGTCACCCGGCTGGACCACGACGCCAATATCGCGCCCTGGCTGGCGCTGGAGGAGGGGGGTGTGGTCGTCCGCCACGCTGACTTCCATCCTGAGGATTGCACGCTGGATGTGGAGGGGTTGGCGAATCTGATCAACGAGCGGACAAAACTGGTGGCGGTGGGTTACGCCTCCAATGCGGTGGGGACTATCAACGATGTGCGGCGCATCGGCCAACTGGCCCACGCCGCTGGGGCCTGGGTTTACGTGGACGCGGTGCACTACGCGCCCCACGGACCGATGGACGTGCAGGCCATTGACTGCGACTTCCTGGTGTGTTCGGCCTACAAATTCTTCGGGCCGCATCAAGGCGTTCTGTACGGCCGCTATGATTTGCTGGACCAGTTGCGCGCTTACAAAGTCCGCCCTGCCGAGGACCATCCGCCGGACAAATTCGAGACGGGCACCAAGAGCCACGAGGGGCTGGCGGGGACAACGGCCGCCATCAACTACCTGGCCGACCTGGGGTCCGAATTTGGCGCACCTTTCGCCGATGAGTACCCTGGGTTTGAGGGCAGAAGGTTACACTTGAAGACGGCCATGGCCGCCATCCGCGCCTACGAGCGGCCGCTGGTGGGGCGCATGATCGAGGGGTTGAAGGAGATCCCCGGCGTGACGCTCTACGGCATCACCGATCCGGCCCGCTTCGACCAACGAGCGCCGACCGTTGCCTTCAGGCTGGAGGGCTATACACCGCGCCAGGTGGCCGAACGGTTGGGGGGTGAGGGCATCTTTGTGTGGGATGGTAATTACTACGCTTTGGCCGTCACCGAGCGATTAGGCGTTGAGGAGAGCGGCGGCATGGTTCGGGTGGGGATCGCCCATTACAACACAGCAGCCGAGGTGGATCGGCTGCTGGCTGGGGTCAATGACCTGGCTCTGCATCACTAGCGAAGCTTCGCCTCAAACCGCCGAGAGAAATGGCTCACAGATTAACACAGATGAACACTGATTTTTTCAATTTTTATCCGTGAAATCCGTGTTCATCCGTGAGCTAAATTCTTGTCTTATTTGTTAGAGATTCGCCTTATGAAGATATCTAGTGGGTCACTTGGCATGCTTATAACCTTTCTGTGCGCACAAGCACTCTCGCCACACCACACCGGGCCAATCGCAGATTTCACGGAGAATACGCACAGTATTTGACGCCAGCCTGTTTTTTTCGGCTTCGAGTACTCTTGCGATGAACACCACTCGCATTTCGTCGCCGAACTCAACCCGGCAATCAGAGGGGTACAAGCGCAGTAGCCAGTTATAAAGTTGAACGAGAATAGAAACGGTCGTTTGCTTCATCGCGCATACCTCAAGCGGGCCGGAAACGTTGCCAGGTGTGGCTTACCAGCCCCGGTAACAGCGGCACAGAGGCCCACATTAGCCACACGAGGGGGAGGATAAGCCGGCCAACGGCCGTTGGTGGCGGTCCAGAAAAGCCAGCCAATGTAGTTACCAGCGCCGAGATGGAAGCGTGCAGGATGAATGCTGCCGGCAGCGCCAGCGCGCGCGGCCATTGTCGTTGCCCACGCATATAAAAGAATGCGCCGCCGGTGATTGCCAATGTGAGCAGGAACAAATTCAGGGACAGGTAGAGGGTTTGGTTGTACCAGGTTTTGTTATCGTAAGCGACCCCCAAAAACAGCCAGGTCAGCGCCGCGTAAAGGGCGAATGAA
>CAYTNQ010000315.1:0-3634 GCA_964439175.1 uncultured Anaerolineales bacterium | reverse complement strand
CCTTTACTCACGATCCGCTGGAGGCGGCGTTGCGCGGCCTGGCCGAAGCCATGGGGGTCAAGGCCGGCCAACTGTTCATCCCCATCCGTGTTGCCGTCTGCGGGAAGATCGTCGCGCCTCCTCTCTTTGGCACGCTGGAGATTCTGGGCCGCGAGCGGGTATTGAAACGTGTAGATTTAGCGCTGGAGAAGTTGAAAGCACCCCAATAGATTGGCTCAGGCCGCCTGGGGAGATGCTTATGAACTCGACGACGGAATACGACACTTTCGCCTCCATTTACGACGTGTGGACCGCAACGGCCCCGGCAGCAGAACGCAATCTGCCCTTCTACGTGGAGGCCTGCCGGGAGACGCCCGGGCTGGTGGTCGAGCTGGGGGTGGGTGACGGGCGCATCGCCGTTGAGGTGGCCAAAGCGGGCAAGCCCATTACCGGCGTCGACTCATCCACCGAGATGCTGCATCGCTGCCGGGCCAGGGCGCAGGCGGCCGGCGTCCTCAACCGGCTGACTCTCATCCACGCTGATTTCCGTGACTTCACCCTGCCCCAACCGGCCGAATTGATCACCATCCCCTTCCACACCATCGGGCATCTGGTGACGATAGAGGACAAGCGGGAAGGGCTGCGCCACATATACCGCCAACTGGCCCCGGGCGGGCGTCTTATTTTCGATCATTTCGTCTTTGACCCGGAAGCAGCCTCGCATCACAGCGCCGTCACGCTGCGCGCCGAATACACTAATTCCGATACAGGCCGCGATGCCCTGCTCTGGGCCACCGCACGATACGATCTGGCGACTCAAACCATGCGCATCATCGCCTGGACCGACGAAATAGACGGGGGGGGCGTGGTAGTGAGGCGGCAGTACCACCGCCTCACCTTCAGTTGGCTGGAACCGGAGCAAACCCGGGCGCTGCTGGAAGAAGCCGGTTTTGAGATCGAGGCACTTTATGGAGACTTTGACCGTAGCCCGTTCAGTGGGGATTCGTCCGAGCAAATCTGGATTGCCCGTCAGCCTCCTGATGAGTAAGTGACTTGAAATGGCAGCTCACCCTTATTATGATGCTTTACGTGACTACTTTTTACAGGCCGACGAACGGGCTGTGGTGCACGCCTTGCCTCGCCACATCGCGCACCAACTGAACATGGCGCCGCGCGCAGCGTTGGAAGTGCTGGTTGAAGCCATGTTCGATGGCGATGCGACCTTACATTGGGAGATTGTCTGCCCGGCTTGCGGATATCGGAATGAGGAGTCGGATTGGCTGCGTCACGCGCACCATGATTATACCTGTTCCGCCTGCAACAACTCATTTACCCCTCATCTGGACCAGGAAGTGCAGGTGACCTTCTCCCCCCATCCAACATTACGGACGCTAAGCCCGGCAGCTAATGACCCCGAATTTCAACGGGCGATACGCCAACGATTCCCGCCGACGACTGTCCATGAATTGATGACCGTGCAGACATTTCGTGATTGGGCGCGCGATGAGCCCCTGCCGTCGGGCGAGTATCTGGAAGTACGCCAGGCGGTTATCTGGTTCTCGGACCTGACAGGCAGTACTGCGCTGTACGCCCAAAACGGCGACCCGCTCGCTTACCATCTGGTGCGCGAGCATTTTGATCTTGTCTTTCAAGCCATCCATCAAGCCGGAGGCGTGGCTGTCAAAACGATGGGCGACGGCGTCATGGCGGTTTTCCTCACTGGCAAACAGGCTCTGGCGGCGGCCTTGGCTGCGCATCAAGCTCTCGATGACTTCAACCGTGATCACGCGCTTTCAGGTGCATGGCGGATGGCTCTCAAAATCGGCATTCACGCCGGGCCGACCATTGTAGTCACGCTTAATGACCGCCTGGACTACTTTGGCACCACGGTCAACATCGCAGCACGGGCCAGCAGCCTGGCGCGTGGCGCCGAGACCGTGTTCACCGAAACCTTGCTCTCCGAACCAGGTGCGGCGGCCATAATAGCTGGGCATAGCATAGAATCTTTTCAGGCCAGCGTCCGCGGTCTGAGCCAGCCATTGACTGTCCACCGGCTGCTTGGAAAAACGGTGCGGCCGGCCTGAACTACGACGGAACCGGCCCGGCGCCCGGCACCTTCAAAGTGCCGGGCGCTTTGCGTTTGAAAGAATATTAGATCTTACCGACAGAACCGTCAAACGAAAAGTAAGAGATTGGAATGTCAGGTCGTCAGTCTAGGATAGAGGCCAGCATCTCTTAAATCAAATCGAAATTAGATAAGGGGGGTGAAAAATGTCAATAATTTCCTGGGACCAAACCGCAAACCGTTCACTGACCAAGGCCGCAGCGGCAGGCGCTATCGCCGGATTGGGTGGTGGCCTGATATTTGGCATCCTGATGGGCATGATGGGAATGCTGCCGATGATAGGCATGCTCGTCGGACAACAGAATGCCGTGGTCGGCTTCATTGTCCATATGGTCATCAGCGCGCTCATCGGGGGCGTTTTTGGGGCCATTGCCAGTCGCCTGACGTCTGGTTGGGGGGTAACTGCAGGTGCCGGTGTGGTGTATGGCTTTGCGTGGTGGGTGCTGGGCGCTTTGATCCTCATGCCGCTCTTCTTGGGAATGAACCAAATGGTGCTCGCTGTCGGCGGTCCGCAGTGGATGAGCCTGATGGGCCACATAATCTATGGCCTGGTCACGGCCCTGCTATTCGTACCGCTGAGCCAGCGTCTCTAGTCAAGGGTCGACCCAGAGATGGTCGAGGTCTAGGACCAATACTTAGTCCTCTTGTAGTACTTGTCCAATAATGCGTTCGCACCTCAGTTGGCAAATCGGGCGTAAACTAATTGCAAGAGCAACAAGTTGTTTCTAGACAGGTGCTCTTCAAACAAGACTTCAGACTCAGTTGCTTTGGCCGTGCGCCGGGTGTAACATGTGGAAACTTCGGGATGTCATCTGGCCTACTTGATTTGGCTTTCTTTTGAAAGGTGACCCGCAAAGAAATTAGGACAGGATGCTGGTCCGGGGGCGGCGCACAGGTAGCATTGTGACTGCCCTACTCAAGGTGGGCATGCTGATCAAGCATGCCCGCTCGAGCGTCAGAAAGGTGTGAAGACCAATGTCGGTAGAACACGATGCTTGTATGTGACCCAGGACTCGCAGGTGGGGTATTGGTAGGCCTGCAGGCTACCAGGCAGGTCGAACGTCAGATCATAACTCAGTTGAAGTGGAGGTGTAAGTTGAAAATAGATGGGATAGAGGGCCAGGGTCGCGCGAACGTGTGGCAAGCAAACCGAAGACGTCAATGGTCGTCCATGCTGGTTGGCGTGGCGGCCGTCACCGGCCTCGCTCTGGCCGCCTGTGCTCCCTCGGGAGGGGCAGGCTCTGCTCCGTCGCCGGCAACTTCCGACCAGCCCAACGCGACGACGACGCCCTCGGTGCCAGTTAGCAACAGCCAGGAGCCGGCTACCAACTTCCCAACAGCCTCGTCCCCATCCACGACTTCATCCATCGAGGAAACCGGCGCGCCCGAGGTCACGCCAACAGCCACGCGTCCTTCCACCTCGCCGGCCGGACGGGCTGCCAATGCCGACGTCCTGCATGTGCGCGCAGTGCAGGCCGCTGATGACACGTGGACGTTCCACGTGACAGTGCGCCATCCCGACACTGGTTG
>CAYTNQ010000314.1:0-3704 GCA_964439175.1 uncultured Anaerolineales bacterium | reverse complement strand
GCTTGTTAGGCATTGGACTGTGGTTGGCCTTCCTGGAATCGGGCGTCCATCCGACTATCGCTGGCGTACTGCTAGCCATGACCATCCCCGCCCACACCCAGGCCCGGGCTCAGGCCTTCATGGCTCAGTGCATGGCAGTTCTGGGTGGGGTTGACGACGTCACCACGCAGAGCGCAGAGCCCAATGCGGGAGAGATGGACATAAGCGACCGCCAGCAGGCGGCTGCCCACACGCTGGAAGCCATCGCAGAGAGGATGCAAACCCCGGCCCAGCGCCTGGAGCATAGCGTCACCCCCTGGGCTACCTATGTGATATTGCCGCTGTTTGCCTTGGCCAATGCGGGGGTCGTTTTAAGCGGGAACGTCGTCGCAGGATTGACCAGTCCTGTTGCCCTGGGCATCATCGCTGGATTGGTGCTGGGCAAACCGCTAGGACTGACGCTCTTCTCGTGGATAGCCACTAAGATTGGCATCGCAGAGATGCCAGCCCGAGTCACGTGGCAGCAACTCTTCAGCGCCACGTGGCTGGCCGGCATTGGTTTTACTATGTCGCTCTTCATTACCAACTCAGCCTTCGTCAACGCCTCACTGCTATCCACTGCCAAGATCAGCATTCTTATCGCCTCGCTGCTTGCCGGAACGGTCGGCTTTGCCCTGCTGTTGCTCACCACCTCCCAACGTGTTGGCGCCACTCAGTTAGGTACAGCCACGACAAGCGTATGATAAGCATCAATCGCATGACTCATCAGCCAGCGGGCGATCTAACTCGGCGCTGTGTTGTAACACCATTTGACAGGCCAAATTGTTTGTATTATACTCCATATCAGGAATATGCAATTCGGATGAGGAGCGAAGTATGACAGAGACACGGGTTAGCATTGGACGGGTGAAACGGGATATCTCCGACCTGGTGAACCGGGTTGCCTATGGTGGGGAGCGCATTGTGTTGACGTCCCGCGGGAAGCCTAAAGCGGCGATTGTCAGCATCGATGACTACGAGCGCTTGGAGCAGGAAGAGGTAGAAAAGTCCCTGGCACAATGGCAAGCATGGCTGGCCGAAAGCCAAGAGCTGGCGGCCGGCATCCTAGCGCGGCGCCAGGGCAAGCCTTTGGATGTGGACGCGCTGTGGGAGGCAGCGCGTGCCGACTTGGAGGAGCGGGATGCCAGAACCCTTGGTCGTTGACGCCAGTTTCACCTTTCGTTTGGTCTTGCCCGGCCCCGAGCAGGACCGTTTTCGGCTGCTGGTGGACGGATGGCTACGTGAAGGATACGAGCTACATGCGCCGACGCTCTGGGTCTACGAAATGACTTCGGCTTTGTGTAAGGCAGTGCGATTCGGTGAGCTCACTCCAGAGGAAGGAAGACATGCCCTGGCATTAGCCCAGACGTTGGGGATACAATTGATACCTCCAGACATTGACCAGGTGCGAACCGCTTTTGATTGGACCTTGCGCCTGGAGCGTGCGGCTGCTTACGATAGCTTCTACCTGGCGCTAGCTGAGAGCTTGCGATGTGATCTGTGGACGGCAGACCGGCACCTGCGCAACGCGGTTGAGCAGTCGTGGGTTCGCTGCGTTGCCGACCAGTAGAAGCTCTGTCCAGCATATAACCTGAAGGCATCTAGCAATGGAACAACTTCCCCCTATTCCAACCTGGCAACCTGAGCAGAAAAAAAGCAAGACGCCACATGGCCGGAGAAGTGCCATTGGCAAAAAGGAAAAGAAGAAACGGGCTGCTCATCGTAAGTCGTCCAGGGGCAAAAAAAAGAAGAAGCGCAGGTAAATATAACATAATTATAAGATCACCTGCCTGGGATAGTCACCGTGGGGGGCTTCCACGTGAATATTGATCGCAGCTAGCAGCCGAGGTGCATCGGCTGCTGTGTTGTAATGTGCAATCCCCGCCCGCACCATGCCGCCGCTCTCCTCCACCCCCAACCGCTCAGTGACCGCCAGCGCGTAGTAGCGTAGGTCCCACACGAAGATACTTTCTTGCCCCAGCCGCTCGGCGACCTGGCGCGGGCTGTACCCATCCAGTCGGAAAGAGATGGTGGACACAAAAGGGTACCTTTCCCGCATGTACTTGTTACACACAGCAGAAGAATGGGAGTGGTGAAGGAGGCGGCCCACGGCCTGCGGAAACTGGGCGTGTTAGTCACATTGCCCGGTTTAAAGTTGATTTGCGAGCGTACCTGATGTATACTCTTCGCGCGGGCCAAGTTTCAACTGACAGATGACCACACTGCTCACGTGGAGGGTGAGTTATGTCAATGCGACAGTTCACCGCAGTTATCGAACGTGATGAAGACTGGTACGTTGCTCTTTGCCCAGAATTGGATATCGCCAGCCAGGGCAAGTCAGTAGAAGAGGCCCGCCGCAACCTAATTGAAGCCATTGAGTTGTTCTTCGAGGTAGCATCTCCTTCCGAGATCCAGGAGCGTATCCACTCAGAAGTGTTTGTAACTCAGGTGGGTGTCGCCGTTGCCTAGGCTGCGCAGATTATCGGGGAGGGAAGTATGTACAATCCTCGCTTAGCACGGTTTCGCTCAAGTGCGGCAGCGTGGCAGCCATATCGTCAACCAGAAAAGAACGGGGGACTCTACCATCACGATTCCAGTTCCTGACCACAAGGAGTTGGTTCTGGCACGCTACGCTCCATTATTCGTCAATCAGGACTTTCCCGCGCACTGTTTGAAATGGACTGATCGATCCCGGTTCGCACTTGTCCAGAAATAACTTGCTACTTTTGCAGTCAGTTTACACCCGGTTTGCCGATTGAAGTGCAATCTAACTACTGCGCCAAGTCATCGACCACGGCTAACAACCGTTCCACTTCGGCCTCGGTGTTATAATGCGCAATCCCCACCCGCACCATACCCCCGCTCTCCTCAACCCCCAACCGCTCGGTGACCGCCAACGCGTAGTAGCGTAGGTCCCACACAAAGATGCCCGCCCGCCCCATCCGGTCAGCCACCCGGCGCTGCGTGTACCCCTCCAGTGTGAAGGCAACGGTCGGCGCGCGCCGCTCGAAGCGAGCTGAATCGGTGATACCATAGACGGTGACGCCGGGTATTGCCATTAAGCCCGAAATCAGCCGCGTGGCCATGGCCGTCTTCAAATGTAATCGCCTCCCCTCGAATTCGGGGTACTGATCGGCAAAGGGCGCACCGAATTCGGCCCCCAGGTCGGCCAGGTAGTTGATGACCGCCGTGGTCCCCGCCAGCCCTTCGTGGTTCTTGGTGCCCGTTTCGAATTTGTCCGGCGGTTCATCCTCCGCCGGGCGGACTTTGTAGGCCTGTAGGCGGTCCAGCAGGTTGTAGCGGCCGTAGAGGACGCCCAAATGACATCCGAAGAATTTGTATTGTGGGACACGAAACACATAGTCATAATGTTTGGGTCTTAACCGCTCGACAGGTGTTGCCCGGCTAGGCGCAAGATGACTCTGGCGATCCTGAGACACGCTCCTGATAGAGCCTGTTCACGGTCATCCCATTCCGCTCCAGGAGTTGGTGTCGACCGGGTGCCTTCCTTCCACGGTCTCCCAAGTAGTCGCACAGGCAGCGATTCAAGGGCCACGTCAGACCGATCTTCCAATCTTGGCGATATTTGACTTTCTGCCAGAGATGTGCTAATATGTCGTTATACAATATGTTGTTTTGCGACATATAACGGAGGAAACATGGACATACAGTCAAACTTGCCCCTC
>CAYTNQ010000313.1:0-3786 GCA_964439175.1 uncultured Anaerolineales bacterium | reverse complement strand
GTGGGAGGCGGCGCTGGCGCGCCGGCCGGACCTGCCCGGGCTCGGGGTACGCCTGGCACTGGCCTACCTGGACCTGGGCCGGAGCGCCGACGCAGCGGCAACGCTGCGCCAGGTACTGGCCCGCGCCGAGGATCCTGCCGCCCACCTCTACCTGGCCATGATCCAGGCGCTGGAAGACCCCCAGGACGCGCGGCGAGAGCTGGAGGCCATCGCCGAGGACGGCCCGCCGTCGTTGGGGGCCGGGCGCAATTACATGCTAGCCGCCCTCGACAAGGCCCAGGCGGCCGGCTCGGCGGCAGGGGCAGCCAAATCGCTGGGGCTGGCTTTCACCCAAATCGAGGAATGGCCGCTGGCACGCCAGGCGCTGGAGCGGGCATTGGCGCTGGATCCTTCCGACGCCGAGGTAATGGCCTTTTTGGGCCACGCCGAAGCCCAATTGGGCCGGCCGGCCTTCGACCACCTGGCGGCGGCGGTAGCGGCGCAACCGGATTGGCCGCTGGGACATTACCTGCTGGGGCGTTACTATATGCAGCAAGCGGCGTATGAGTTCGCTGCCGAGGAATTCCGGGTCACGCTGCGCCTGGACCCGGGCAACGCCCAGGCCCAGGCCGACCTGGGGCGCGCTTACGTGGGCTTGGGACAATACCTGGCCGCCGAGGAGGCGCTGGTTGCGGCCAGTGAGGCCGAGCCAGACGACCTGGCCTTCCGTCTGGCGCTGGCCCGCTTTTACGCCGATCACACCTTGCATGTCACCGACCGGGGACTGACCGCCGCCCGCGCCGCGGCCGACCTGGCTCCCGATAACCCCCAAGCCCGTGACTTGCTGGGCTGGATGTATTTCCTGGCCGGCGACGCGTCCCAGGCACGTCTCCACCTGGAGAACGCCCTGCGCCTGGACCCGGAATTGGTGAGCGCTTACTATCACCTGGGGCTGGTGTACAAGCTTCTGGGCCAGGAGGAGACGGCCCACTTCGCCTTCTCCCGCGTCATAGACCTGGACACCGACGGCTTCTACCGCGACCAGGCCCAAACCGCCCTGCGCGAGATGGCCCAGGCCAGTAAATAGCCGCCGTTTCACCCCCCTATAGTCCCCCCTCCGAGGGAGGACGTAAAACACCTTCCCCTAGCAGGGGGAGGCTCACCCCCCTATAGTCCCCCCTCCGAGGGGGGACGTAAAACACCTTCCCCTAGCAGGGGGAGGCTGGGAGGAGGTAGAGACCTCCACAACCTATTTAACCTGCCATTTCCCGTTCACTCGCGACAGCGTGGCCAACGGAACGCTGTCGCCGTTGGGATTTCCCTGGCTGTCGAGCACGGGCAAACGCTCACCGCTGTTCACCGAATACATGCCTACGACGACCTGATAATTCCCATCAGGCAAATCGGTGGGGAGCGGAAGCCAGTGGCCGTCATCCACCACCTCTCCCTGATCCCACACCGACGTCGGATAACGCCCGTCGCGCGGCTGGCTGTCGTGCTGGGCAACCAGGGCGCCGGCGCTATCCAGCACATGCACGAAGACGGTCCAGTTCCTGTCCAGGGAGCGTTCGGCTTGCCAGTAAAGGGTCAACTGCAACTCATCGTCCAGGAGCTTCGGATCATAACCCAGCAGCATGATGCGCCCCCCCAACTCTACCTCGGTCTTGCGCAGAGTGCCCGCCGCGTTCTCTCCATTGTTGGGAAGCGCCATCTTCACGCTACCGGGTTCCTTTACCGCCAGCAGGCCGACGTCGGCGGGACCGCCCAGCGGCTCCAGCGAGGGGTGACGATACATACCCACCACCAGCCGGTAGACGCCGGGCGCTACGTCGGGCGGGATGGTCAGGACGTGGCGATCGCGCAGCACCTCGCCCGGTCGCCACAGGGACGTCGGGTAATAATCGCCGCCCGGCTGAAGGTCGCTTTGCGTGATTCCCCGGCCCCCCTCGTCCACCAGGTGGACGTAGCTGGAGTAGTCGAATTTAATCTCCGATTGTGGCTGCCAATAAAGGGTGACGGTGAGTTTTTCGCCCGGCCGCGCACTGGACGGCGACAGGTCGTAGCCAACCAGGCGCATCACCCCGCCCAGCGCCACCTCGCGCGGATGGAGGGGAGGACGCTCCATAGCCGGGCCGACCACACGCACCAGCGGCGGTACGTCGGCAGCCGGCTCCAGTTGCGCCTTGACCTCCAGGCCGGGCATCGCCTTGATGAGGTAAACAGGACGTTGGCTCAATAGCGCCTGGTCGATCAACCCGCCGATATTGGAATAGGTGGGATCGCTGACGATCAGGGGGAAGAGACCCAGCAAGTCGGGGCGGCGACCCTCTACGTATTGGTAATACCAAAGGGGCATCATCTCGTTGCGGTCATTGCTGAGCAGCACCGCCCCCTGGGGAATCGGTTGAGCCAGGATGGCTTGCCACGTGTCACGCGCCTCGGTGTTGGCCGACTGGTCCACGACCGGGAAATGAGTCACCAGCAAAACGAGAGGTAAGGCCAGCGTCAGGGCCGCCACTCCCTGGGTTGCCAAGCGGTAGATGCCCTGCGTCAGGCGCCGGTAGCCCTGCTGCCCGAAGTCGGCATAGGTGATAGCCGAGCCCTTCCAGCGCAGCAGGCCGGCCCCCAGCCCCTGGGCCAGGGTCGCCGCCCCCAGGCCCAGCCACAGGCTGACCAACAAATAGGATGGGATAAAGAGTACCTGGATATCGCCGATGGAGTAGGCCAAGTTGAAGGCAACGCCCACGCCGTAGCCTAAGCCGGTCAGCGCCAGGAGCGCCCAGCGCCGGCCAACTGCCAGCCGCCCCAACCCGAGCAGCGCCAGCCCGATACCGGCCAGCCCAATTTGGTCGCGCAGCAATCCCCACGTCATCGCCAGTCGTTCGCCCCAGGCGATGGCAACGTCAGGCCGGGCCGCTGGCAGCGCCAGGTTGCCGGCGAAGACAGTGGCCACCAGGTGATCTACGAAGCCGTGCCAGGTGTTAGCATAGAGTGTCAGGGTTTGGGTGTCACTCAAGCGCAGGGTGGCGTAGGGCGTATGAGGGGCACGCAAGGGCAGGTAGAGATACAGCAGCAACGGCAGCGCCAGGGCCAGCAGCAGCGCCAGCGCAAAGCTCACCCGGCGCAGCAGGGAGCGCGACGCGAACAGGCTCAGCGGCCGCGTCTTGGGAGCTGCCATCCTTCTCCCCCAAGGGAGGTCTTGGACATTCCCCTGGCGATTGGCAGCCACTGCTCGGTCTGGGTGATAGGTGAGCCAGAGAAAGACCAGCACGCCCGGCAACAGTAGCAGCATCGTCACGTGATGAGTCAGGCTCAGGCCATAGACGAAAGCCAGCACCAGGCTGCGCCGGGCGAAGTGCCCGATACGGGGCAGATACCTGGGCGGCGGCGCTTCCTCACCCCGTGCATGCTCGGCCAATTGCAGCAACAGCAGCAAGATCAAGGCTACGAAGAAAACGTTGAAGGAGTAGACCTCGGCGATGATGGACTGGCTCCAGAAGGTCTGCCCCACGGCGAAGGTGACGGCAGCGGTCGCTGCCGCCAGCCGGGCGACCAGGGGGTCAATGCCCGGCGGCGTCCCAAGCCGAACCACGCGCAGCGCCAGCGGGTAGCTCAGCCCGACGGCCAGAGCAGCCCACAGCGCCGAGAAGAGGTTCATCCGATAGGCCACGTCGCCAAGGGGCAGGGCGTGACTCCAGGCCCAACCCAGCAGCAAATATAGGGGGTAGCCGGTGGGATGGGCGATGCCCAAAATGTAGGGCACAAACTGGAATTCCCCCCCATCGGCAAAAAGGACGGTGGGCGCCA
>CAYTNQ010000312.1:0-3793 GCA_964439175.1 uncultured Anaerolineales bacterium | reverse complement strand
CATCATCCACAAACAGGGCTTGCCCGGTCAGCAGGCGTGGGTCTTCATTTCGTTTGATCCGTTGACCTACGTACTTTTTGGTCACAGTTCCACTCCTGTTTTTCACGCCCTCATCCTCTCCGCCGCCAGTTTGACTGCCTCAGTAATGTTTTGGTAGCCGGTGCAGCGGCAGAGATTGCCGGCGATGGCCTCGCGGATTTCATCTTCGCCAGGATTGGGGTTGTCTTCCAGGAAGGGTACCAGCGTCATCAAAAAGCCTGGCGTGCAAAAGGCGCACTGCAGGGCGTGAGCATCCCGGAAGGCTTCCTGGAGGGGATGCAGCTTGTCCATGCTTCCCAACCCTTCGACGGTCAGAATCTCGTGGCCATTGGCTTGCACCGCAAACATCAAGCAGGAGCGGACCGGTCGTCCATCGAACACAATCGTACACGTGCCGCACACGCCATGTTCACAGCCGACGTGCGTGCCGGTCAGACCCAGTTCGTGACGCAAGAAATCACTCAGCAGCATGCGTGGCTCGACGGCGCGTTCATATCGGGTGCCATTGACGGTGAGGGTCACGTTGAACAAGTCACTCATAGATAATCTCCTCATTGGACGAAGGACGGAGGACGAAAGACGAAGCGTCTGTGGATGTGAGGTCGTCCTTCGTCATTCGTCGTCACGCTTAGCTCGCTCAACCGCCTGTTCCAGGGCTCGACGGGCCAGAACATGAACCAGGTGACGGCGATAGTCTGCCGAGGCATGAATATCACTGCCGGGGTCAACGTCAGCCCTGGCGGCGGTCTCGGCCGCTGCCCGGATGGCCTCGGGGGAAGGGACCTGGCCCCTAAGCGTCTCGGCTGCCTGGTGGGCTTCCACCGGGCCGTCGCCAACGCTCAGAAACACCAGACGTGCCTGTTGGCACTGGTCCTTGTCATCCAGGCTCACCAGGGCAGCGACGCCCACCAGGGCATAATCGCCGTGGCGGCGGGCTATTTCGAGGAAGGACCACCCACTGTGCGCCGGCATGGGAGGTAAAGCGACCTCCACCAGCAGCTCGTCGGGTTCCAGAGCCGTGGTGAAAAACCCGATGAAAAACTCATCGGCCGCAACCCAACGTTCCCTCGCCTGGCTGCGGAGTCGAAAGCGCCCGTTCAGTGCTAAACTCACCGCTGGTAACTCGGCCGCCGGGTCCGCGTGGGCCAGGGTACCGCCGATGGTACCCCGATTGCGGATTTGTGGGTGGGCAATGTGAGGCATTGCCTCGTGAAGTAGGGGTGCTCGCTCGGCGACCAGCGGGCTGTGTTCGACCTGGCTTTCGCGGGTCATGGCCCCTATGCGCAAACCGCCGTTTTCGTCGGGATGAATATAGAAAAGTTCAGAGATGTTATTCAAGTCAACCAAGACGGAAGGCTGAGCCAGGCGGAAGTTCATAGTGGGGATCAAGCTTTGTCCCCCGGCCAATGCTTTGGCATCGTAGCCATGTTCGGCCATGTAGGCCAGGGCTTCTTCGGCCGTGGTCGGGGCATAGTATTTAAAGGGGGCTGGCTTCATAGAACTTCTACCTCCTCGTTAGTCCGCTTTCCTTTTACTCGCGTTGAGAATGGTGATGCCTACAATCCGCCCTTTTTCATACCTGACGATGATGTCATCGTCGGTGAGTTCAGAATCATCGGCATGGCTCGGCTTCTTGAAATTTACGTAGAGTACGTCTGCCTCCTCGTCATATGCCACCCACATCCTTTTGTGAGGAATCTGTAATAAACGAGGCACAAGGGTCAACATACTTTTTACTTCTGCTGCTACCATGTTTTCTACCAGGATGGCTTTGAATCAAGGTGACTACTCTACGATTTCCTACGTGTGCCTAGCACCAATACCGTTCAAATAAGGCCGGAGTCGAGCCTTCAGGGGGGTATTTTCCGGCTAAAGCCTCCATTCCAGCGTCGTTATTTGAAAAGTATTGTGCCTAGCACTACAACGAGACTTCACCTGGACATGTCATTCTGCCTGCACTTGGGGCGCAGGCACCCTGGCCCGCGTGGCAGAGCCAGGACGGGCAGGTGAGTGGCCGAAGGGAGCGAAGAATCTCGTTACTGCAATGCGATTCCCTGCTACTCGTTGATAAATTCCACCAGCGGATGAAACACCTTCAGAATACCTACCACTTCTTCAATCAAAGGGCGTCCATCCGTATAGGACAGTTCTAATGCCTGATCTCTATCAATGCGTCTTCTTACGGTCAGATAGGGCAAGGGTAATTTCCTCAGGAGTTTCTCAACACGGTCAAATCCATGCTCGTCTAATTTGTCAGATTCCAGACTGTCAATAAGAGTGTACTCATACAGCGATCCTCTTATTAGTTTACGTTCTCCCACCTGAACGCTGAAAAGTCCAGGCAGCTTAGATATAGGCTCTCTGAACGCTTGTTTGTCCTGGACTACTTTCTTCCTCAGTCTATCAGCCGCAGGTTTGAGCTCTACGTTGACGAAAACGTCGAGTCCGTAGTCGTACAACGATACAGTCTGATGAGCCAACCTGCGATATTTTTTATCCTTAGGGCCGAAAGCAGCCCAACAATGGTCATCTTTGAGAAGGAGCCTGCCCACATCATAGTTCTGGTAGAACGAACTATCAACGGTCTGTAGCCCCTCCAGGATCTTTTCCGCAAAAGACCGCATCGTGCCACGTACCCATTGCCTGTCATCTTCATTCCTGTCATCAATGCGAGTGGCAAAATAGTCGAACATCCCCTGTTCAAGACCAATGAATTCTGCCATGCCGATCCATTCCAGGTATTGCGTGAATTGCTCTATGAGCCATTTGTCCTTTGGCGTCAGTTCATCCCCCAGTTCATCCGACAAGTTCTTGAAGAACCTGTGCACTTCAGCCCAAGTATGTATCCTACAGTCTGGCTGTTGTTCTGTGTCCACCAATAGCTTTTGATGGTATCGTTCCATCTGGCCCAGTTCGAGAGATGCACCTTCTCTGCCTGCAACCTTACTCTCAACCAGGACTACAAAGTTGTCTCCATAGATCCAAGCATCAGGGAAGCTATCTTTTTCTCCTGCTGCTGTCCTGCCCAGTTCGGCGCAAGGGTCCTCAATCTCTTTGGTTGGTACAATGCCAAGCAGTAGCCGTTGTGATTTGTTACCTATCTCTCCCTTGCTAATGGTCGCTTTCTGCAATTCCAACCTGACTGGTTTAGTCGCCTTGATGCCCAGCCAGCCCAGAAACTCGAACGTAACTTTAAGATCACAATGCTTCAGCGTATTGATCAGTGCCTTGGTGGTGTTATCTTCCGATTGGCGCTCACGCTCCTGGCCTGACCGCTGAGCGCCTCTGTAATAGTAAAAGATATTGTGGTGAAAATCGGCCATTTTGCTCCTCCCGGTCTATCACTCCCCCGAAGGCAACCGCTCAAACCAGTAGGGGGAGGGTCTACCCTGTCCCTCGTTCCACAACTGGTAGGTGATTTGCATGTGGCCCAGGTGGAGCGCAGTATGGTCGATGACGTGCAAGATACCCCAGCGAACCGGGACCGTCCGTCCCTCCACCTCGCGTGTCCCGTCCAGGTCGGCCTGGCGCAGGGTAGAGAACACCTCTCGCGTCTCCACCCTGGTTTCTTCCAGGAGCCGGCGAAGCTGGGAGGCGTCGCTGGCCTGAATCGCAAATTCGGCAGCCCGGTCTCGGGTGTGCGGTCGCCCGCCTATCACCTCTCCAATCCAGAAATGCTCCGCGCCCGCGACGTGAGCTGCCAGGACAGCCAACGAGTTGGTAGCGTGGCTCTCGACTCCCTCAGTCGGGCGCC
>CAYTNQ010000311.1:0-3814 GCA_964439175.1 uncultured Anaerolineales bacterium | reverse complement strand
GGACCTGCAAATCTTGCTCGTCGTAAGCATGCTCTCGCTCCCAATCATAGATGGCAATGACACCCAGCACTTTCTCGCCAACCATCATCGGCACCCCCATCCAAGATGGGGCAGCACGGCCACGAAACTCTTGATGACCCGGCAACTGGTACCAGTCTTTCACCTCTCGCTCCGTCCGGTGCAAAAGCGGCTGTCTGGTGAAAATCATCTCCTCTGTCTTCCCCCATCGCTGCATATCGGCCTGGCGAGGGTTAATTGCTACTCGCTGGCCTCCCTCCATCGCCGGCCCGAATCTGATCATCCCCGTTTCCTCATCGTACAACGCGATGTATATCTCCTGGGTACCGGTCAATGTACGCGCCTGCTCGTAAATCAACTCCAGGATCTCGTTTTCTTTCAAACGAATGTTGGAGGTCAAGGTCTGCCCTACCTCGTTCAAGGCACTGAGGGCCTGAACCTGCCGCTCAAGCGCATGGCGGGCAGATTCCTTCTCCCGCTCAGTTTCCACAATGGCCGCCCGGCTAGCTCGCACTAACGCAGACAGCTTCTCGCCGTAGCCCAGATCGGCGGCATCCGAACTGGCCAGCCAGCGCTCTGCCTCAAGCAGCTCGACCTCGTCCAGCAAGCCACCGCTCTCCCGGCCCAAGTGTACCCACTCAGCTACTTTGGCTTCCAGCCGCCGCCGAGTCCGCTCCGCCTCGCGCCGCTCGGACAGCCATTTTTGCAGCGTAGGCCAACCGCTGATGAGCGCTTCGTGAGAGATATCCACTTGCCTAGCATCACCTCCTTCCTCACCGCTAAGCGTTAGCAAGCGGCTGTCTGTCAAGTGGTGCAATGTCTGATCAAACAGGAACGGATTGTCTCCAGTGGCACTCAGAGCAGTGACCGGTTGCTGGCGCCGGGTGTCGGCACGTCCCTCCCCAAACTGTATCAGGCGTAAGAATATGCGGCGGGCAATAGCCTGCTGAGCAAGTGAGAGTTCGGCCAGGGTAGCGTCGGCCTTTGTAGCCATCGCCACTGCCAGACCGCTGCGACCTTCACCACCTAGTTGCTCATAAACACTCAGGGGCAACAGGTGGTCCTGCATCTCTTCCCACAGGAGTACCATTGTCTCCTGCACTAAGGGGAGTACACCAGGCTCATCGGCTGCATCGGCCAGCAAACGCTCCACCAAGCTTTCTTCCAGGTGAACACCTACATCTGTCGCTGGCTGCTGGATGGCCTGACGCAGCACCTCCCGGCGCAATGGGGCGATTTCTAATCTTTGGCTAGGATCCACAGGCCAGAGATCTGAGTTCATCAAGTCCGGGTAGAAGTCAGCGCGCATAATGATGAGCACGGCACAACTCTCCACTCTGCGCAAGATTTGCAGGGTGGAAATAAAGTGGTTTCGTTCAGTACGTCCGGCTTGGGTGAAAAGCTCCTCGAATTGATCAATCACCAGAAGGAGGCGCTGGGTTGGGGGATGAGCAGCTAGCTCACCGGCCAACGCGCGATCAGGCTGAGCCAGATTTTCTCCTACAACCTGCGCCAGCGTTAGCCAAGGTTGGCTGCCAGGGCGCATCTCTCGCACTAACCAGAAACCTCGATCAAAATAGCTGCTCCTCTGCAGTCTCGGCAGTAGACCAGCGAATACTAATGAAGATTTACCAGAACCAGAAGGTCCAATGACAAAGAGATAACGTTGATGGCGCAGATGCTGAAGCATCTTCCGAATCTCATCATCGCGCCCATAGAAGAAACGAGCGTCTTTGGCGCTGAAGGGCACCATGCCAGGATAAGGACAGGGTGGCTTAGAATCTTCCTGAGTCTCTCCGTGGACAGCGCCAGGCGCAGTAGGGCGAGTGGAGGCTCGTAAAGCTGGCATTTCTTCATTGACAATGAGCGCGACTTCTTCGGCAATGGCAGCAAAATCTTCATCAACGTGACTGCCAGCATCACTCCAAACAGGTCTGCCATTTATAGGCCTAACATTCATCCTAGTTAACCAATCAACTGTTCGCCAAGCGCAAGCCGTTGCAATCACTGGAAAAATAATCGGTCCCTCTTGTTGGCGACGCTGAAGAAGCATAGGAACCTCTTTGCCTAGAATAAAGTCCGAGGTTAAGAAATTGGCACTGATAAGCAGGATGGCAACTCTGGCTTGAGCGATCGCCCAGGTGATTTCTGCTTCCCAATCAGCACCAGCGCCAATTCGGTCATCACTCCACAATTCAATCAAACCAGCCCGCTGCACAACCCCTAGATGGGACAATAACCTACCCTTCTCCTTTTCATCCTTGTGACTATAACTAATAAAGACAACAGGCCGCGTCACGGTTCTCCCCTTGCTTCGTAGCAAGCGATCTACAAGTAATGTGCACTATTGTAATGGCGATCAATTCTTAATATCTGGACTTTGTCCATTTTTAGTAAGGGAGATGGGCAGGAATGAGACTTCTGTGGTAATGTAGGAGCAACCAAACCTCTACACCGCAGGAGGGACTCATGCCAAGCCCATCCCCAGAGATTATACAGCTTGTTTCGTTTTTCGCCACAGCGTTCACGACGCCGACTTTTGCGAAGGCGTTGGTCTTATGGTGTGGCACTATCCTGGCTCCTGGGCGGCGGACCGTGGCGGCTGCCCTGCGCGCGATGGGGCTGGCGGACGATAAGCATTTCTTAAGTACCACCGAGTGCTGAATCGAGACCGCTGGTCGCCCTGGGTGCTGAGTAAATTGCTGCTAGGGTTGCTCATCCTGGTGTGTCTGCCCAGCGGAGCACCGCTGATTCTGGCGGTTGACGAGACGTTGGAGCGTCGGTGGGGGCGTAAGATCAAGTACAAGGGATGGTTTCGGGATCCTATTCGTTCCACAGCCAAACACGTGACCAAAGCGCTGGGCATTCGTTGGATCTGTCTGGCGCTTCTGGTGCCGGTGCCCTGGAGCACACGGCTCTGGGCTTTACCTTTCATGACCATCCCTGCCCTGGGACCCAAGACCAGTGCCAAGCTCAAGAAACGGCATCGGACCCTGGTTGAATGGGCTATGCTGATGATCGAAAAAGTGCGACGCTGGCAACCGGAGCGCGAGATGGTTTTAGTCGGCGATGGCAGCTATGCCGCGGTGGTCCTCGTGCAACGCTGCCAGCGGCTGAAGCAGCCGGTCAAATTGGTCTCCCGTTTACGCCTGGATGCCACGCTGCACGACTTACCCGGCCCGCAGCCCAAAAGCAAACCCGGTCCCAAGCCCAAGAAAGGGGCTCGCCAACCCAGCCTGGCCGCTCGATTGGTAGATACCAACACCTGTTGGCGAACCATGAAGCTAGCCTGGTACGGCGGTGATGAGAAAGAAATCGAATTCGTGACCGGTGTCTGCCTTTGGTATCGGCGTGGCTTCGATCCCGTCCCCCTGCGTTGGGTGCTGGTCCGTTGCCCTCAAGGGAACTTCAAACCGGAGGCTTTCTTCTGCTCCGATACCGGCGTTCCGCCCAGGCAAATCGTCACCTGGTTCATCACCCGCTGGAACATCGAAGTCACCTTCGAGGAACTGCGTGCCCATCTCGGCTTCGAAACTCAACGCCAATGGTCGGACAAAGCCATCGAGCGAACTACGCCCTGCCTGTTCGGCATCTTCAGCATGATCGTGTTGATGGCCAAGGTGCTACATCCTGAAACCGTGCCTGTCCGGCAGGCAAGCTGGTATCCCAAGCAAGAGGCTGCCTTCAGCGACGTTCTGGCCGCTGTTCGCAGCGACTTGTGGCACCATTTGAATTACAGCACGTCGTCCCAAGATGCCGACATGCTCCTAATCCCACGGGCCACCCTGTTTTCCTT
>CAYTNQ010000310.1:0-3818 GCA_964439175.1 uncultured Anaerolineales bacterium | reverse complement strand
GAAAATCATACATCACGGCGGCTTCCAGGGCCGGAAGGAGGAGGTAGGCCAGGGGAAAGATGAGAGGCAGGAGTATGGAGTAGGGAGTAGGAAGTAGGAAGTGTACTCGCTCAGCTTCCTTACTCCCTACTCCATACTCCTTACTTCCTACTCCATACTCCCTACTCCCTACTCCATACTCCATACTCCCTGCCAACGCATCGCGGGCCAGCCAGTAGAGGGGAAGGGCTCCCAGGCCGACGACGACTGCCTGCACGACGAGCAAGAGCTTCGGTCCGCCGAGCCCGATCCAGTAAAAGGGCACCAACAGGAGCAAGATGGGCTCGACGTGCAGCGCCAGCCGGTTGCGGATCGGGGCCATGTTGGTAAACGCCAGAAAATGGCTGTGGGCGGTGTTCCACAAGGCCTGGTTGACGTTGCCCAGGTCCATACCATTGGTGGCCAGCGCGGCGTGGCGGCGCAGTGAGAGAGTGGCGAAGGTGAGGACGAAGACCAGGATCAGCAGACAGACGGCGACAAGGGAGGTTGGAGATTGGGGATTGGAGGTTGGGGATTGGGGGTTGGAGATTGCCTGCCCCCCAGCCCGCGTGGCGGAGCCACCTGTGCCGCGCCGACAGGTGCAGGCAGGGCGGGCTGGCAGGTAGGCCAGGGGAGATTTGAGAGCAGTCACGGCAGGGTCACCTCTCCCCACAGCAGGCCGCCGCCTTCGCCTCGTTGGCCGCTGGCAGGCTCCAGCACCGCCCACGTCTGGGGATCGTACATACCCACTTCCAGGTGATACGTGCCCGGCTTGGTTTCAGGCGGCCGGGACAACACCTGCTCGTCGGCCACCAGTTTGCCCACCTCCCAGCGCGAGGTGGGCCAGAAGCCCATCACCGGCGGCGAGTCGGCCCGGGCGTGAATCTGGCCCGCGTCGTCGACAGCGCGCACGTAGACGAAATAATCGGGCAGGGCAGACCGCAAGGGCCGCCAATACAGGCTGACAATCACCCCCTGATCCAGGGCGGCAGATCGCACCGTAAGCCCCTCCAGTGAGACTACGCCGCCCATCGGCACGCCCACAGGGATGGCACCGGCCGGGAGCGGGCCGTCGCGGCTGATGGCCGGGTAGACCCAGGCGTAGTCAACGCCGTTCAACCGCACTACGTGGTCGGGCAGCCGGCGTTGGAAATAGGTGATCAGGTTGGGATCCGGGATGTTGCGTTGCACCTGGTTGACGTAGAAGACGGTGTAATCGGCGCGCATGGCGTTCTCGCTGGAAAGGGGGAGGGTTTGTCCCACGAAGAAAGGGGCAAAAGTCCAATCGTACCAGGCGGCAACCGTGGCTTGCGCCGCGTCCGGCTGGCGGTTCAGATAGCGTGCTGCATCTCCCAGCCCTTCGCCCCACCCCACCAGCATGGCCTGAGGCGCCCATCGCCAGCCCAGGAGCAGAGGATTGTAGTAACTGAAGTAATAGGGCGCATAAGGGAGCGAAAAGCCCAGCAATAACAGGCTCAAACCCGCCAAGAGGGGCATTCGCCCCAATGCTCCCTCTTGGCGCCAGGGGGGCACTGCGTTAGCGGCCCAGCGGCCGAGACGCAACAAGCCACAAGCCGCCAGGGGAGCGAAGGCGGCGAAGGCGGGCAGCATATAACGCACGCTTTTTTTGGTAGCGATGGTCATCGCCAACAGATACAAAAGGGCATAGGTCCACAGGCTCCATTCGACGCCCCGGCCACGTCCCGGGCGGGGCGAAACGAGGCTGAAGACCAGTCCGATCAGCATCAAGGGCGACAGCTTGAGCAACAGTGCCACCAGGTAGAAGCCCGGGCCAGGATCTTCGACGAAGCGCCCCATCCAGAACATGCCCAGATTGCCCTCTCCGGCCGCCTTATCTACCCACAGCTTATTAAAGGTCAGCGCCAGCGGTGCCCTGAGGTCCTGCCACGCGGCCGGCCACAAAGCAAAGAAAATCAGGGCGGCGAGGCCGATTACCCCCAGCCATCCAATGAAGACCCGGCGCCACCACGCCCGGCGGGTTCCCCCCCCTCTCAAAAGGGGACCTACAGACAACCACATCACCCCCGACAAGCCAAGAAAAAGAGGGGGCAACAGCAGCGCAGTGGTCTTGGTCAAGATCGCCAGGCCACTGAACAGGCCGGCCAGCCACAGCCAGCGTTTTCGACTCTCCTGGAGCCACAGCAACCAGGCCATCACCGCCAGGAGCATCAACAATGCCAGGGGGGCGGCGATGTGCATCAAACGCGAATAGCCCAGCATAAAGGGGTCCAGCGCCAGGAGCAGCGCGCCGAGCAGAGCCACGTCACCCTGTCCGCTCCGAGAACCTTGTGTCCCAGCCGCCGGCGCAAAAAGGCGACGGCCCAGGGCGTAGAACAGGAGCAGCAGTACCGTGACCAGCAGAGCAGTCGCAACCCGGCCTGCGATGTAATAGGGTAGAGGCTGTGCCTCGGCGCCGGCCAGAAATTGACTCAAGGACAAGTTTGCCGACGACGAACTGCCGATGAGATACGTTGGTCCCAAGCCCAGTCGGGATAGTCCCAATAAGACCAACAGCCCCAGGGCACTCACCCAGGCCAGCGTCACCGCCGGGTAACCAATACCCAGCGTCAGCGAAAAGTCACCGCTGGCTAATCCTCCCAAAAATTGACACGCGTGATCCAGGAACAAAATTTCGTCCGGGGTGATGAAGCGGTCAAGCTCCCACAGGCGGGGCAACAGTGCCACCAGGGTGAGCAAAATCCAGCCCCAGTGAGTGCGCAGATACCTCATGGAACGACCACCTGGCCCAACAACACGGCGTTTTCGCCACTGCGGTCGTCCACAATGGGCAAGCGTTCCATCGTATCCAAACGGTAGAGCCCGACCCATAGGCTATAGCTGCCCGCGGGCACTTCTTCCGGCAGAGTCAAAATGCTGCGCTCGCGAACAATCTGGCCGACGGGCCATAGGGTGGGAGGATAAACCGGCGCCAGGGGTTGGTGGTCGGCCTGGGCCACGTTGTTCCCGGCCCCGTCGCGCAGGTGGACGAAGACCGTATAGTCATAAGGCAGTGGGCTGAATGGCTGCCAGTAAAGGACCAGACCCAGCTCACGCTTTTCCTGACCCGGGTCGCCTACTCTCTGCCAGGCCAGATCATACCCCCCCAGGCTCAGTTGGTGGTCAAAATCCACAGCCAGGCGGATGCCCGGATTCTCGGGGATGAGCGGCGCAGCCGGCCGTGAACGCAACACGACCATCCCGTTGTCCTCTCGCACAAAGTCGGTCATGGCCAGGATGCGCTGCATGGTGAGGGGCGAATAGTACTCGTTGATCAAGCCCCAACGTTCCAGCACCAGCCACACCCGCGGCGAAGCGCTGAGGGCCGCGTGGATCTCTTCATCCGTTTCCAACCAGGGAGAGCCCATCCAGCGGTCCACCTTTTCCCCATCCCGCTGCAAAATGCGGTAGGCATACCCCCCCGTGCCACGCACGGCGTAATAATCATTGCGGCTCAGGTAAATCGCGGCAGCAGCCGGGGTGCCAGTCAGAACCGCATCCCCCGCCTGCCAGTGATCGCGCACATAGCCGAAAGCCGTATCGTAATCCGGGCCAGAGTCGTTCAGCAGCGCCGACGTGGCCGGCCAGGCATAGGCTACCAGGGCCAGGCAGGCAATCAGGGTGGAGATTGGAGATTGGGTACATCGTGCCCTCTGGGTATTAGAGATTGCGTGTTGCGTATTACGTACTGCGTACTGCGTATTTGCTGATTTGCTGACCCGCACCTGCGGCACCTGTGCCACGCCACCGGTGTGGTATGGGGCAGGTGTTTGCTGATTTGC
>CAYTNQ010000309.1:0-3883 GCA_964439175.1 uncultured Anaerolineales bacterium | reverse complement strand
TCGATTATCGACGGGATCGTGCGCGCCAGCTATCGCCCTTCTCAGCCGCAGGTCGCCCAGGACTCTCACGTCTTGTACCAATGGCAGGCATTGCGCTGGCGGCTGCGCCTGATTTGGATCCTGAAAAGTTGGGAGTCGTTGCGCCATCGTTTCAAGGGAAGATTGGCTGGCGTGACTGGGCAGAGCAGTGTCGGGGTTGAACAAAAGGAGTAGCCGAGATGGTGTCGAAAGGTGAAGTTAGGGGCGGGGCTGTTGGTGAAGTCCAGGCTTTTGCCGATGCCGTGATCAACAACGTCGAGAAAGTGATCGTCGGAAAACGTGCCGCCATCGAGCTCGTGTTGATTGCGTTGTTGTGCGAAGGACACGTGCTGATCGAGGATGCGCCGGGAACCGGCAAGACTATGCTGGCGCGGGCGTTCGCAATCACGACGGCGCTCGAATTCAAACGGCTGCAGTGTACGCCCGATTTGTTGCCGAACGATGTGACCGGGGTCTCAGTCTTCAACCAGAAAACGCGTGAGTTTGAGTTCAGGCCCGGACCGGCCTTCAGCAACATCCTGCTCGCCGACGAGATCAATCGAGCCACACCCCGGACCCAGAGCGCCTTACTGGAAGCGATGGGCGAGAGCCAGGTCACCGTGGATGGGGTGACTTATCCCTTGCCGAGGCCGTTCCTGGTGCTGGCGACCCAGAACCCGATCGAATTTGAAGGGACCTTTCCCCTGCCGGAAGCTCAAATGGACCGATTCCTCATGCGGCTGAGTATCGGCTACCCGGACTTCGCCGATGAAGATGCGATGATGCAGATGCAGCAACTGGCCCACCCCATTGAAGCCCTCGATCAGGCTGTGGATGGGGGACGAATGCCTGAACTTCAACGACAGGTCCGCCAGGTGCACGTCGTGGAGAGTGTGCGTCGCTACATCTTAAATCTGGTCCATGCCACCCGAGACCACCCCGCCCTGGCGCTCGGTGCCAGCCCGCGCGGCAGCCTGGCCCTCTTTCGCACCGCTCAGGCGCACGCGGCGTTGCGCGGGCGGGATTTTGTCATTCCTGATGATGTTAAACACGTGGCGGTGGCATGTCTGGCGCACCGTATGGTGATGAATCCGGAAAATGCCCTCGGCGGTGAGACCACGGCAGAGGTGGTGCGGGAGTTACTCAAGCAAGTGGAAGTTCCAATGGACAGTGCACAAAGCTAACTCACGGACTGGGTGACGATCGCAGCGTTCCACAGCCGCGCCCCGTCGTTGACCAGCAACCGCAACCTGCCCCGGCAACTCGCCACATTTAATACAGCTTGATTAAGGTTCCGTCTCTCAGTCGGTGCCACCACATTTGAAGTGCTCGACGATTTCTTCAAAGTCAGGCTTCATTTGACGTTACCCCACAGGTTGTCTGGATAAACTCCACGCCGGATCAGGTCTCTTATGGCTTGCTTGGCTCTGGGCTTGTCTCCTTGGTAGGTAACTCCAAACCATCTCTCATCCGTCGGCAGGATCTTGACCCTCGCCTTTTTCTCTTTGACCAGGTCATTCACCACGTTGGGAAGAAAATATTCCGCCTTTTCTACGTCGCTGCTGTTCTCTTGAAGGAATTGGAGGAAGCGAACTTCTAGCTCCGAGAACAGGCTGGGAGTGAGCCCCCACATGTTCATGGAGACAATACTTCCTTTGGGTATCTCGATCCAGTCCTCACCATCCTCAGTGTACCTGACACTGTCACCCAACTTCTCTACCCGGGTACGTTCGTGAATCTCTACCAGATACCCATCCTGGTTTACGGTGCATACACCGCGAGCTACAGAGCCATGTTCTGTCAGGGTGTTTTCCAGCGCGTAGCCGACCATGCAGTAATCGTATACCCCGGCCTGGTCCTCTGCACTTTTCAGATAATCGTAAAGGATCTGGAATGAAGAACGTCCATAGAAATCATCGGCATTAATCACAGCGAAGGGAGAATGGACCTCATTCTTACAAATAAGTGTCGCGTGCCCGGTCCCCCAGGGCTTCTGCCTGTTGGGTGGGATTTCGAAACCTTGGGGCACATCTTCAATTCTTTGAAATACGTAAGCAGTTTCACACCGCTCCTCTATAGCTTTACCCACCCTTTCGCGAAATGATCCCTGCAATTCCTCCTTGATGACAAAGATAACCTTTCCAAACCCCACGTCGAGTGCGTCATAAACAGAATAGTCGATGATGATTTCACCATGAGGGCCGATAGGGTCCATCTGCTTTAATCCGCCGTAACGACTTCCTATACCGGCTGCCATGACGATGAGTGCAGGTTTCAACACATCTCCTCCTCGTAACCATTTGGATTGTTGGATTGCCAACGCCACACATCAGCACACATCTCATCAATACCCCTGCGGGCCGACCAACCCAGCTCTCTCCTCGCTTTTGTTGGATCAGCATAGCATGACGCAACATCCCCCGGACGACGCCCAACAATTTGATAGGGTATCATCTTCCCCGAGGCTTTTTCAAACGCAGCGACAACCTCCAGAACAGTGTAACCCCGCCCGGTGCCCAGGTTGTACGTAACCACGCCAGGATTTGACGTGAGCTTATCCAGCGCCTTCAGATGTCCCCGCGCCAGATCGACCACGTGAATGTAGTCTCTGATGCCTGTGCCATCATGGGTCGGATAGTCATCCCCAAACACGAAGAGTTCAGGGAGCTTGCCAATAGCTACCTGGGCAATATATGGCAGGAGATTGTCAGGGATTCCATTGGGATCTTCCCCGATCCGACCGCTGGAATGCGCCCCCACCGGATTGAAATAGCGCAATATGGCCACGTTCCAGCTTTCGTCAGCACGATGAAGATCTTGCAAGATGTCTTCAATCATCAACTTTGAGCGACCATAGGGATTCGTCACGGAGAGTGGAAAATCCTCTGTGATCGGAACCTTATGAGGCTCCCCATAAACCGTGGCGGATGAACTGAAGACGAAATTCCGGACATTGTGTTCCTGCATCACTTCGCACAAGATCAACGTGCCCGTGATGTTGTTATGGTAGTAGCGGAGAGGAATCGTCGCTGATTCACCCACCGCCTTGAGTCCGGCGAAGTGAAGCACCGCTTCAATCGAGTAGCTTTCGAAGACGGTGTCCAGAGTCGCTTTATCGAGCAGATCGACCTTATGGAATCTCAGCGACTTTCCAGTCAGCTCTTGGACCCTCTTGAGGGACTCTTCTTTGCTGTTAGTGAGATTATCCACCACGATAATTTCATGTCCTGCTTGCAACAGCTCCAAGCAGGTGTGGCTGCCGACATAACCTGCTCCACCAGTTACTAATACTTGCATAAACCTTAGCTCCTCTAGTGCCCTGTCAATGATGATTCGACGAGTAAGAACCAGCGCCATGGGGTCAAAATTACCCGTCAATTTAGCCTTGACAGGGCACTAGCCTGCCACAATTTCATCGTATGTTGTGTGAAACGGCGCTAGGTCGCTACGGCGATGATCACCGCGAAAACGGTAACTCCGAAGATGGCGAGCACGGCCAGCGCCAGCACGGGCAGGATCACGGCCAGGACTGCTTTACCCCAGCTCACCTCATAGCGCTCGACCACACCCTCGGCCGTCGTCAAAGGCACCGCCCAGCCATGTGCCACCGCCGTGGCCGCGATCAAGATGATCGCGCTCCAGATCCAGGCCACAACGCCCAGAACGCTACCCAGACAGGGCACCTTCTGCAGGATCAGCAACAGGTACGGCACAGAGGAGAGCGCGCCCGTGCCCAGAAACTCCTGCAGCCGCCCCCTGCCACCCAGCAGCTTGGCCGCCAGCATCACCCAGATGGCGTAGCCCAGGAAACCGCCCAGCATGGCCAGCGGCCTGTGCACCCAGCCGCTCAGCGCCTGGAAGAAGG
>CAYTNQ010000308.1:0-3937 GCA_964439175.1 uncultured Anaerolineales bacterium | reverse complement strand
GTCGCCATTTTGCCCCGGGTGGCCACGCTGGCGCTGGCAGTATGGGGTGTGACGATGACGTTGTCCAACGCCAGCAGCGGGCTGCCAGGTGGGATAGGCTCCGGCTCGGTCACGTCCAGGGCAGCCCCGGCGATTTCGCCCTGGGTCAGCGCCTGGTAGAGGGCGTCGAGATCTACCACCGGGCCCCGAGCCGTGTTGATGAGAAGCGCCGTAGGTTTCATCTTGCGCAGGGTCTCAGCGCCGATCAGGTGATAGGTGTCTCCGGTCAGCGGTGTGTGGACGGAGACAAAATCGGCTTCGGCGTAGAGAGTCTCCAGGTCCACGCATTCGGCACCAATCTGATCAGCGTAGGGGTCATCCTTGCAGTACGGATCGTGGTAGAGCACCCGCATGTCGAAGCCGGTCGCTCGTTTGGCCATGCCCTTGCCGATGCGCCCAAAGCCGATGATGCCCAGCGTGGCGTCGGTTACGTCCTGCCCCAGCAACAGTTTGGGACCCCAGGTTTTCCAGCGTCCGGCTCGTGTGAATCTGTCCCCTTCCACCACACGCCGGGCAGCGGCCATGAGCAGCGCAAAGGCAAAGTCGGCGGTGGTATCCGTCAGCACGCCAGGGGTGTTGCCTACGGGAATACCGCGCCGGGTCGCTTCCGTTATGTCAACATTGTCGAAGCCAACGGCGTAATTGCTGATGACCTTCAGCTCCGGACCGGCGGCATCCATCACCTGGGCGTCAATCCTGTCGGTCAACAGCGACAGGATGCCATCCACATTGTGCACCCGCGCCAGCAAGACATCCGCTGGTGGCGGCAACTCTTCCTGCCACACGTCGGCATCGCACACGCCGGTAACCATCTCCAGCCCCACCTCGGGGATGAGACGGGTAACGAAGACTCTGGGTTTTGCCATACCATCCTCCCTGTAGTTCAGTCTCTTCCCACCCACACGCCCCCCGCCGACGCCACAAACAACTCACCCCCCGGCCCCCAGGCCATAGCCTCTACCACCTCATCCGCTAACTCAGGAGGGCCAATAGGCTGCCAGGTCTCCCCCGCGTCTAACGATTGGTAGAGCCCGGCGTAAGCCGTGCCGGCGTAGACAGTGCCCGGATCGTTAGGGTCGAACAAAAAAGCCGTCACCGACACTTCCTCCAGCCCACGCCCCCAGGGCTCGACGGTGTCGCCACCATCGCAACTGCGATAGGCGCCCCGGGTCGCCCCAATGTAAAGAACCGAGGTCCCCTCTCCAGTTCCCAGAGCAGGTCGAGGGGCTGAGACCCCGTCTTGAGGGCTTTGGCCCGAGTGCTCGGCTGAACGCATAACCTGCAGGGCCAATACCGTCTGCTCGTCCAAGGGACGGCCCACGGGTCGCCAGTCCTCGCCCGCATACCGGCTGCGATAGAGACCGGTATCGGCGCCCAGATACAGAGTCGCGGGATGTAGTGGGTCTATAGCCAGGCTGATGGACTCGGTAGTCACACTTAGTCCTGCCCAGCGCGCCTGCCAGCTTTGCCCGCCGTCAGCGCTTTCGTACATACGCTCCCAGGCAGCCAGCATGTAAACGTGATCGGCATCATCCGGGTCGATAGCCAGCGCGCGGATGCCCACCTCCAGATCCGAGGGCACGCGCGTCCAGCTTGCCCCGCCATCGTCGCTGCGATACACCCCGCCGGCTGCGGCCCCAGCGTAAACCACGCGCCGGTCCGATGGGGCGACCGCCAGGGCTGTCACACCTCCGGCGGGGAAATCTCTATCCTGAGAGTACCCCACACCTGGCGAATGCTCCACATCCTGCGGGTACATCGTCGTCACGCTTGTCCAGCGGCGCACATCCGGCTGCCAGCGAAAGAGACCGGCGCGAGTGCCGAGCAGCAGCCCCGCGTCGGCGGTGAGGAGCGTGTTGGCATAGGGGACGCCTAACGACGGCGTGAGAAACGCCCAGTTGTGACCGCCGTCGTCCGTGGCGTAGACGCCGTTCCAGGTGCCGGCCAGGAGCCGGCCACCCGTCGTCGCCAGGGCCAGCACACCCCCTTGAGTCGGCACGCCGTTCCCCGCCATTACCCAGGTATCACCCCCATCCTGGCTGCGATAGACCTGGCCCTGCCCGCTCCCAGCCCAAAGTATCCCGGCTGCCCCCGTTAAGGGATCGGCCAGCCACAGGAGGGAAACCACCTCATCCCGCGCCCAGGGGACAGGCAATACGTCCCACGACCCCCCACCGTCATGGGTGCGGACCAGCCGGTCGCGCAGGCTGGCGACGGCCGTCGTGGGACGGAAGGGATTGAGAGCCAGGTTGGGAACGTAATCACCGGAGAAGGCAGCCGTCCAGGCGTGCCCGGCGTCCTGGCTGGAAAACAGGCCCCGGCCGGCGGTGCCGGCATACAGTTGTGTTCCATCGGTCGAGACCGCCAGCGAGAGGACAGCCGCCGTCGCCAGCGGCTCATCGTGGGCCAGGACCATCCACATGTCTCCCTCCGGCTCCGCCATATAAAGCCCGGCGCCGTCGAGCCCGGCGTAGACGTGGCCAACCTTGTCGGCCGCCAGGACGAAGACCGCCGCCGGAGGCAAGTCACCAGCCGCCGGTCTCCAGCTCGCTCCGCCATCGGCGCTCTCCAGCAGGCCGTCCCGGGTCGCCGCCCAAAGATGGCTATCCGGCAAAGAAAGCAGGTCAAAAACGGGGTTGTCGCCCAGCCCTTCGGCGCCAGTGATCCACGTTCTGCCGGCGTCATGGCTGGTAGCTAACCCCCCAGGCGCATAATACCCGGCCCATAGTTGGGTAGGGTCCAATGGATCAACTGCTAACGCCAGCACCACCGCCTGGCGGGGCAGGTCGGCTTCGGCACGCTCCCAGTGCCAGCCAGGCGACGGCCGGCAGGCGCTCAGGATCAAGAGTCCCCAGAGCACCCCGAGTCTCAGGCGGGGTTTCAAGTCAATACTTGCGAACAATGGCTCGATAGGTGGTGGGCTGGCGCAGTTGGAAGAGTTGATATTCCTCACGCAGGCGACGCACCTCGTCCAGGTCAAGCCGGGCCAGGGCGTAACCTTCGATCTCCTCGTCCATGGAGCTATATACCTCGCCACGCGGGCCGACAACCATGCTCTGGCCGAAGAAGGTATAGCTGGGCTCTTCGCCGATGCGGTTGGCGGCGGCGACGAAGATCGAATTTTCAAAGGCGCGGGCCAGCGCAAAGGCGTTCCACTCCTCGCTGTGAGGGCGCTCCCAACTGGCGCACAGACACAGGATCTCGGCGCCATCCAGCGCCAGCGAACGGGCAACTTCGGGGAAAGCCATGTCCCAGCCCAGCATCAAGCCCACCGCCCCAAAGCCGGTCTCCAGCACCGGATAGCGAAAGCCAGGCCGGAAGGCCAGCCGCTCTTCACCGCGCGGGTGTACCTTGCGGTAATCGCCGATCACTTCGCCGTCGGGGCCGACCAGGATAGCGGCGTTATAAATGATACTCTCCACTTTCTCTTTAAGCGCCATGCCAAAGACGATGTGGGTGCTGAATTCAGTCGCTTGCTGCGCCATCAGGTTGACGCTATGGCCCGGGACCTTCTCGGCCAGGTCGGTGAAGCGGACCCCACATTCGTAACCGGTGGTGATCAATTCGGGGAAGACTATCAGATCCACCCGTTGCTCCAGGCAAATCTTCTCGATGAATTCCGTCATACGAATGAGGTTATCCCCCACCTCGTAGAGTTTAGGTTGCATCTGTACAACGGCCACGGCGATTTCGCGCATCGGTCACTTTCTCCTAAATAGAACATTTGTACTGTACATTATAACAGATTCATGCATAATCTGCAAACATCTTCGCGATGATGGGTGCATTTCACTTCGGGGGCAGACCTAACCCCCGGCCCCTTCCTCCCTTGGCAGGGACAGGCTACCAGGGAAGGGGGGAGATTGCTCCCCTCCCCGACGCGGGGAGGGGCTGGGGG
>CAYTNQ010000307.1:0-4047 GCA_964439175.1 uncultured Anaerolineales bacterium | reverse complement strand
TGTGATCCGCGTCACCAAGACAAAATACAAAGGGGTGTTGTGTCCAGTACTATGTATGGTGAGATTGCACTCTTGAGCGGGACGGCCAACCGGCCCCTGGCCGAGGCCATCAGCCGCGAGTTAAACGTACCTCTCATTGGAGCCGATGTCTTCAAGTTCCCCAATCAAAACATCTTTTGCCGGCTGCACGCCAGCGTGCGGGGCAAGGACGTGTTCGTGATCCAGTCGACCTGCGCTACCGAGCACGAAGATGGGACCACGGCATCGGTGAATGACAATCTGATGGAACTCTTGATCATGATGGACACGCTGCGCCGCGACTCGGCGGGACGCATTACGGCGGTGGTGCCTTACTATGGTTATGGACGTACCGATAAAAAAGATCAACCCCGGGTGCCCATCACCGCCCGACTGGTGGCCGATCTCATCTCGACGGCCGGCGCCGGCCGTTTTCTCACCCTGGACTTGCACGCCGGTCAGATCCAGGGCTTCTTCAGCATCCCGGTGGACGAACTGACCGCCTTCCACATGCTCAGTGACCATTTTCGGGCCAAGAAGATCCCGGACGCGGTGGTCATTGCTGCCGACATCGGCGCCACCAAGCGAGCCCGCAACTTCGCCGAGGCATTGGAGGTGCCCCTGGCCGTCATCGAGAAGCGGCGCGTGCAAAGGCGAAATGGCAGCAAATCTGAGGCCTTGAATATCATCGGGGAGGTGGAAGGCAAAAATGTCATCATCTTCGACGACGAGATTGACACCGCCGGCACCGTGACCCAGGCCGTCGTCTTCCTCAAGGCGTCCGGCGCCCATCAGGTGTTTGTGTGCGTCACCCACCCCATCTTCTCCGACCCGGCCGTGGAGCGGCTGTCTAGCATCCCCATCGAAGAGATTGTCGTCACCGACACCGTCCCTCTGCCACCACGCAAACAGTTGCCTAACATCACCGTCCTCTCTATCGCCCCGCTGCTGGCCGAGGTCATCCGCCGCATCCACCTGGGCATTTCGGTAGGGGCATTGTTCAATGAGTAGTGGTATGAAATGGATTGACCAGGCGCGAGACCTCTCCTTAGAGAGGTCTCAGCATTTTTTGATTAGATACATGTACGAAAATCGAATTACCTGTCGTTTATTTATATAGGTACATTATTTTCGTCATTCGTCATTCGTCCTTCATCATTCATCATTCGTCATTCGTCAAATATGTAAGAAGCTGCCTGAAAAGGCTGCCCCACCTTACTTTTCAGACACACTCTAAAGAGGAGAGGGTCATTATGGCGCGCGCGACCCTGTTTATGCTCACGGCGTCTGTGGCGATTGTCGTCTACCTGGGCCTGGCTATCCACGTCGTTACCCGCAATCCGCGCCGGCTCATCAGTTGGATCTTTGGCGCGTTTTGCTCGACCCTCGTCAGCTATTATCTGAGCAGTCTCTTTCTATTTTCGGGGCCAACGCCTCCGCCTTCCATTACGCCTTTCTCGCTGCGCTGGAAGTGGACCGCCATCAGCTTCAGCCCCGCCTTTTACCTGCATCTGGTGTCTTTCTACTTCCCCCCGGCCTGGCGACGATATCGGCCCTGGGTATTGGCCCCCGCCTATTTACTCAGCGCCGGGTTCGCGCTGGCTGCTTTGTTCACCAATTTGTTAGTGGCGGGTCCCCTGTATCGCCTCCCGCCGCTCATCATTGGGCCGCTGCCGGGGCCGCTGATGGATGTCTACGCTGGGTTCTTTGCGCTGGAGGTGATAGGCGGCGCCGCCGGCCTGGTCGCCGGCTACCGGGCGACTCTCTCCCCCTCCTTCCGCCACCAGATTCTGTATCTTCTCATACCTACCAGCCTGGTTATCTTGAGCGGTGTGATTGATTGGATCATCGTCCTCACCCAGGATGCCGACCGGATTCCTCATGAAGTGGGGGATGCCCTGTTGATCCTGGCCGCTTTCTTCTATGCCAGCGCCGTGCTGCGCTATGGGTCATTCGTGGGGCGTCCTATGGCCCGGCGTGAACTCTTCTATTCGGCGCTGGCGGCCGCCGTGGGGCTGGTGGCTCTCTACCTGGCCCACACTTTGGATCACTGGCTGGCGGCTTACACGCCTTTTCCCTACCCCCTGGCCACCGGCATTCTGGTGATGACCATTGCCATCGCCTTCCCGGTCGTCAGGCGTTGGGCCATGACCCGGCTGGATAAATGGCTTTTTCGGACCGAGCGCCAGCAGCGGATGATGACCTATCATCTCGTCGAAGCGTTGGCCGAGACACCAGACATCGAGGAATTGCAGGCTGAGTTGCTGGGGGCGCTCTGTGCGGCTTTGCGCGTACGGGGTGGATACGTGGCGCTTTCCGATCCGGATTCCCCACCGGGAACGTGGACGGTGCACACCGTCCAGGGGAAAGTGCCAGTGCAGCCTGGGGACCCGGTGCGCCAACTGCCGCTGCGGGGAAGGGAGCCCCGGTTGGTAGCAGCCTCGTTGCCCCACCAGCAAACAGAGCCCGGCTGGCGGGACGTGGCCCTGTTATGCCCCCTGACGGCTGACCCGGCTTCGAGTGGAGTGTTGGCGCTGGGGGAGAAGCAGGATGGGAGGACGTTTACCTCCGAAGAGCTGATCCTTTGCGCCGAGTTGGCGGAACGCCTGGATGCCACCGGGCACATGACGCGCCTGCGCAAGCAACGCAACGGGTACCTGGAGGCGGCGCGCCTCCACGACCAGGCACTGCGGCGACTGGAGGAGAAAGTGGTTGCCTCGGTGCACCAGGTATTGACCGCCCGGGAGCGACAACCTCTTTCCCCGGCCGGGACCCCCCTGGACATCCGGCTTCTGGGACCGTTACGGGTGATTCGAGAAGGAGAGCCGCTGCCGGAAGCGGCGTGGGGCACCGAGAAGGCCAAGGGCTTGCTGGCCTATCTGCTCTGGAAAGGCCCGGCCGGGGCCACGCGCGAGGAAATCTCAACGGTGCTGTGGCCGGATCGCCTGCCCGGGGAAACGGCCAACGTCTTTCACGTCACCCTGCACCGCCTGCGGCGTGCCCTGGAGCCGGGACCTCGCGCAGGTCATGGGATGCATTACGTCCGGTACGAACTGGGTCGGTACTGTTTCAACGCCGACGCACCCCACTGGCTGGACGTCCGCGCCTTCCGGGCATTGGTGGCCATCGGGAAGCCGGCGGCGCTGCGAGAGGCGGTGGCTCTATATCGAGGGTCTTACATGGAAGACATGGGCTGGGCGTTACCCCCCGAAGCTGAAGCAGATCAGCGGGCGTTGGAAGGATTATACGCGGATGCGCTGCGCCGGCTGGTCGCCCAGGCGGAGGAGGGCGAAGCCGCGATTTATTTGGAGAAGTTGCTGACCGTTGATCCTGCCGACGAGCCGGCCCAACGCACCCTGGTGGCTGGCTATCTGGCCCGGGGGCGCCGCGATCTGGCGTGGCGGCAGGTCGCTCGCTGGCGCGAGACCCTGGCCGAGCTGGGCCTGGAGCCGTCCTCAGAGGCCAGGGCGCTGTGGCACATCGTGGAAAACAGGGCTGCAGTAGACATAACTATTAGAAATTAATTAGAATTTCCAAAAAGACGATTTTCAGCCCTCAAACGGGCCGCCAGTTAAGTTTTTTGTAAGTAGTGTGTGGTATAATAGAGTGATAATAGTACTACAACGAGACTTTGTCATTCCCTGAACTGTCCGTCCAGCCCGTCCTGGCTCCGCCACGCGGACCAGGGGACAGGCTGAGGAGCGCAGCGACGAAGAATCTCGTTTATTATGTAGGGGACATGGCAGGAAAAAACCAACGAATGAGCAGATCTATTCTAACAAACCCTTGACATTGCCTGCCGGTTTTGTTAGAATAGGCATACAGTACTTTGGTACTATTCATAGTCCCCTGCGATGAAGCCGGGTCTTTACCAATATGCCGACCTCCGCTGGGCGCGAGAGCGCCCGGATATGAGGTCGGCTGCTTTTAATGCAGGGGACCCTTACCGCATCTTGTGCCAAAAGTAGCTTTCTTGTAACTACCTAACGAAGCTCCGCCTCAAACCGACAAGTTTGACGAAGCCATGAT
>CAYTNQ010000306.1:0-4090 GCA_964439175.1 uncultured Anaerolineales bacterium | reverse complement strand
TGTTAGTGCCGGTGACTATCAACGCCATCGTCGGCGCTGAGGACATCATCGACGCTATGGACCTGCGGGCCTTCGGCGTCGGACCGCGTACCTGGGTGCGCCAACTCACCTACCGCCGCGCCGATAAGGTGCTCATCGCGGCCAGTGCCCTGATCTTCGTTCTCTCCACCAGCCTGGCTTTTATGGGCGTTGGAAGGTTGTGGGTGCCGGAGGCCTTGCTGCGCCTGGCCACCGGATGAGACAGTGCAGAGTGGGGCAGACTTTTCCCCGCCCCACAACTTTCCAGTCTGCCCAGAAAGCAAACAGGCCGAAGGTTTATGCCTCCGGCCTATTTATTGAAGATGGCCATCGCTGTGTATGCTTATGGATCGGGGATGCACAGGCGTTGCCCGGCATAGATCAGGTTCATATTATAAATCCCGTTAGCAGCGGCGATGGCATACGGGCTCACACCATACCAACGACCAATGCTGTACAACGTTTCGCCATATCTCACAGTGTGATAGGCAGTACACCCTGGATACGGCCCCGGATACGGCCCTGGATAGGGTCCCGGATACACATACGTTGGGATCCACAACGACTGGCCAGCCCAGATGTAGTTACAATTGTAGAGCCCGTTTACCGAGCAGATGGTGTAGGCATTCACACCATACAGCCGGCCAATGGAGAATAGAGTCTCCCCATACCGCACATAGTGCCAGAAGCCCCCCGAGGGGGGAGGCGCCGCGGAGCTTACAGGCACTAGAGCCAACTGTAAAAGCAAGACCAACCCCAAAATCAATATCACTTTACGCATAGATACCCTCCTTTTTCGGACGCGACCTGCGCTCCCCAACGCCGGCCGGCTACTAAGGCCAAGACCTGAGGGCCTCTCCCCCTCAGACCTCAACATAACTGTTATTTCTATTATATTATATTAAGTTTTTCTGTTAATTGCAATAGTTATTAGACATAATTAATTTAAGATTGTTGCCATAAAGTAGGCAACCTGGACCCTCTAGTACCAAAGGCCTAGCAAGGCGCAGCATGCTGCATCCTACAGGGAAAAGCGGCCAGTTTCCAACATTGAAAATGGGCGTGTTTCAAATGAATCGAGTTGTTTTTGAGGTGTCACTCAGTAGTGACGATCCGAACGCGGTGGTTGACCCAGCCACTGACGTACAGGTTGCCATCCGCGTCGAAGACCAGCCCCATCGGATCGTGGAACTGAGCCTCAAGGGCTGGCCCGTCAGCATAGCCGCCACCCAACGGCCCGGTTTTACCGCTGCCGGCCAGCGTGGCGACGGTGGGCCCCTCAGGCGTGGAGCCCGGCCCACACCCGGCAAATAGCAGACACCCCATGATCAGCAAACAGAATCGTAGTGCAGTCATGTTGTCTCTCGTGAACCATTCCTGCCCGTTCCCTGCGTCCTGATTCCCCCCGGCCCGGGCTGAGTCCTGCCCACGGTCCCCCCTCGGGGCCGCCCTCGGGGCAGGCCTGCACAGGGGAATTCCCTGGTTCATTGCCCCATCAAGTAACGAAGGACCAACCCGTGCACTACTTGCTCCACCGGGGCTTTGTCGTCGGTGAAAGGGGACGTACAGGTTTCGACGGGGATCGTGGTTGTGGTCGGGCTGGCCGGCAGCCATGTTTCGCCACCGGTGCAGCGCACCTCCCATAAACGGGTGCTGAGTGACCGGGCAGCCACATCTTGTAACAAAGGATCCTCCATCAGCGCAGCGTTGGCCGCCAGATTGCCGGGGCGGGTGGGTTGGACGGTGCCTACTACCAGGCTGTTGCCCAGATCGCCCCCATAATCGAGGGCATCCAACACGTACACGCTGGGATAGACAGCCTTCATAGTGCTGGCCAGCACGTTCACAAGGGCATAGTCGGTGGCCGTGCGTCCGGCGTTGACGACCACCACTCCCTCTTCGGTCAGGTGCTCGCGGGCCTGGGTGAAGAACTCCACCGTCGTCAGGTGAAAAGGAATGTAGGGCGGGCGGTAGGCATCTACGCCGATCACGTCGTAGCGTTTATCCACATTAGCCAGATAATAACGCCCATCGGCGGCGACGGCATTCAGATTCGCCTCGTTCATGTCAAACCACTGGCGACCGACCTGGATAATGCGCGGATCGATTTCCACGCCGTCAATGGGAATGTCGCCGTAAACGGCGGTGTATTGGCGGGGGATGGTCCCGGCCGCCGATCCGATGAGCAGCAGATTGTCCACCCGGTCGGACGTGTAGGGAGGATTATTGAAATAAGGTGCCATCAAAAAATAGTCCCAGATGCCATAGACCAGCACGTAGTCCGGATTGTAGACCGAGTGGATGCCCTGGCCCTCGTTAAGGTACAGCCAATAATCGCCACCCTCCTTCACCACCTGGATGTAATTGTATCGCGACTCCGTTTCGAATACGGCATTTTCGTCGGCCCGGATAGGGCCGGCGCTCCAAAAGAGACTCAGCGCTGCGATGACAACGATCATCCAGGTGTAAGCCAGCCCTCGCCAGCGTGACTGGCGCAGCAGACCACCCAGGCTGATAAAGAGGAGAACGAGCGACAAGAGCAGGAACGTGCGCCGGGTGCCGATGGTAGGGATAAGCAATAACACCGGTAAGAAAGTGCCCAGGATGCTGCCCAGAGTACTGAGGGCGTAGATACTGCCGGCAACGTTGCCGCTGTGCGCCACGTCTCTCACCGCCAGCCGGATGGCAAAGGGCGACACGCAACCCAGCAACGTCATTGGCAGACTGAAGAGCACCAGCACCCCCAGCAGCGACCCGATCAGAATGCCCGCGTTGTAGCTGGCAAAGCCTAGCACGCTCCAACGCAAGATCGGCGCTGAAATAAAAGGGATGACCCCCACGGCAAAGGCCGCCCAGGCTGTGATCTGATACAGCGTGCTTTCTCGTGGGTCCTGGTCGGCCCAACGACCGCCGAGCCAGTAGCCGACGGAGAGATAGATGAGCACCAGCCCGATGAGGTTGGCCCAGATGATGATGGAATTGCCGAAGAAAGGATCCAGGAGCCGTGAGGCAGATAGCTCTACCCCCAGGCTGGTCATACCGGACACGAACACAGTTAGCAGCAAATAGGCGTTTCGTTTGCCTGGAGTGTTCCGCCCCGTGCCGGGATGGTATACGGGGTACGAAGAGGACTTATCAGTGCGCAATAATCTTCCCCTGAGTTGGATTGTCTCCATTGTACCATCAAGGAGCCTATTCCCCAAAGCCGCAACTGCTCATCCTCCGTTTCAATCCTCCCGCAGGTTCGGCCCGCCCTGCCTGCACCTGTCGGCGCGGCACAGGTGGCTCGCGCCAGCGGGCCGAACCTGCGGGAGGATTTGAGTCAAGGCGAGACCGGTTGCTCCAGTCAGCAGCTTAAGTGCAAGGAGTCCTCAAATTTGGGACAGACCCGGATAGGCTGAATAGTTACCGAAAAATAGTGTAGTAAACCTTGCTTCCAGACGATAAATAGGCTATAATAGTGGTACTTTTCTGCACTAGTGCCCCACCACAATAATTTCGCCTGTAGGTCCCTTGGGCTGCCCTAGCCCGCCCCGGCGGCGGGCCGGGGGAGCAGGCCTTTTGGGAATAGGCCAGACATAACCTTTATAGGATATCTTTCTCTCATCCTAATCTTTGTGACGGGGTACTGGCTGGCACGACCATATGGCAATGATGGCAGCGTTGGGCTTTTGTCTGTGCTATCGCCAGGTAGCAAGAAGTTCGATGGCTCACACATTCCAATCCCCAAAATCTGGATTCCCAATGAAGGGAGGTGAGGGTCAGTATTCAATTCTCGGCAAAGTGTTCCCCTTGTAGTACGTAAACACAATAACGTTTTCTCTACATTAAGGAGGAGAAACTATGCGTAAGCAACTATTGATGTTGTTGGGGCTGCTTGTCATTCTTTCGATGCTGGCTGCTCAATGTGCGCCAGCGCCAGCCACCGAAGCCCCGTCGCCAGCCACGACCGAAGCCCCGGCACCAGCCGCGACCGAAGCCCCGGCCACTGAGGCCCCCGCCCCGGCAGCAGCGAAATTCCAGGTGGGTCTGGTCACCGACGTGGGTAAGGTCAACGACGGCACCTTCAACC
>CAYTNQ010000305.1:0-4119 GCA_964439175.1 uncultured Anaerolineales bacterium | reverse complement strand
GCCACCGCCAACCACGACCACATCAGTTTGTGTGAATTGCGATTCCATGGGATTTACTCCTTCTGTCTATGACTTGGAGAGCCATGTCTAGTGAATGAAAGGGTGCATACTCAGTGCACCCTTATATCTTCTACAATAGAAGACGATTGAGACGATGTATTTGTGATTCCCTGGTCCTTTCTCGCCGCCTTCGGAGAGCTTCTCCCCCAACTCGTCTACTTCTTCCTATGTCTCGCAGTTCACAAAATTCGTTTACTCTTATATACTAATTTAGATGCACTATATCCCTTTTGCTGCTGGCCGTCAACTACCTTCTCAAGGGCACGTGTGTCCAGGATTTTAGGTGAGTTGAGCACGAGGGAATCTCTAAAGTAATGAATACACGCTTTTCATTCACTTTTGGCTGTGGTATACTCGACAGTATGGACGCGCCTTTGCTGCAGACCAAACTCTATATCCCGGCTACTCGCCCCGATCCTGCGACCAGGCTCAGGGCTAGCCTCGTCCCGCGCCCGCACCTGATGGAGCGACTGAATGAGGGCCTGCCTGGCAAATTGACCCTCATCTCCGCTCCGGCTGGCTTTGGCAAAACCACGCTGGTCAGCAGTTGGCTGGAGCATGTCAACCTCCCGGCGGCCTGGCTCTCGCTGGATGAAGATGACAATGATTGGGCCCGTTTTTTGACCTACTTGATTGCCGCCTTGCAGACCATCCAGCCCGAAGTGGGCACAGAGGTGTTGGCCCTGCTTCAGTCATCACCCCTGCCACCCAGTCACACGCTGCTCACGCTGCTCATCAATGACCTGACGGCGATCTCAGAGAGATTCATCCTGGTGCTGGATGATTACCACAGCATCGAAAATGAAACCATCGATCAAGCCCTGGACTTTTTCCTTGACCATCTCCCGCCGCTTATGCATCTGGTGCTGACCAGCCGGGTTGACCCCAACCTATCCCTGTCTCGGCTGCGAGCCAGCGGGCAGTTGAACGAACTGCGCAGCGCCGATTTGCGCTTCACCCCGGCCGAGGCCGCCCGGTTTCTGGAGCAAGTGACCGGCCTGAGCTTAACCGCGACTGAAGTGGCTGCCCTCGACAGGCGCACCGAAGGCTGGATCGCCGGCCTGCAGATGGCCGCCCTCTCACTGCGGCAGCGAGAGGCGGCGGCTGTATCTCAGTTCATTGAAGAGTTTAGCGGCAGCCATCACTACATTATGGACTACCTGGTGGACGAGGTGTTGCAGGGACAACCGGCCGAGGTGCAAACCTTTCTGCTGTATACCTCTATCCTGGACCGGCTCTGCGGCCCATTGTGTGAGGCGATATTGCCAGGGGGCGAGGCGCCGGAGGACGGTCGAGACGTTGCCCCGCCTCCCGAAGCCCCGGACGCTCGCAGGGCACAAGAGCTGTTGGCATATCTGGAACACGCTAACCTTTTCATCACTCCCCTCGACGATCAACGCCAGTGGTACCGCTATCATCCGCTTTTTGCCGACCTGCTGCGCCACCGGCTCAACCAGGCTTATCCCGATCGAGTAACCCCACTGCATCTGAGCGCCAGTCACTGGTACGAGCAGGCGGGCTTAACCGGTCCGGCGGTGCGGCATGCGCTGGCAGCTCAGGCGTACGGCCGGGCCGCCACGCTGGTAGAGCAGGTCGCCCCGGCCATGATTGAGCGCAGCGAATTAGCCAGGCTGCTCACCTGGTTAGGCGCTTTACCGGAGGATGAGGTCCAGGCCCGGCCGCTGTTAGCGCTACATTATGGCTGGGTCTTATTTCTTAGCGGGCAAAACAAGCAGGCCGCAACTCGGCTGGAAGCCGTCGAGACCATGCTTGAAGCGGATGAAGCCAAACAGACGCCCGAAGTGCAGGCTCACATCGCCGCCATACGAGCTTACCTGGCGCGGTTAGCCGGCGATTTTGCCGCGACGATCGCCCTATCCCGGCAGGCGTTAACCCATCTGCCTGAGCAAGACTCGCTGCTTCGGGCCATGGTCACCTTTAATCTGGCCATTGCTCACTACTTTCAGGGTGACTTTGAGCCGGCTTACCAACTGCTCACTGGAATCATTGCCACCGGCCAAACGACTCAACGCGTGTCAAGCATCTTGTCGGCCATTTACCTCAACACGCAATTACTCCGGGCCCGGGGCGCCCTGGGACAGGCGTTGCAGCTTTGCCAGGAAGGGCTGGAGTTGGTCGCCCGGCGCGGTTGGCAGCATTTCCCGGCGGTTGGCTTCGTGTATGTGGCTTTGGGCGATTTATTACGCGAGCGCAATGAGCTAAGCACTGCGGCGGAATACCTGGAAAAAGGGATCGAGCTGGAGCAGGCAGGGGGCCACCCCCGAATCTTGATTATCGGCTACGCCTGGCTGGCCTGGCTGCGCCACACTCAGGGGGATGTGGCCGGCAGCCAGGAGGCCATTCGAGCCGCCCTGCAAATTGACCAACAATACGAGGGGAGCCGTTTTTGGCCGCTGCCCCAGGCTGCCTGCTACCAGGCCCGGCTGTGGATCGCGCAGGGGGACCTGGCTGCAGCCAACCTCTGGGCGCAGGCCAGTGGCTTGAAACCGGCTGATACCCCGATCACCTATCACTATGAAGTCGAGTACTTGACGCTGGCCCGTTTGCTGATCGCTCAAGGCCACCTGGAGGCTGCCGAGGGCCTGCTCTTCCGGCTGCACCAGAGGGCCGCAGCAGCCGAACGCAATGGCAGCCTGATCGAGATTCTCATCCTGCAAGCCATCACCTTCGCCGCCCAGGATCGCGGTGGGGAGGCCTTGTCTGCGCTGGAACAGGCCCTCGACTTGGCTGAACCGGAAGGGTTTGTCCGTATTTTTCTGGATGAAGGCGCGCCCATGGCCGAATTGCTGCGTCAAGCGGTGGCCCAGGATCTGCACACCTCCTATGCTCTGGGTCTGCTGGATGCCTTGGGTGAAGCCGTGACTGCCCCACAACCGCTCGTTGAACCCTTAAGCGAGCGCGAATTGGAAGTCTTACGGCGGGTGGCGGCCGGTTATTCCAATCAAGAGATTGCTCAAGAACTGGTCGTGGCCGTCAGTACGGTTAAAAAACATATCAACAACATTTACGGCAAGCTGGAGGTGGGGAGCCGGACCCAGGCCGTGGCCAGGGCGCGAGAACTCGGGCTCCTGTAAGACAGGAGCTCTCCGGTCCGTCGAGGCGTCCATCTTTGCGATGGACACCTGTTTTTTTATGAATTCACCCCCCACTACACCCCCCACTACATCCTTTGGTTGTTTCCAGCCACCCGACTCTTTGATACACTGCAATTGTATTCACAATACCTGTGAATAAATGAGCTAAAGGAGAAAATTATGAATGAAAGGAGATGTAAACATGGATACCCCTTCGCCAATTAAGTTGATCGTTTACTCCGTCAAAGATTTAAGCGCCGCAAAAAAGGTATTTGGCACTTTCCTGGGCACTGAACCCTACGTGGATGGGGCCTATTACGTGGGCTATCGGGTGGGGGAGCTGGAGATCGGCCTGGACCCCAACGCGCAGGCGCAAGGGTTCACCGCCCCGATCAGCTACGTCGACACAGCAGATATCCAGAGCAGCCTGAAAGCCTTAGTGGAAGCCGGGGCCGAAGTGGTGCAGGATGTGATGGATGTGGGGGGCGGCCTGCTGGTGGCCCGGCTCAAGGATGCGGATGGCAACTTCCTCGGCCTGAGGCAATCAGCCGAATAAGAGGGAGGGGCGCTAGGAGCATGAAGAGCGCGGCCGGATTGACCTTTACATCAAGGATCTAAAGAAGACCATCGTCGCAGATTTGCAGAAGGCATATGATGATCGCTAATTCGGACAATTTTTATCTTGACACACCAGAATATGCGTTCTACAATATAGGCACTTTCGTCCTGGGTGGGTGAAAGCCTGGCTTTTGCCCACCCCCGTCCCCCGTCCGCCGCAAACCGTTAGGCGGCGGGGTTTCCAACACAAGACAGTATGAGGAGGCTGTTATGAGCCCAAAGAAGAACACGCAAAAGTCCACCAAGAGCACCACCGCGAGCAACAAGAAGTCCAAGGGATTCACGGACGAGGAACAAGCCGCGATGAAGGAGCGCGCCAAAGAGCTGAAGGCGGAAGCGCGCGCGA
>CAYTNQ010000304.1:0-4241 GCA_964439175.1 uncultured Anaerolineales bacterium | reverse complement strand
GCCAGTTTCGTCAAAGCCACCTTCAGCGGCAGATTGACGCCGGTTGAAACTGGTACGCAGCTTGACTACGAGATGGATCTGGCGTTGCGCGGCCGGCTGGCGCAATTTGGCCTCACGGTGGTACAGGGAACGGCAAAGAAGATGACCGCCGAATTTGCGAGGCGGTTGCAGGAGGCGTTAGCAGAATGAAGGCGTTGGTTCTGGACGAATTTGGTGGGCCGTTGAGGCTCAAGGACGTGCCCCAGCCCAAGCCCGGTCCAGACGAGGTGTTGCTGCGTGTGAAGGCCTGCGCGGTGGATCAGTTCGACCTCACGATCCGCGATGGCAAATTCCCTATGGCCGAGGTCCCCATCGTCCTCGGCCACGAAATCGCAGGGGGCGTAGCCGAGGCTGGCACGAACGTGACGAACATCAAGCCCGGTGATCGTGTGACCAGTACGTTATATCTCACCTGTGGACGCTGTCGTAAATGCCAGAGCGGGCGCGAAACCATCTGTGAAAACTTTATCGGCTACCTGGGTATCCATACCCCCGGCGGCTACGCCGAATACACCACCGTGCCGGAGGTCAATCTCGTCAGAGTGCCAGGGCAAATTTCGTTTGCTGAGGCGAGCCTGATTGCCAATGCCATCGGCACCCCCTATCACGCCCTCACGAAACGTATGCGGCTGCAACCTGGCGAACGAGTGATCATCACCGGCGCGGGTGGTGGCGTGGGACTGCACGCCGTGCAGTTGGCACGCTTGATGGGCGCGTTTGTGATGGCAGTAGACATCGGGCAGACCAAGCTGGACGCAGCCACGAACAGCGGCGCGGATGTTGCCGTTGACCCGACGCAAGTGGATTTTGCCGAAGCAGCGCGCGGATGGACGAACGGCGAGGGCGTCGAAGCGGTGCTCGAGCTGGTTGGTCCGGCGACGATACCCTCCAGCCTGAAAGCACTGGGCAAAGGCGGACGGATGGTAATCGTCGGTTCGCACACCGGTACGCAGATGCTCATCAGCCCCCAGGCGATGATCGCCAACGAATGGGAAATCCTGGGCTCGCGCAACGTGACCAAACGAGAACTGGCGGAGGTAGTTGCGTTGGTTGCAGCAGGCCGCGTCCGACCTGTCGTGACCGAGGTACACCCGCTGGAAGAGGCAGAAACCCTCCACGCCCGCCTGCGCAAACAGGAAATCGTGGGGCGGGCCGTGTTGGAGCCGTGAGATGAGCCTTGGATTCGTTCAGCCAGAGTCACTCCCTGAGGCATTGGCAGCCCTGGCGAAGTACGGTGACGAAGCGAAGGTCATCGCCGGCGGCACCGCCGTAGTGCTAATGCTACAACAACACCTGATTACACCCGACGTGCTGCTCAGCCTTGGGCGTGTGCCCGATCTCGGCTACATTCGTGCCTCGGATGACGGCCTGCACCTGGGGCCGTTGGTGCCACTGCGCGACGTCGAACGCTCGCCCCTCGTGCGCAAACAATATGCGGCACTAGCTCACGCCTGCAAGCTGGTGGGCAATGTGCGCGTCCGCAACCAGGCGACGCTGGGGGGCAACCTGGCTGAAGCCGACTATGCTTCGGACCCTCCTGCCGTATTGCTGGCTCTCGACACTTCGGTCACGGTAACCAACTTCTCTGGTTCGCGCACGGTACCACTATCCGACTTTTTCCTCGGGTTCTACACCACCGCCCTCCAGCCGGACGAACTCATCACCGACATTTTCGTCCCGGCGCTCCCCTCTTCCACCCGGATGATTTATGTCAAGTTTAAGACTCGCTCCTCAGAGGATCGTCCCTGCATGGGCGTGGCTGTCGTGGCAGAACTCGAAGATGAAAAGTGTACCGACCTGCGAGTCGCAGTGGGCGCAGCCTGCGAAGTGCCGCGCCGCCTTTCAGAGGTCGAGGCGCTGGCCAGGGGCCAGGCACTGACAGATGAGGTGATCGCCGAGGTCGCCGAAGGCTACGCGGCCAACATTGAGACCTTGGAAGACCTGCGGGGCTCGGCCTGGTACCGTACGCAGATGATTCGCGTTCACGTCCGGCGCGCGTTGGCGGAGGTGCGTAATGGCCGTCGGTAAGTCTGTATCTATGCTGGACTCGGTTGCACGGGTTACGGGAGCGGTACCTTATGCAGCCAACCTCAGGCTGCCCGACATGCTCACAGCCAGAGTCTTGCGTAGTCCCATACCCCACGCCCGGATCACCCATTTGGACGCCACGGCTGCCGGGCAGTTGCCAGGCATAGCAACCGTCGTGACTGCCGCCGACTTTGACCAACCAGGTGGGCCAGCGTTGCTGCTTGGATTCCAGAGCAAAGATCAACCGTTGGTAGCTCGGGACCGGGTGCGTTACGTAGGAGAGCCGGTAGCGTTGGTGGCAGCCGAAAACGCCGAGGTTGCCGAGGCAGCACTGGGGCTGATCGAGGTGAAGTATGAAGAGTTGCCCGCAGTGTACGATGCCGTCGAGGCGATGCAGCCAGAGGCTCCCACACTCCACGCCCCCTCCCCGAATAATTGCTTTGTGCAGGCCAAACTACGTCACGGCGATGTTGAGGCTGACTTTGCTGAAGCGGACGAGATCATTGAAGAGACCTTCACCAGCCCTGTAGCCCAGCAAACCTCGTTGGAGCCGCACGTAACGGTGGCACAATGGATTGATAGCCAGCTTACTGTGTGGTCGGCGGCTCAAGCGCCGTACATCGTGCGGCGGGTGCTGGCTGAGATTTTCGACCTTCCGCCGGAGGCTGTTCGCGTGATCGTCCCACCACTGGGGGGCGGCTATGGGGGCAAGGGGCACGTTCGCATCGAGCCCTTGGTAGCGGCGCTGGCCTGGAAAGTCGGCGGGCGGCCTGTCAAGTTGACGCTGACCCGCGCCGAAGAATTTGTCACCGTCACCAAGCACGCTGCGACCATCAGCATCAAGACCGGGGTCAAGCGCGATGGGACCTTCACTGCCCGCCAGGTGACGCTCCATTGGAACGGCGGAGCCTACGCCGACGCCAGCCCGAGGCTCGTACGGGCGGCTATGGCACGCGCCGTGGGGCCGTATCGCATCCCAGCCGTCCGGGTGGATTCGTTCGGCATCTACACGAACTTACCCCCAGCAGCAGCCTACCGTGGCGCGATGAGTTCCCAAGCCACCTGGGCTTACGAATCGCACATGGATACCATCGCTCACCGTCTCGGCCTGGACCCGCTCGATCTACGGCTCAAGAACCTGCTGCGCTCTGGCGAGCAATTTGCGACCGGCGAAACACTGCACGACGTGTATTTCGCCCAGTGCCTGGAAGCGGCGGCAAAGGGACTGGGCTGGGGGCAGAGGGATAGGCGCAGTGACACGGGGACAATCAAGCGCGGCTGTGGCCTGGCAGTGATGATGAAAAGCACCATTCCCGCCTCAAAATCGCAGTGCCGGCTGGTTTTGGACGCAGCCGGCCATTTGATCCTCTATACCAGCACAGTTGAAATGGGCCAGGGTTCGCATACAGCCCTGGCCCAGATCGCCGCGGAAGCGGCCGGTGTTCCCTTCGAGGCAGTATCCGTCGTTGGTCCCGACACGGCGCTGACTCCTTTTGACGCCACCACCAGCGCCAGCCGCTCCACAAGTATGATGGGGGGCGCTATTCTGGATGGGGCCGAAACGCTCAAGCAGAAGCTAATCGAGGCAGCCGTGCCCCTCTTCGAATTGCCGCCCGAAGAATTAGCTACCGGTGATGGCTACGTGTTTGCCCTGGCTCAAGCGGAGACGCGCATGTCCTACGCCGATGTTTTGCGCCGAAACAGGATCGAAGCGCTCGATGCGCTGGGCGAGTTTGAGACAAAGGGCGGGCTGGATCCGGAAACCGGGCAAGGCATCGCCAGTCCTCACTGGCATCAGGGGGCAGGGGCATGCGAGGTGGAGGTGGATACGGAAACGGGCAAGGTCCAGGTACTACGTTATTATGCGGCTTCATTTGCCGGTCGAGTCGTCAATCCCCGGCTGGCACAGCTCCAAAACGACGGTAACGTCATCTATGGAATGGGTCCGGCCTTATTCGAGGAGATGGTGACAGACCACGGCCAGGTCGTCAACGCTAATCTATCGGACTACATGATTCCCTCCTTTCTCGATGCACCGCTTGAGTTGGAAAGCATCACCCTGGAGACGGAGGGCGGTGAACTTCATGGCATTGGTGAGATGACCCTGCCGCCGGTAGCGCCGGCCATCGCCAATGCCGTCTTTGATGCAGTGGGTGTGCGGATTCGCGATCTGC
>CAYTNQ010000303.1:0-4251 GCA_964439175.1 uncultured Anaerolineales bacterium | reverse complement strand
GCCAGGACTGCCCCCGAGAAAGGCACGTTCAACACGTGCAGCAGAGAGCCCAGGGACATCTCGGCCGCTCCCCACAAGGCGCCAAACACGCCAATGTAGACCAGATCACGAACAGTGAATCGCATGATAATCCTCCTTTTCGAGATAGCAATTACGGGATCAAGGAATCAGGACTCAGGGAATCAGGACTCAGGCTCACCTGATTCCCTGAGTCCTGATCTAACGGGCGCTCCATCGGCGACGATGCAGCCATTGCGCAGAAGCAGGATGCGCTGCGCGTAGCGATGTACAAGTTTGTAGTCGTGGGTTATCAACAAGATGGTGCAACCGGCCTGGTTCAGCTCAACCAGGAAGTCCATGAAGGTACTCAGGTGATACCAGTCCTGGCCCATCGTGGGCTCGTCCAGAATGATAAGACAAGGCTTGAGGGACAGGACGGCCGCCAGGGCTGTGCGCTGCTGTTGGCCACTGGACAGGCCGTGAATCGGGTAATGGCGTAAACCGGCCAGATTGGTCGCTCTGAAGACCGAATTCAGGTCGCCTGGATCGAAGCACCCGAAATTGTTGGGGCCAAAGCTAACCTCTTCGTCCACGGTGTCACAGAACAACTGGTGGAGTGGGTTCTGGAAGAGCAGGCCGACGTCGCGACCCGGCACCAGGCATTGGCCGTTGCCGAGACGTACTTCTCCGTGGCGCGGCTTGACCAGCCCGGCCAGCACGCGGGCCAGGGTGCTCTTGCCGGCGCCGTTGTCACCCACCAGCGCCGCGAACTCGCCGAGGTGCAGGGTCAGGTTGAGACTTCGCAGGACCGTGGTCGAGCCATAGCCGGCCTCCACATCCCGTAGTTCGACGATCGGCGGGCCAGACGGCCGGCCATTGGGTTCCAGCAAGGTCGTCCAGTCGTCCTGAAGCTCATCGGAGGGGCGGCGCAGCCCAAAGCGGCGAAGAAGCTGGCGTTGATCGAAAATGGCTTGGGTAGGTCCATCGGCCACAATCCGGCCGCGATCCATGATGACCGTCCGGCGCGCCAGCCGGCCCACCTCGCCCAGGCGGTGTTCGATGACCAGGATGGTGACCTCGGCTTCGGCGTTGAGTTGGGCCAGCGTCGTCATCACCTCCCGGCTGCCGCGCACATCCAGGCTGGAGGTCGGCTCGTCCAGCACCAACACGCGCGGCCCCATCGCCAGCACGGCGGCTATGGCCAGCCGTTGTTGGGCGCCGCCGGATAGGGTCGGCACGCGTCGGCTGCGTAAGCCGGCAATGCCGGTAACCTCCAGCGCCCAATCCACCCGGCGCGTGACCTCCCTCTCATCCAGGCCCAGATTGCGCGGCCCGAAGGCGACTTCTTCTTCCACCACCAGATTGAAAAGCTGCGTAGCCGGATTCTGGAAAATCAGGCCAACGCACGTTGAGAGTTCTGCCACCGGGTACTCTGTCGTCACGCGTCCGTCCACTACTACCTGTCCGTCCAATTCAGCCGGGATAGCGTGCGGAATGAGGCCGTTCAGGCAGCGAGCCAGCGTGCTCTTGCCGCAACCTGATGGCCCGGTCAACAGCGCAAACTCGCCCGCTGCCAGGTGCAGGTTTACGTTATCCAACACCCGCTGCTCGCCATAGTGTACCGTCACTTCCTCGACGCGGATCATTCGTTTGCTCCCCCTAACCCCATGATTTGTGCGGCTAAGTCATCCCGGTTGGCCCGAGTCACCGTCAGGATGGTAGACTCGATGTCGCCTGGTCGCTCCCCGAAACGCAGCAACAGCGATGGCCGGACGGCGACCAGAGCCAGGCGGTAGCGACCGCCGCGTAGCACGTCCAGGCCGATCACCCATCCCTGGCCGCGGACCAGCTCCAGGGGCCCCAGTTCGTCAATGATCAGCACGTCACACGGCGTGGCATGCCGCAGGACCTCCGTCCCCCAGGCCAGGCCATCGGCGTAAAAGCGCCAACTCTCGGTGGCCGGGCCACCGGCGGAGTCCGCGCTGCTTTGCTGCGGCGCGGCACAGGCCTCCGCCAGCGGACGACGCTGAGTAGTCCGCACGTCTTCCACGTCCAGGCTGACCTTGCGACCGTCCACCAGGCGGGACGGCGTAAGAACGCCGGCCACCCATAGACCTTGCGCTCTGGCCAGGGCAGCGACCCGAGCACACAAGGTGGTTTTGCCGCAGCCCGATTCTCCGCTGAGTACTACAATTGTAGGTCCAGCCTTCATCCGCGTATCATTCCCTCGACAGTGGTGTCTCAATCCCTGCCCATAGCCCCCACGCTTCTAATTCCAGGATCAGCTTCTCCAGGAAGGTAGTCTTACCGGTACCATAGAGCAGCGAGCGGGAGGCTATCTGTTGCTGCCGGCCTGGCCGAGAACCCGGTAGTAACTGCCGTTAGCGCAGGCCCGGCATAGCACATATCCGTTGGCCCGCACTTCGCGCCGGTCGTTGATCTGTTCGCCGCAGCGATCACACCGCACCCGACTGAGGGGCGGACCAGGCTGGTCCTCGGCACGTAAGTCTACCTCAACCTTTTGCACCTCGAACAATTGGTCCTCCGGCATAATCTGGTATGCCTTACGTTGCGCCTCGTATTTTGACATACCGGATGTGGCATAGCGCCGGGCTTTGTGCCGGCTCTCCTCCCGGGCCAGCACGCGCACCGCCTGTCCGGTCTGCGTGTCCAGGAAGGTGGCGGCCATCTTGCCATAGTCCACGTGCTTGAGCGTCCGTTTGCCCAGGCGACAGCCGGTCACCGCAGCAATCGCGTCGGCGGCGCAGCGGTCAATCTCGACAAAGACGATGAGCCGCTTTTTATCCCACCCTGGCTCCTCAATACCCAATTCCCGGCAGGCGCGCATCGCCATGCGCACCCCCAGCACCTGGCCGGGACAGGCGTGGCCACCGTGCATTTGCTCCGCCTCAGCCAGTAGTTCCTCGAATGATCTCATGGTGTCCTCCTCAATCCATAACTAGAATCGAAATCGCCGGCCTCCATGGGGAAAGGCCGGCGATGCGCCGTGGCGACCTGCGTTGATGCGCAGGCCACTCGATTCTCCTTTCCAAGCACGAGGAGGCAGGGGTGTTTCCTTCCCCACCCACGACCGTCTCTCTGCATCCGGGAGACGGCCCCCTGAGATTCGCTCAGGGTCCGGCCCACTAAGCCATAGTCGCTAAAGCGACGGTAGGCTCGAGGGCTCGGAGAAACCTTCTTGTTCAGTTGTGAGCTACTAATTCTCCGTCCCAGACCCCTCTGCTTCGATGGCTTCTAACAGATCCTCCACTCCCCGCGCTATCCTTTGTTCACCGCGATAGATGCAGACGACGTTATCCTGAAGATTCAGTCCGATGACTCTGGTTCCCAACCTCTCCCTCAAGATGCGCATCACTGCCGGCATGGGATCATGCGTCGGATCACCGTCGTCCACGATGACCACATCCGGCCGGAGCTCCCGGATGCGGTCGAGACCCTTCTCCAGATCCATCTCTCGGCCCACAATCTCCAATCCCGTCTCCCGGCAAAGCAGGCTTTCAACGCCCTGGCTAAACAGAGGATGACTGGAGAGCATAAAAATGCGCTTCATGGCCCCCACTTCTTTCCGAACGCATACGATCTTGCTAAGAATAGAATACCCTTTTCGGCTCTTCTTTCCTACACTAACCTGGGCGATTTGGGGGAGACAAAACAAGGCTATGTATCGATAGCTCTGGCGGGGAGGATGACACGTCGATATTACCCAGATAAGTTATTCACCCGGTAGCTTTGCGCTTGCAGCACCTCGTTCAGCCTCTTTCTCCGCTTCCTTCCGGGCCTGGGCGGACCTGGCCTGCTCTTCCAACTCTGCCTGGGACTTACGGAACTCCCGTATCCCTCTGTTGAGGAGCCCGCCAAGCTCGGGCAGCTTGCCCACCCCGAAGATAAACAAGATCAGGAGCAGAATGAGCGACAATTCCAGCGGACCAAGCTGGGGCATGGAAACCCTCCCTTCCACTACCTTAAAATCGCAAGCCTATTGAATTTAGGCAGATATTTCCCTTAGCTTGCTATCCAAGAACTCGCTAAACGATTTCAGTCTCTTTGATCTTTCACGTTCATCGCGAATGTTCATCGCCTCGTTCACCACGGCCACTGTCTCTTTGCCGGCCTCTACAAAGCAAAAACGCGCTGTAGCTGCCTCGTACCGGCTATAGAAGCCACACTCCTCTCTAAGGTTAATAGAGTACTCCAGGGAGTCGATAATCAGTTTTGTGATTAAATCCCTGT
>CAYTNQ010000302.1:0-4274 GCA_964439175.1 uncultured Anaerolineales bacterium | reverse complement strand
AGTTGTACAGGAGGATACCTCAATCTTATTCTTTATACTAGGTTGCGAATCACCTTGCTAACTGGCAATTTTCGGTAGGCCAGGGCATTTTTGCCCTGAAAACTCTTACCAAACCTTCGCAAGGGTTATCTGGTCTGAGCAGTTACCTCAACCTTAGTTCGCAAGGATTGATTATGAGCACACTTGCTGACTTGGAAGAAGAAATGCAACGCATCATTTCCGAGGCGCAAAAACAAGACATTTTCTTGCGCCTGATTGGGGGGCTGGCCGTCAAAGTCCACTGCCCCCACGCCAGCCATCGTGCCCTGGAACGCGAGTATCCTGACATTGACTTTGTCACCGACAAAGCCAGTGCCCAGAAGTTGATGGATTTCTTGCCCGGGATGGGATACATTCCGAACATGAGAATGAATACCCTGAGTGGTGACCGGCGGCAGCTTTATTACGACGAAGCACGTAATCGGCAGATTGATGTGTTCGTTGGAGAGTTCGAAATGTGTCACAAACTGCCGCTGGCTGACCGCTTGCACGTCGAGCCGCTGACGGTGCCCCTGGCCGAACTTTTTCTGTCGAAGGCCCAAATTGTGGAACTGAATCGCAAAGACGTGCTTGATCTGCTGGCCCTACTTCTGGATCACGAAGTGGGGGCTGGAGACGAAGAAACCATCAACGTGGATGTCATCGCCAGTCTGTGTGCCAAAGACTGGGGTCTTTACACTACTATCTCGATGACCCTCCAAAAACTGAGAGACATCTTGGCCCAGGAAGGTGTCGAACTGGACCAAGCGGAGATACTGAAGGTCAGGGAGCGACTGGCGGCCATTCAGGAAGCAATGGATGTGGCTCCCAAGACCCTTGCCTGGAAAATGCGCGCCAGGGTAGGCACGCGAGTGCGCTGGTATGAGGAGGTAGAGGAAGTCCGGCGTTAGGTAAAGATGTGACCGCTCCAACCCAACACATTCCCTAAAAGGAGGTCATTCTATGATCAATTTACGTTCTTTCGAGGTCCCCACGGTGGTTAAACACGCCCCTGGTGCGTTGGCTTGCCTGGCCGACGAATTAAAGGCGCTGGATGTCAAAAGGCCTATGCTGGTCACCGATAAAGGGCTGGTGAACGCTGGGCTGGTGGATGAAGTGACCCAGGTCCTCAAAGCGGGGGATGTGGATTACGTCCTCTTCGACGAGGTGGTAGCCAATCCTCCCATCGCACTGGTGGACCGGGGCGCTGACATATACCGGACCGAGGGCTGCGATGGGCTCGTCGGCTTCGGCGGTGGCAGCCCAATGGATACTGCCAAATCGATTGGGGTGGTATCTGTCCATGGCGGCTCGATTCTGGACTTCGAATGGGCTGATCCGCAGCCTATCGTCAAGCGCATCCCGCCTCTCGTCACCATACCGACGACAGCCGGTACGGGCAGCGAGGTAACCCTGTGGGCTGTCATTACTGACCCGAAGCGAAAAATCAAATTCAACGTGGGGGGGACGGGGTTGATCGCCTCTTACGTGGCTCTGATTGATCCGCTGCTGACCACAGATTTGCCAGCTCACATCACGGCAGCCACCGGTCTCGATGCCCTCACCCACGCCATTGAGTGCTACACCTGTGCCTATGCCCAGCCCTGGCCCGATGCCGTGGCGCTGTGGGCGATTGAGACCATCGCCCAATTGTTGCCCATCGCCTTCGCCCAGGGGCACAACCAGGAGGCCCGCTACAAAATGTCCATGGCCGCCATGCTGGCCGGGATGGCCTATGGAACCGAAAGCGCAGGAGCCGTCCACGCCATGAGCCAGACCGCTGGGGGCGTCTACGACCTGCCGCACGGCACCCTCACCGCTGCCCTTCTGCCGCCGGTGATGGCCTACAACTACCTGGGAGAGCCGCACAAGTACGCTCGCATCGCCCAGGCGATGGGGGAGAATACCTGGGGCTTGACCGTATGGGAGGCAGCCGAACTGGCGGTTGAGTCGGTAACACATCTGGTTCAGACGCTAGAAATCCCTTCGCTGCCCGAAATGGGTATCCCCGAAGAAGACATCCCAATGCTGGTCGAATTGGCCTATGCCGACCCGCAGACCATCGGCAACCCTCGTGACCTGACCAAGGAAAGCTACGAGCAGATCTACCGAAGCTGTTTCCCATAGGAATTCTTGCGAAGGGCTTGACACCTGCCTGCTTTTCTGATATACTCTTGATATATCAGCCGTCGTTGAAAACTGAATCGTGTGGCAAAGACGCTTTCGCCTGTGTATGTCTGAAGCGAGAGAAGAATCCTCAAAGCCTGTTTTTGTAGTTCCGGGGGCCGATACGAGGTGGTTGGCACCCCACTTATGGGTTCTTAGAGCGAAGTCCGGTGATCTGCCCGCATGGGGCAGGAGTCCGGCGCTGTCCCGCAACTGTGAGGACAGATTTCGGTAGAAGTCTGATCCAAGCCAGACCGTCCGTCTTTGTACGCACTAATGAAAGGCACCTCCGAGGAGAGGGAGCAATGCCCTGGTGAAGGGCGGCTCCCTTTCTTCTTTTGCGGCAGGCAAATGCTAATCAGGGGCAGGAAGGGGGTGATCACTGAAAGTTGCTTTAGGGTCCATGAAAGAATAAGTTCATGCATTACTATGTGCTTGTCCAATAATAACTTTGCACTTTAATCGGCAAATCAGGCGTAAACTGATTGCAAAAGTAATAAGTCATTTCTGGACAGGTGCTATCCATTTTGCCTAGTTGTTCATTTATGGACCCTTAGTCTGGCATCAAGACAAGACTCTACAAAGTTGGTATCAATATCTTAAAAGGAGGGAAAAACTGATGAAGTTCAAGATTCTGGCTTTGCTGTCCGTGCTGACGCTTCTAGTGACAGTAGCAGCCCAGTGTGCTGCACCGCCAGCTACTCAAGCACCGGCTGCTGCTACCGAAGCCCCAGCCGCTGCTACCGAAGCTCCAACCGCTGCTACCGAAGCCCCAGCCGCCGCTACCGAAGCCCCAGCCGCTCCGGAGAAAGTCTTCAAGCTGGGCATCCTGGGGCCGTTCAGCGGGCCGAGCGCCCGCACCGGCGACGAGTTCAAAGGTTCGGCCACGATGGCTTTCGATGCCATTGACTGGCAGATTGGCGACTACAAGATCGAACCGGTCTGGATCGACTCCCAGTCCGACCCGGCCAAGGCGGCCCAGGCCTACGAGCAGGCAGTGGTCCAGGACGGCATCCAGGCTGGCATCCTCAACTGGCACAGTTCGGTGGCAGTGTCTGCAATGGAGGTGGCCGCCAAGTACAAGATCCCCCACTTCTTTGGCTTCGGCGCCACCGAGGTGGTCAACGAGACCTTCGCCTCCGATCCCGAGAAGTATGGCTACTGGATGATCAAAGGCTGGCCCACGCCCAAGAAGTTGAGCATCTCCTACGTGCAGGCACTGGAGGATGCCATTGCTGAAGGCACCTGGACGCCCGCAGAGAAGACGGTGGCCATCTACGGTGAGGATACCGACTGGGGCCGCAGCTTTGGCAATGCCATCAAGGAGCAGCTTCAAGACGTTGGCTGGGAGGTCGTGGACGAGGAGTACTTTGCCATCGACCAGACCGAATTCTACCCCCTGCTCAACAAGTTCAAAGACCTGAACCCGGCCCTTATCGCCGGCACCAGCACGGCTGCGCCCACCTTCTCCGCCTTTATCAAGCAAGCGGATGAGGTCGGTTTGAATAGCCTCATCGTTGCCGATGGTTTGGGCTGGTTCGGCGAGTGGTACGACCTGACCGGCTCTTCGTCCAACTACGTCCTGGACCAGATCCCCGGTTGGGCGACCGAGAAGGGCAAGACCTTTGCCAAGGACTTCGAAGACAGGTGGGGCTTCCCGCCCAGTCCATCGGCTGGCGGGCTCTCCTACGATGGCACCAACTTCTTCATCGCCGTGGCCAACGCGGTGTACCAGGAGAGCGGCGAGCTGAGCAGCGAGGCCATTTACAACTTCGTCAAGGATAAGGTCTGGACTGGGGAATGGACCTATACCGACGGCATCGTCATGAACGAGTACAAGTACACCCCCGAGACGGTTCCTGACCCGGTCGTCGGCAAGGGCTACTACATCTTCCCCGTCCTTCAGTACTTTGATGGCGAGGGCAAAATCATCTACCCGCCCGACTGGGCCGTTCAGAAACTAACCCCCAAAGGCGAAACGCCCCAGGCAATGGCTCCGGCAGCGGAAGAGCCTGTGAAGGAAGAGGCAACGGACGTCTTCAAGCTGGGCATCCTGGGGCCGTTCAGCGGGCCGAGCGCCCGCACCGGCG
>CAYTNQ010000301.1:0-4305 GCA_964439175.1 uncultured Anaerolineales bacterium | reverse complement strand
ACGGTTTCTCGCTGGCTGTCAAAACGGTGATCAATAATATGATCCGGGGCTCGCGGCCTGGCAACGATCACATTGACGGCAGCCACCTTTTCACCTTCTACGATTGGGATGGCTTCACCGGAGCCTGGCAGAACTTCGAGGGTCTGGTGGACATCAACGGCGCACGGCGCAACACCTTCTACGGTGTGCGGTTGGCTAATCGCGCTTTGGAAGGCTGCCGCGCCACGTATCAAAGTACGACCAGCAATAGTAACCTGATGGCTATCACCACTCAAGACGCGTCCGGCAATGTGTATTTGCTGGTTACCAACAGTGCCAGGAAAACCTCCTACACTGTGGATGCTGACCTGTCGGCGCTGCTCAGCAGCGGCACCGGCACAATGTGGGAATTCAGCTCAGCAAACCTGGACGTGGTTGTCGGCAACCCAACGCTCAGCAACGGTCACGTTCTTTTCGACATCCCCGGTTCGGCTGCTATCTTGATCAAGTTTGGCTGACACATTCGTCACTCAACTATGAGGGAGGACCGTGGGTTGATCTGAGTATTTCAGCATAGTGTGAGAAAAAGCGAAGGGTCTTGTTTGCCAGGAACGAGACTCTTCACTCTCGCTCACCTGCCCGTCCTGCCTGCACCTGTCGGCACGGCACAGGTGGCTCCGCCACCCCGGCCCGCTGGCGCGAGGCAGGGTGGGCAGGTGCAGGCAGGGTGACATGTCGAAGCATGACATCATGACATGGGTGCATCTCTGGAATTGTGACTAAAACCGCCGATCAAGTGTATTTTCACTGTGTTTCTGACGTAAAATGCCGTCGTGTGAGACAAATCGGCTTGGCCCCGGCAGACCGCACCTTCGCAGTCAAGTGGTCATGGCCAAAAATGGGCTGAAATCCCCCGGTTTGTACAGGATTTTACGGGAAAATCCGACTGCTCGGAGCGCAAACCGAACATCTGTGCTCACAGTTTCAGAGATGCACCCACATGACATTGTCAAGGTAGTTACAAAAAATAGAGGGATAGCAGGATGACAACCAAACAACCTATTCGGGTGGCCATTATCGGCACAGCGAAACGATCTTCTTATCTCTACGGTCCCCTTCTAAAGAACTTATCCGAGGAATTGGAGTTGGTCTCTGTCTGGGGGCGCAGCGTCGATTCAGCCCGCCGGTTGGGAGAGGGCCTGGGTGTGCCCTGGTACACCGACGTGGAGCGACTGATGCGGGAAACCGCCCCTCAGATTGGCATCGTCTGCGTCGCTTATCATGCCAACGGCCAGGTTGGGCTGATGGCCGTAGAGCACGGCCTGCACGTATTGCTAGAGACGCCCATTGCCCACAAGTTGAGTGAAGCGGATGCCATCATCGCTGCAGCGACCCAACGGGGATTAATGATCGAGGTCGCCGAACAGTTTCACCGCCGGCCCCTGGAGCAGATCAAGCTGAAGTTGATCGCGTCGGGGTTGTTCGGGCGGGTGTATACCTCCTTCAATGACTTTGCCGGCCACGGTTATCACGGGGTCAGCGTCATGCGCAGCTACCTGGGTTTTGATGCCAAACCGATCCAGGTGGTCGGTGCCGTGCGCGAGTATGACCTGGCAGCCCACTGGTCGCGGCTGGCCGATACCCGTGGTCCAAGGGTAGAAACACAGGAACATGCCCTCGTCGAATTCGAAGGGGGGCAATTGGGGATCTTTCACTGGACCGACGTCGGCTACGATTCGGCACTGCGCTGGTGGCGCAGCGGCCGCTTCCTGGCTGAGAAGGGCATGGGCATAACTGTCGGCGTAGGCCTGGATGTGCAAGAGTGGTTGACATTGCTGGCACCCGGCGGCGAAGCGCCCCGCTTCGTCACCCTGGAGCGACGTTGGGAGCGGGTGGATGGCGGCGCGCTGGTAGCTATGCTGGCCCACACGGGGGATCCCGATCTGCCTATTGTGCGTTGGGATAACCCTTTCTGCCCTGGCAAGCAAGGGCGTGGCATACAGTGGCACGATGATGAAATCGGCGTGGCTGGCTGTCTGATGAGCCTGGTTAACGCAGTGCGCTATGGATCTCAGCCCACTTACGGCCCGTTGCAGGCCCGGCTGGATCAGGAGATCATTCTAGCTATCCGCCAGTCGTCGTTGGAAGGCGGGCAGCCGATCCGATTGCCGCTAGATCCGGCCGTGCAAAAAGTGTAGGGACGCGCAGCCGGATGGGGCTTGGCTCGTTCAACGCGATCGTTTCAGCCTCGCGACTCCGATGGAAATCTTGCCCGAAACTGAAGTACACTCCTCTTGGTATTGACTCCAACCCTCTTTTTGTGATATACTGTTCACGATACCGGGAACGATACCGGGAACCTTAACGAGAAATCTAGTCCTCTACAAGAGGACTAACAGGATCAATCTATTAGAGTGTGGCCTGTCATGCCCGTCAAAAAACGCGTAACGATTAAACAAGTAGCAAGAGAGGCGGGGGTGTCAACTCAAACCGTCTCCCGTGTGATCAACGACCGCCCGGACGTTGCCTCTGAGACACGTCAGCGGGTTCTGGCCGTGATCGATCGCCTGGGATACCATCCCAGTGCGCTTGCTCGCAGCTTGATCCGGCGACGGAGTCATACCTTGGGGGTCGCCGTTGCCGGGTTGAAATATATCGGACCGTCCCGCACTCTGAATGGTATCACCGAGCAGGCTGAAGCGATGGGCTATTCGCTCCTGCTTAAAGAGCTGCCTAAGTTTGACATGGGCGACGTAGAGCCAGTCCTGAATGCTCTGCTCTCGAGACAAGTAGACGGAATTATCTGGGCTGTGTCTGAGGTTGGCACCAACCGCGATTGGCTTCAGCATCGACTGCCTAGCTTGCCGGTGCCCATCATTTTTCTCACCATGCACCATCGAGCGGACCTCTCTGTGGTCGCGGTCGATAATTGCCTGGGCGGACGTATGGCTACTGAGCATCTGCTTGAGCAGGGTTATCGACGCATCGGTCACATCGCTGGCCCATTGGCTTGGTGGGAGGCTCGGGAGCGTAAGGCCGGCTGGCAAGACGCGCTTCTGGATGCCGGCGTGTCCGTCAGTGATCAACAATGGACGGAGGGGAATTGGTCTTCTGAAAGTGGGGAAACAGCGATTCACCAATTGCTGAATCAGTATCCAGAAATGGATGCTGTATTTGTTGCCAATGATCAAATGGCTCTTAGTGTTTCCCAGGTTGCCTGCCGGAAAGGACTGAGGATACCTCAGGACTTGGCGATTGTCGGTTTCGACGCAATCCCTGAGTCGGCTTATTTCTGGCCGCCGCTTACCACGGTGCAGCAAAACCTGCACGAGCTGGGTTGTGTTGCTGTGCAACAAGTGATCCGCATGATTGAAGCCAGCCGGGAACTAGAAAACGTTTATAAGCCGGAGACCATCTGGCTTAAGCCGCAGCTTATTGTCAGGGAAAGCTCTGTCGTTTCATATGCATCAATAGAAGCACGGGTTGTCGAGCAAACGCAGACGTAAATTGTTTCCTGGGCGCGGGCTCTTGACTCCAGTTTCTATGTGTGCTATAATAGCCTTGATTGGGAACGTTAACGGGAACGTTAACATAACCAACAGGCGGGGGTTGTGGTTACATATGCACGACTTGGCGCCAAGTTTTCCTCACATTCTCTGCTCGCCTGTTCAGGCAGTTGAACAGGTAGGCCAGCAAAAGGATATCCCCTGTGGTGGCGTGACTCCAATTCTGTTCTGCCTCCCTTATTGTGATAGACCACGCTCACACCTAGGCTAAGGATAGCTTTCGTGTCTTATATTGCTGTGAAAGGGGGTGATACTGGCTGACTGACGACCTCGTACACTGTTTCGTTCACAGTCTCGTTGAAGGAAGTGCTATCCGTTAGATTTCCAAAGGAGGAAAAAATGAGCCTGAGAAAACTCAATTGGCTAATCTGCAGCCTTGTTGTGCTATCGCTGCTGATTGTTGCCTGTGCGCCGCAGGCGGCGCCAGCGACAGAGCAAGCTAAAGAGACAGCCCCGGCCGCCGCCAGCACCGCAGGCAAGCTTTGTGAAGGAGTAAAGATTGTCTTCTTCCCTGGTGGACCTCCAGGGGGACCCTTTGCTACCGTCGTGTACAATGGAGCCAAAGCTGCAGAATCAGATTTGGGTGCCAGCGTTGAATACGTGTGGTCGGATTGGGACCCCGAGAAGATGGTTCGGCAATTCAAAGAGGCTGCCGCTACCAAGCCTGACGGGATCGCCGTGATGGGGCATCCAGGAGATGACGCCTTTGATCCTGCCATCGACGATGCCGAGGCACAAGGGATTATCGTAACCAGCCAGA
>CAYTNQ010000300.1:0-4315 GCA_964439175.1 uncultured Anaerolineales bacterium | reverse complement strand
GGCCTGGCCAACTTCCGGCGGATCGCTGTTTTCGTGCTGGACCGTCGTCCAACAGGTGTACTGTTCTGAAAATGCTCGTAGGACAAACTGTTAGTTTGTCCGTGGCGGGACAAGCTAACAGCTTGTCCTACGCTTATACGTTTTCATGGTACATGGTGCCCCCAGAGGGCATGGTGACTCTATGATAATTCCTCTAGCAGCACTTTGGCTTCTTTCAGATCGATGGTATCAAACCCTTCGGTGAACCAACCGTAAATCTCTGCCAACATCTGCCGCGCCTCGTCAACCCTACCCTGCGACCCTTGGGAGTGCCATAGGCGACACAGGCTCACCGTCGCCCGCAGCTCCCACGACTTGGCCTGCTGGCGGCGGGCCACCTCAATGGCCTTGTGAAAGCTGGCTTCTGCTTCAGCTTCATCGCCCTGCACTCGCTCCGCTCGGTTTGCTCGCTTCGCTCGCAGCAACTCTCCCTTCAGCCGGTAAAGCTCTGCTTCCCAGTGGCGCTCGTCCGTTTCTTCCACAAAGGCGAGCGCCTCGGCCAGTGTGGTCAGCCCTTCCTCTGGGTGGCCTGCCTTTGCCTGGGCCTTGGCCAGAGAGCCAAGTGCTTCTGACAAGAGACACCGTACTCCTCTAGATTGCCTGGCCGCCATGCCCGCGCGCATTTGCGCCATCCCCTCCTCGACCTGTCCTAGCATGGTCAGTGCTGCTCCCCGATGATAGGTTCCAGTCCCCAACCAGGCCGGGAAACCTATTTCCTTCGATAATTGCATCAGTTCCTCTGCATTGTCCTTGAGTGCCGCTGCATCCCGGCACATCTCATTGAACAGGCAACCACCATAGCAGAGGACATCGGCCAGGGAGAAGGGGTGACCAAGCTGTCGGGCCAGGGCCAGCGCCTGCTGGCTTTGCCTCAAGGCCTGTTCGGGATAACCAAGACACCACAGGCAGCAAGCCGCATAGGCCAGGGCGCTGAGCCCTGCATCTGATCCACGCAGGAAAACAAAGGAACGATGGTGTTGCTTAGGGTCATAGAAGGCAATCACTTGCTCGAGATGGGCTTGGGCTGTCGTGTATTCTCCGAGACTGAATAAGATAAATCCCAGATGCCAGTGACCCAGCGCCATAAGCAGCGGGTCCTTGGCCTGCTGAGCCACGATGAGCGCCTCTTCTGCGAGATCATGCGCCCGCTGGTACTCAGCCTGCACATAATAGAGCACCGCTAACCCACCCGCACCCAGTGCCCGGCTCAACTGAGACGTTTGCCCCATCTGCCGGCACAGTTCGAGCGCCCGAACATAGGCTTTTTCCCTTTCTGGAGCCGCAGTGTCCATCCAGGCCAGGCCAAGGGAGAGTTGCAGGGCGAGTTCTTGTTGATCGCGCTCGGGGGAGTCTGGCAGGGTCATGAGCAAGGTCAGCGCTCTGGTCAGGTGAGCGATCCCCTCCTGATAGGCAGATAGTCGCACAGCTCTTTCCCCGACCTGGTGCAGATAGTGTATTGCCTTCTTCATTATCCCTGCTTTCTGGAAGTGCAGCGCCAACTGCACAGCAATAGCCTCGACCTGCGCGTGAGATCCGTACAGCTCTTCCAGGGCAGCCCCAACTTGCTCGTGCAGATGTATCCGTTCTACCTCGTCCAGGCTGCTATACAGGTACCTTTGGAACAAGATGTGCCGGAACCGATAGCGGCACAGGAGCTGGCTATCCACGCGCTGGATACTCTGAGCGCGGATCAAACGATGTCGCCTATCCAACTCACCACTCAGTCGCTCCAACATCTCTCGTTCGTCGGCCGCTTGTATGCGGGCCACCACCTCGGCCGTGAACAGTTCACCCTCCACGCTGGCCACCCGCAGTGCAGCCCGCAACGGCCGAGCTAGACGGCCGATGCGCTCCGCAATTACCGCCTCCACCCGCGCTGGCAGTGTCTCCCAGTCCAACGTCGGCCCCTCAACCCACCGGCCCTCTGGGTCCTGCACTAAATCCCCCCGCTCCTGAAGACCTCGCAGCAATTCAACGGTGAATAGGGGATGGCCGCGGGTTTGCTGGTAGAACATCTCTCGAAACGCGGCCCCTAGCCGGTTGGGCTCATTGTCCAGAAAAGCCTCCATAAAGTTCCGGCTCTCGGCTTGCCCCAGATTCACAGTAATGTTCCCAAAGTCGCGCTGGAACTCATTGACCACGGGCTCAAGCGGATGCCGCTCGCCATCTCTCCCGATGGTCAGCTCCTCAGGGCGGTAAGCACCCACGATCAGGATGCGGCTGCCCGCCAGGTGCCGGCCCAGGTGGAAAAGCAAGCTGATCGAGCCGAGGTCCGCCCACTGCAAATCGTCCACCACCAGCAGCAGGGGCACCCGGCGCGCCAGGGCTCGCAGCACTTTGGTGTATTGCTCGAACAAATTGCTCTGCTGTGAGCCGGGAGTGCCGCCGGGGCCGGTGGCCGCCACGCCCTGTCCACTCGCTCCGCTCGGGATGCTCTGCAAAGCCAGTCGAAGGGGCTTGCGTTCCGCCAGCTCATCCAGGTGGGTCAGCCAGCCTGGCCTGCCGGGCCACTGCGTGTAAGTCATAGCCCGCTCAAACAAAGCTGCCCGAAGGACGAAGGTATCAATCAGGTCCGGCCCAGCCTCTACCAGCGCCTGGGCCGCCACCGGGAGCGTATGCCACAGGCGTCTGGCATGCTCTCTAGTCATAGCCCCCGCCGCCCACCTGGCTTCGACATCCCCGGTCAGCAACTCCAGGATTTCGCGAAAGGGCAGGTAGGGGTCGCCAATCCCGGTATAGGCATTGCAGTTTCCGCCGGCCACCCGCAGATCGGCGTGGACATCCTGGGCGCGCCGGGTGAATTCCTGGAGCAGGGCCGTCTTGCCGCTGCCGGCTTCGCCAGTCACAAACGCGACCCGACCCCCCGGCCCCCCGGCCCGAACGGCGAAGCCGGGGCGGGCGACCGGCTGGCCCGGGGCGGGCTGGCCGGCCAGCGCCAGGCTCAAAAACCCGTCCAGTTGCGCCAACTCGCGCTCGCGGGCGACGAAGACAGGTATTTCAATGTGAGGTGGTTCTGCTTCAAGAAAAGAGGGGAGTCTGGCAGTGAGATCAGGCGAGGAAGCCGGGGCTGGTCCGAGAGCTGTCAATTGGCCATTTCGGATTTGCTCGTACAGCCTCGTCGTTTCTTGGGCCGGCTCGACGCCCAGATCTTCGGCCAGGAGGCGGCGACAGCTCTCGTACTGGGTCAGGGCGGCACTACGCTGGCCACTGAGCGCCAGTACTCGCATCAGTTGTTGGTGGGCCACCTCATCCCAGGGCTCTAGTTCGATTTGCCGCCAGGCGCAGGACTGGGCTTGCTCGTACTCACCGTGCTGCTCGTAGATGGCCGCCAGTTGATGGAGCGCAGACGACATCTGCCGGGCGAGTCGCTCCCGGGTCAACAGCGCCCATTCCTCGAAGGCGGGGCAGTCACTGACCGAGAAACCCTCCAGGAAACTGCCCTGATATAGAGCGACGGCCTTTTCCAGACCTGGCTGGTCTCCGAGACCGGTCAGGCCTGTGAAGGCCGTGACATCGAGCCAGTAGTCGCTGGCCGGGTTGAACTGGAGGGTATCGCGGGTGATCAGCAAGAAGGGCGGTTCCGCCTGACGGTCGCCGATCATCCGGCGCAGATCGGAAAGGGCGTAGCGCAGGTTGCTGAGAGCCTCCCGGTCGGGCCAATCGGGCCACAGCAACCCGGCCAACACCTCGCGGCGATGCAGCCGATCCGCTTCTACGGCCAGATAAGCCAGTAACGCCCGGACTTTGTTGGATTTGAAGCCCGTGACCGGTTGCCCATCCAGCGTTACCTGGAAAGAACCCAACAAGGAGAGCGACAGATGTGGCATCGTTCCTCCCCCGAACAGATTCGGAGCAACCCAGCGCCTATAGACATTGTACCTCAAAGTGGGAGATTTCTCAAGCGCCACGTCTTCGCCACGTTCTGGCCACGTTTGCGCCACCTGTGTTTGTTATACTCAGGGTGAAATCAGCTCCCAGAGGTACATCGACAGATTTCAAATTTCACCTGAAAGAGGAGGGTAATCAAAATGAAAGGGCGAATCTACATCTCCAGTATTCCCAACTTGTTCACCCCTGACGGGAAGGGACAATCGGTTGGCCGCCGGTCGAGGATGGTCACACTGGTCGTTGGCTTGTCAGCGCTGGTGATAGTGGTATTTGCGGCAATCGCTCTGGGAACGATGGCCGCTGGCGGCGACACCCGGAGCGGCACCATCGAGCGCGCAGTCGCACCCGACCCGAATCAAGTGGCGTTGGACCGCAATTTCGGCACCTT
>CAYTNQ010000299.1:0-4370 GCA_964439175.1 uncultured Anaerolineales bacterium | reverse complement strand
CACCCTACCTCTTTTAGTCCCACTCTTGAGTCCCCATAAAATCAAGCGACTGAAAACCCTCTCGACGGGAGAGGGTTTTCAGTCGCCAACACGGGATCATCCCCTCGATTTATGCAAGTAACGGTAAAGCAGCCAACCCCTCAGAAATCCCAGACCAGGTAAGGTCAGGTCATTAGAGGCGGCTTCTCTACCGCTCTTCGGGGAAGACAGGCAGATACCTGACGGCCAGGCCAAAGGCAATCACACCAAAGCTGACCAGGGTGATGGTAACGACAATCTCCATCCACGAGGGGAAGTAGACATAGCCGGTGTAGGGCCACAGGCCCACGATCCCGACGTTCAGGCGGTTGAGAACGACGCCGAAGAGCACCACCATCAGCGCCCCGCCAAAGAGCACCATAGGCTTATGGCGCAGCGGTTTTATAGCAAATATGATCGCTGGCACCAGTACCCCAAGCCCTATCTCTGCCCAGAAGGCGATAGCCTGCAAGTTCGGCTCGAAGAGCAGTGGCCAGGCGCCTCGCGCGATGAGGTCTGCGCCTCGCGCGACCAAGTAGATGAATAAGACCACCGAGGCAGCCTTGGCAAGATCAGCCAGCAAGTCGATCTCCAGCCCGCGCTTAAAGGCTTTGGAGCTGAGAGTCGACTCCACAATGGTCATCGCCAGGCCGACGGCAACAGCCGAGATCCAGAAGAAAACCGGCAAGTACAGCGAGTACCACAATGGAGACAACTTTTCGGGCAACAGCACCCACAACGAGCCCAGGGATGATTGGTGCAACGTTGAAAGAACGACACCCAGGATGACGAACCCGATGGAGATTTTCTTGAGCAGACGATAGAGCAGCACGGTCGGAAGGCGTTTGGTGATGGCCTTGATAGTATTCAGTCGTTCAAGAACGACCGGCAGGAATTCGATGAGGAGTACAGTAGTGTAGGTGGCGACACAGACACCCACTTCCCACAGAACCGAATAATGCTGCCAGTGAACCAGTGGCCGCCAGACGTTATACGGCCGGCCCAGGTCTACGACCAGGCCCGCAACGACCAACAGGTAGCCCAGCAAGCCGGTTAATATCGCCGGCCTGACCAACGGCTCGAAACGTTCGATCCTGAAGATGTGCACCGTAGCAGCAATGACGAAGGCGCCAGCCGCCAGGGCAACACCACTCATCACGTCGAAGCTGATCCATAACCCCCACGGGAACTGGTCGCTAAGATTGGTGACGGCGCCGATGCCGTACACAAAACGGAGCAGGATGATCCCTGTGCCTGTGCCTAACACCAGCACCAAGAGCAACGTGCGCAGGGCCTGCCAACGTGAAGCGAAGCGAAGGGTGGGGAGAGGGAACGCTTCTGTGGCCGGCGACGTTACGCTGCCCGGCCGCCCAGCCAGGCGATAGGCCACATAGCGCACACCCATAATGAACAGCACCGGAATTCCGATACTGAGGGCAAGGACAGCCCACAACAGCGGGGAAGCTAACATTTCCATGGCTTACTCCTCCTGCCCATCAGATGGAAAGGGCGACTGCACGTCTGTCGACATCTTGTGCTCCTGAACAGATTCTGCAGGCCAGCGATGAGTATATATGGCACTACCTGTCATCACAGCCGCCACGCCGGTTATTACGTAAGGAAGTTTAGACATAATTTTCTCGGTTTCTTCAGGTGGCGCAGTTCGCGGTAGGCCAGTCGGGAATCCCAGTTGCTCGAAAGGCACGTCCGACAGGTAGAGCATGGAAGTTCCCCCCACCTCGAATTCGCCGAAAACGTGATCGATATAGCGGTCAGGATTAGAAGCAATTTGAGCGTGTGCTTGGACCAGCAATTCCTCTCGACGACCAAAGCGCAGTGCCCCGGTAGGGCAGGCCTCAGCGCAGGCTGGATTCTGCCCCGCTTGCAGCCGGTCATAGCACATCCAGCACTTACTAATCACTGGATTGATGCCGTTATCCCAATCGAAACGGGGTACCCCGAAGGGACAGGCAACCTGGCAGTAGCGACAGCCCAAACAACGATTGGGACGATAGATGACTGGTCCCTGGCCACTGCTGTGCATAGCCGCCGCCGGACAGGCAGAGACACAGGCAGCATTTAGACAGTGCATGCACTGACGCTTCACGTAGCGTGTCTCGAGCTCCCCAGTGGCTGTGACTACCTGGCGCGCATCCACAAAAGTATATGTATCGCTATCGAGTGCCTGGGGCACAACGTCCGAATTGGGCAGGTTGTTGCTCTCTTTGCATGCCAGCGCACATGAATTACAGCCGGCGCAACGCGTCAGATCAATCAACATGCCCCAAGTTTGTAACCCTGGCGTTTCGCTGGCATAAACCGGATATGCTTTGCCTGTGAAAAGCCCGACCGTTGTGGCGGCGGCGATCCCGACGCCCATCATTTTGAGGAAATCACGTCGAGCCCACCTATGGGTCTCCCCTGGGCCACCCCGGCAGTCGGGCCGGGGGAGCCGGCCTTCGGGGAAAAGTCTGGGCTGGTTTGGGGCACTCATTGCTTAGCCCTCCCCTGACTGACGTAGCCAACGACGAGCATAAAGACCACCCCCAGCATGCCCCCGATTCCCAATCCTAGCCCCAGACTGACCAATGCCATCACCTTCAGAGATTTGTTGGCCTGCTCTGCGGCCTCCAATTCGGACACCAGTTCCGGTGCTGGGCCGGTCGTGGTTGACGGTAACTGGACACTGGTAGCCACCTGAGACACACCACCGGGTAAGGCCTCTTCGTGAAGGGCCTGCCCGTGGCAGCTCGCGCACGCCTGCGATGACACCACCGAGAATCGATGGCTGGGAGCTGCCGTGCCACCAATCGGCTCATGAATGCTAGCCAAGGCTACTGGCTCAGAGGATGCCATCGTCGAGAGGTGGCAGTCAGTACAAGTAACGTCGTTAGCGCTATGAACGCTATGCGCGAAATCTTCCAGTTGGTTGCGATGGCAGGCACCGCACAGCGCTTCGTCAGTCAACCGAAAGTCCTGTGAGTGCGAGAGATGACAACCAATGCATTGCACGCCAGCCTGCCCGTGAGGGCTATCCCTCCATTGCTCATAGGTGTCAACGTGGCAATCACTACAGACAGACGAGTCGACATCTAAATGCATCACACCATTCTTGGGATGGTCCTCGACGTACGGGCCATGACAGGCCTCACACGTCACTCCAGCGTGGGCGTAGGTGCGATCAGCGGGGTTAAAGTCGGTCGTGTGGCAAGTGAGACAGTCGCATTCTGGAGTTTCCAAGTCCTCACTACAGGCTAACTGCAACGTCTCGTTGATGGTTGTCATCGCTTTGGCATGAGGTGAATTCTGCCAGGCCTCTGTTTCTGCCGAGTGACATTCGGCACATTTCTCAGGTCCTTCATAGTCTGGTTGGGGCGGCGCAGACAAGACCGTGGCCGGCAAAAAGAAGCCAAGCAACACAATCAGGCAACTGACCAGAAGCAGCCGCCCGATTGCGCCACCCTTGTGGGTAGCGATCGTCGATCTTACCATAGTGTATCCTCCGTTATCCTCAGGTTGGCAACTTGAGTGTGTTAGGTATAGTCACTTGCTCCCGGTCAGGATGGTGAGGGTATGACATACTTCAAGACCCTGCTCAGCAGCCAGATCACCAAGATGGGCACCCCAAAACGGAGAATAGTCAGCCCGATCAAAGCGAGCGCTGTCATCAACATTTCCATCGTGGTTCCCTCTCTTTCATATAGAAAAGCTGAGTTGGTTTCTATATTTACTTTAGTACATTGGGCCAGTCACTTCCATATGGGATTACACCCATTTTGGAGGAGCAACTCTGCTTCAAGGAGACCTGAATGGGGGTAAGAGCCGGGAGGGCATGGGGCGATTCCCCCATCGGGGCAAATGGGGGTGTCCGTTGTTGTCAGAGGATAAACAAAAATGCCCCTGGGTATGCTATTATACCACACCCTTCGAACTGTGAAAGATACAGCAATCAATCCCCACAGGACGCGGCACGGCCGCAACCGATTTCAGCGAGATCAGATCTCCGGTCGATGGCCTTTCCGGGTGGTGTCAAAAATGATACTTTCAGGCCAAAGTCAACCCGCATACGTCCGCCATGCGACAGGGCACAGATCCATCACTTTTAATATTATTATGATGTTACTTAATAATATTAAAACATATCTTGACAAATTTAAATTATTGTGCTAAAATTATGGGCGTCTGACGTAAGCGTGAATGAAAACCCGGGGTTCTTTGTCCCCAACTGAACAGCTACAGGAGAGGAGTTATGTACCCTGTCATCGGGCGCTGCCCGGTTTGCGAACACACGTTAGAGGTGACCCGGCTCTATTGCCGCCACTGCGACACGGCGCTGGAAGGCCATTTTAGCC
>CAYTNQ010000298.1:0-4403 GCA_964439175.1 uncultured Anaerolineales bacterium | reverse complement strand
CATTACTCCTCTCGTACTTCAAGCTAATGGTTAATTATTTCCTTTGAGATACCTATATGCAGTACGCCCTACAAATTGACAAATTTCGGCAAGTGAATTATAATAATATTGATAAATATGTAGTTCTTTGTATATTTTTGCAAAATAGTCACTACAGAAGCTACCGGAAAGTCAGTTTCTGCGGGGCTGTGAACAACCAAATATATGGCGGGAGCTTGGACAAACCAGGCTGAGAAGGACCCTTGCTCTTTGGCTGTGGGGCCGACCGTTTGAACCTGATACGGGTAATGCCGGCGTAGGGAAATTAGTTAATCACCCAAAGCCGCCCGACCGCCGGGCGGCTTCTTTGTTGTTCCAAGGAGACTGGGACGATTGCAAGGAGGTTCCTTGGTGGAGCAATCACAGTCTGCTCATTTTGTGCAGGAGGTAAGCACATGACTGAGACGAGCAAGAATAAAGATCGGCGGGGGCTCTTCGGAGACCTGACCGCAGGTGACATCGTTTTGACTGCTGGCCTGGCGGTGATCATCGGCCTTGTGTTCAGCTTCTGGTCGATCATCGTCTATCCCATCGGCACGACACTCTTGGGTCCGATCGGGGTCTCTTTCCTGTATGGCGTATGGTTCCTGGGTGGACTCATCCCCGCCTATATCATTCGCAAGCCGGGAGTTGCCTTTTTGGGAGAGTTCATCGCTTCCCACGTGGAGCTCCTCACCGGTAGTCCCTATGGTCCTCTTTTGACTTACTATGCGGTTACCCAAGGATTGGCCACTGAACTGGTCTTCGCCGCGCTGCGTTACCGCAAATGGGACCTGAAGGTGATGCTCCTGGCTGGTGCAGCACCGGGCTTGCCAGCCATCGCGATGGACTACTATCTCTACCAGTACTATGTCCTGGCTCCGCCCCTCCAATTGGTCCTGTGGTTGGGCTATTTTGGCAGCGGGGCTGTGTTGGGCGGCGCGCTCGGAAAATACGTGGCGGACGCAGTGGCTCGCACCGGGGTCCTGGGCATGTTCCCATTGGGCAAAGAGATACGGCGGCAAAAACAAGAGAGCATCCAATCTGAGATCGAGCGCCAAGAATGATGACCGAACCCATCATCGCTATCCAGGACTTGACCTTTCAATACGAGGGGGCCGACGCGCCAGCTCTTACCCATGTCAATCTGACGCTGAAGGAAGGGGAAACAGTTCTCCTGCTGGGGCCCAGCGGGTGTGGCAAGAGCACCTTGCTCCTTTGTCTGAACGGAATTATCCCCAAGCGGGTCGCCGGCCAGTTCAAGGGACGAGTGAGCGTGGCCGGGCTTGACGTCGCTGAACACGAAGTATACGAGATGGCGCAAAGGGTCGGCCTCGTCTTCCAGGATCCCGAAGCTCAGTTCTCCACGCTCTACGTCGAGGACGAGGTCGCTTTTGGCCTGGAAAACTTACGCTACCCCCGAGACGTGATGCAGAACCAGGTCGCATGGGCCTTGCAGCAGGTAGGACTGGCCAATAAGATCGGGGTACGCCTGGATCACCTCTCGGGCGGGGAGAAACAAAAAGTGGCCCTGGCGTCAGTTCTGGCGATGGCCCCCGAGATTATGGTCCTCGACGCACCCACCGCCAACCTGGATCCGGCCTCGGCGCGGGATTTCTGGACCTTGCTTCGGCACTTAAAGCAGGAACTGGGCAAGACCGTGATCATCGTCGAGCAACAGGTGGACGAATTCATTGACATGGTAGATCGCCTGGTTGTTATGGACGAACAAGGGGGGATTATTGGGGATGGACGTCCCCGTGAGGTGATCGAAGCATTGAGTTCTGAGATGCTAACGCGGTATGGCATTTGGATCCCACAAATCTGGGAGTTGGCAGGCGAAGCCCGTAGACAAGGGATGTCCACCACCGCCTACCCGTTAACCATTCAGGAGGCCTACACCAGTCTGGCCTCTCTGTTCAATAATCATGTGCCAGCCAATGGCGCCATTGAAAACAGCACACAAGTGTTCCCAGAGCAACCGGCCGTGGTGCAGGTTAACGGGCTGTCCCACACATATTCCAGCTCTTTAGAAGGCACCCGCGCACTTCAGAACGTCCAGCTTCAAATTCACGCTGGCGACTTTTGCGCTATCGTCGGGCAGAACGGCGCTGGTAAGACAACCCTGGCCAAGTATATAACCAAAATCCTGGAGCCGCCGCCTGGGACGATCTTCCTCAACGGCGCGGACGTGGTCGAGCTGTCGCTGTCTGACGTCACTCACCACGTCGGCTACGTCTTTCAGAATCCTGAGCACCAATTTGTTGAGGACACCGTATACGATGAATTGGCTTACAGCTTGCGTACGCGAAGGAAAGATGAGGAGATGGTGCGCAGGCGAGTTCTGGAGATGCTGGAGAGGTTCCAACTCCGCTCTTTGGCCCATGTCCACCCTTTTATGTTAAGTCAGGGCGAGAAGCGCCGATTGAGCGTGGCAACCATGCTCATCGCCCGCCCCGACGTGTTGATTCTGGACGAACCGACACTGGGCCAGGACAGGGCGACTGCCCTGGCGCTGATGGAAGCTATGCGGGATCTTAACAAGCAGGGGAAGACGATTATCTTTATCACCCATGATATGCGCCTGGTGTCCGAGTACGCTCGTCGTGTGATCGTGATGGCCCGGGGGACTGTTATCTACCAGGGAACCGTCCGTGAGCTTTTCGACCATCCCGATATTATGGCAGCCGCCTCCCTGCTGGCTCCACCGGTAGTGGCACTGGCCCGACATTTCCGTGAGGCGAACCCGGATTTTCCGCCGGTCACTTCGATGCAAGAATTCCGCGAACTTTTGGAGGTGACATAGATGCTGTTCCAGCGTGTGGAGAAGCCCTCTTTTATCCACAGACTGAACCCGATGATCAAGTTTCTGTCCATCATCATCGCGGTGCTGACCTTGACACTGTTCTTTGACCCGATCCCTACCCTGTTTATGACCATCCTGGCCTTGCTCTTGCTCTTGGTTATGGCACAGATTCCGCCGATAGCGCTCCTGAAGGCTATCACTCCTTTCCTGGGTCTGGCAATCGGCCTGGCGTGGGTCAATGTTTTCTTCTCTCGAAGCGGCGGCGAGACCCTCCTCACCTGGCATTTCATCCAGGTGACTACTGAGAGCCTGCGGACGGGCATCACGTTGGGGCTGCGGGTATTGACCATCGTGCTTTTCTCTTACCTTTTCGCCGCGACTACAGATCCACGAGATCTGACTCTCAGCATGGTGCAGCAGACGCGACTGCCCTATAAAATGGCATTTGGTTTGTTCGCCGGCTTTCGCTTCCTGCCTCTTATGGGCACGGAGTTCGAGAACATCCGGGCGGCTCACCGAATCCGTGGGGTGGGAGAGAAGCGTGGATGGCGTGGGACATATCGAGAGCTGAAACGGTTTACCATCCCACTTTTTGCCTCGGTCATCCGGAAGGCAAGCCAAATCGGTATTGCCATGGAAAGTAAAGGCTTCGGCGCCTACGAGGACCGGACCTATCTTCGTGAAATACGGGTGACCTGGCAAGACGTTACCTTTCTATTAGGGTTGATCGTGATCTTAGTCGTAGCTATAGTTATATTTGCCAAGACGGGGTACATCACCCATCTAGGGCCTCAGTTCGGGACGCCGTATCAACACGTCAATCCCTGACCAATGAGAAAAGGTTGTGGTCAATGAACGAAAGAAAAGTAGATTGGTCTGTGTACGTAATTACCGACCACCGCGCTGTAGGAGAGCGCGCCATCCTCGACGTGGTGCGTGCTGCCATCCGAGGAGGGGCAAGCGTGGTGCAACTCCGTGAGAAGACGGCCACGACGCGCGAGATGGTCGAATTGGGCCAGGCGCTGTACGAGGTTACCCGGCAGGCCGGTATCCCCCTCATCGTCAACGATCGCTTAGACGTCGCGCTGGCCGTTGGTGCCGAAGGTGTCCACGTGGGCCACGACGATATGCCAGTGAGCCTGGCCCGGCGGCTGATCGGGCCGAATCTCATCCTGGGAGCCTCGCCGGAGACCCTAGGCGAGGCTCGCCAGATGGAACGCGATGGCGCCGACTACCTCGGCGTGGGCGACGTGTATGGCACGCCGAGTAAGTCAGATGCGGGGACTCCGATTGGATTTCACGGGTTAACCGAGGTCATCCGGGCTGTCTCGATCCCTGTCGTTGCCATCGGCGGGATCACATTGGAGAACGCCGGAGCTGTCATCCAAGCTGGAGCTGCCGGCGTGGCTGTCATCTCGGCCGTCGTCGGTGCGCCCGATCCCGAGGCAGCCGCCCGGCGGCTTCGAGAACTTGTAAACGCAAAACGTGACTAGCTACCTGACACTTTGGACAAAGACCTTTTTTGGACGCGGACACCCTGGACTGGCCGTCAAGGGCAGGCTTGCACCGCGCGCAAGTG
>CAYTNQ010000297.1:0-4410 GCA_964439175.1 uncultured Anaerolineales bacterium | reverse complement strand
GGATTGCGCCGCTCATTGCTTTTCCCCTGGCTGCTCTGCTTGGTCTCTCAGGGGTGGCGCAGCAGGTTTCTATTATCCAGGCCAGTATGCCAACCGCAGTGATGGGAGGCGTACTGGCCACTGAATTCGGTGGCGACGTTGAGTTCACCACAGCCGTCATTCTGGTCAGCACACTGGCGAGCATTGTTTCCCTGAGTGTGTTGCTCTATTTAGTGATGTAGTATATGCTTATCGGACTTGAGGCGGATATGCCTGCGTGCAGGTATTATAAATTGGGCGTGTTCAAAATGGGTTGTACGGACGGGTCTTCCCCAGAGGGGACCTGCGGGTGCACCCGCCTTGGGCACCCGCAAGGGGTTACCCCTACAATCCATTTTGAACGCACCCTTATAAATTTGAGAGTTGGGGAGACGATGGAAAAGGGGGATTCTAAGAAAGGAAACACATCTGGCAACGGCAATGGTGGGGGCACTCGCCAGCGGGCGCACTGGCTTTTGAATGAGGGGGCCCGGCTTTTGCGTCAGCAGCGGCCTGTCGAAGCGGCCGACCGGCTCGAACGTGCCCGGGAATTGGACCCCACGAATGTTGACGTGGCCATCAACTTGGGTGGTGCCTATGTGATGCAGGGGCGCCACGCCAAGGCGGTGCCGGTATTGGAAGAGGCCAGCCGTGCAGATCCAGACCACGTCATGGTCTGGATCAACCTGGCGGCTGCGTATCTGGGTTACCTGGAAGCTTCGGACGAAGACAGCCAACGCAAAGCCATCACTGCTTTCGAGCGGGCCCTGGCCCTCGATCCCAAAGCGCCCAGTGTCAATTACAACCTGGGGCTCATCTACAAGCAGCGCGGCGAGATAGAAAAGGCCGCTGCCCACTTTTGGCGTGCCCTGGATGTAGATCCCTCCGACAACGACGCCCGGATCCGCCTGCGCCAACTTGGCCGCGAAGACTCGTCCAGTTTGTCCGATGCGTAAACAACGGTTTGTCATAGAGCTTCCATATGGCTCGCCAGAGTGGGGGGAGTACGAACCGGTGTGACTTCGAGCTGGGTGACGACCTGAGCCATCATTTGTCGCGCGCGGAACAGACGCGATTTGATGGCCGGCGTCGTTGAATTGAGTGCCTCGGCAATTTCCTCGTATGACAACTCGTGCCAGTAACGTAGAATCACCGCCGCTCTGTAATTGGGGGGCAGTGTATTCAGTAGTTCGCGTACCGCACCTTGTTCCTCGTGATTTAGGGTTACCTCCTCGGGTCCCGGGCGTGGATCAAACAGCCAATGACATGGCAGCAAGTTATCCCACGACACCAGTCCAAGTCGCCGCCGACGTAGTTGATCAACGCAATAGTGCGAGGCAATCGACAGCAGCCAAGACGAGAATTTGCGATCTGGGTCGTATGAGGCAAGCCGGGTGTAAGCGCGAATGAACGTTTCCTGGGCAGCGTCTTCGGCCTCGGCCAGGTCACCGAGCATGCGATAGCACACGTTGAAGACCGGTCGCTGATAAACCTCTACCAGTTGGGCAAAAGCGGCGTCGTCGCCTTCGCGGGCGCGCACGATCCACAATTTATCGTCACTGTTCATGATTATCACTATACCTGAAACTGCGGTTGCCTGCATCAGAAAGATGATGGGTTTCCACTCAACACAAAGACTGTCTTTTCGACGGTGTAACTCCACATTTTTCGTACATAGCCTACAACAAATGTTGTAGGCAAAAGGGGTGCGTTCGGATTTGGGGGCAACGGAGTCGAGGCGGCCCGGCGGGTATCCACTCGGCTACTTGGTTCAGCAATTCCATCTGCAACTCGGCACTGGTGCCACCAAAATCCAACGCGCGCCAGGCCAGGGGCAGGGCGCGCTGCCCATAGGCCACCACCAGCATCAAAATGCTCAGCCGGTCTTCCAGGTCGGTGCGATCCATCACCAACGCGATTTCCTGGGCTGTCCAGTGGGCAAACAGATGCCGGATCACGCCGCCATACGCTCGGCGGCGCAACAAGTTGGCATCCTTCAGGCTGCGTCGCACGTGTTGGATCAAGTTCTCCCGCTGCCCCTCAATCGGCAGCACTGTCGCAAGGGTCGCCAGATGACAGTCGGGACTCTCAGCCAAGCCCAGGGTCAACAACGCCAGATTGTGGACCTGAGGCGTCGTCGCTGGACGCAGCAACGGCCGCAAATGCTGCGCCAAATGCAAATACAGTGTATGATGGTTCATGGCACGCTCCTTCCTATGCAGATTGTGAGTCGGTAACTCAACAATACCGCATTTAAGGAGCGTGCGCACATTCAACTCAGGCTACCCCCGAAAATGACAGGGGGTGATATCCAACACCTATACCCATAAGTGTTGTTCCACCAATGACCCATGTGCTCTTGGTTTTTTTATTTATCTTATTCACTTTATACCCCCCCTAATTTGTTAGGTTTTGTTATTATGGACCACAGTGATGACCACATTTCCCTTTTTGTGCCCTTTATCGACGTACCGGTGAGCCTCGGCAATTTGTTCCAACGGATAGCGTCTATCTATGACTGCTCTTAGGTTTCCTGACTCAATAAGCTCTTTGAGGAAGATTAGATCTTCAGGCTTTACGTCGCCTCCGGAACCGGAATCCCTTCCAACGTTAAGATAGATTCCTGTCTTCTTTAGAGACTTTTTACCTCGTGAAGACGAAATCTTGTCTACAGCGTCAAAGATAACATCATAGGTCTCACCGCTTTGGGTAAAATCCTCTTGAGTGTAATCAATGACCTTATCGGCTCCTAGAGATCTCACCATTTCTAAATTCGTGGTACTGCAAACCCCGGTAACCTCTGCCCCAAAGTACTTGGCAAGCTGTACTGCAAGTGTACCTACACTTCCAGAAGCACCGTAGATCAGCACTTTTTGTCCACTCTGGATATTTGCCTTTCTAAGAACAATCAATGCTGTAATTCCCCCACCAGGAACAGCGGCAGCTTCTTCAAAGGTCATATTGGTCGGTTTTAGTGCCAGTATTCCGTCTTCAGGCAGACATTTGTACTCGGCATAAGCACCAAACCCAAAACCCGGAAGAGCGAAAACTTGGTCACCTTTCTTAAACAGCTTCACGTCTTTGCCTACTGCTTCAATTTCCCCAGCTAGCTCCATCCCTAGTTGCTGACCGACAGCGCTCCATGGTGTAGTTTTGTGGCGGAGAGTACCGTCACATGATCGTACAGATATTGGCGGTGAAAGCCGACAGCGCATCGTAGAGACGTTGTCAGCACGAAGCCCTGTACACAGTACCTTAGCAAGGGCAACACCTACTGTATCTAGGGTTCTGTAAACGGTCCGCTGTCGGTTCAATGTCAATGAATCTCTACGATGCGTTGACGGTTCGTAAGGTTCAAAATCTATACGATGCGCTGTCGGTCAGGGCATAAACGATGCGCTGTCGGTTAGCACCTAGTATAGGGTTCTTTGGTCTTGTGAGACCAAGAGCTATTCGTGCCATGAGCCATTGCCAGCGAGGAACATCGAAACTTCGAATTCTCACATCCCCCACATGCACTGTTGTCGCATGAACTCTTACCAGTACTTCATTGTCTTTGGGCGTCGGTTTTTCGACCTCCTGGAGCTGAAGAACTTCTGGCGGTCCGTATTGTGTGCATACAATCGCTTTCATTTGGTATCCTTTACTCTTCTAGATGTACCCATTCAGACTCTGTCTAGTTCTGTGTTGCAAACTCGGAAGCGATCGCAGATGGATTGAACCCCTTGACGATCAGCCACACCGCCAGAGCGATTTCTTGCAAGCCTAGTGGAGCCTGCAAAACGATGTGGCCCGTCGACAAGGGAGCGATGAGGTCGAACATCACCAACAAGCTTGATGCCCAATACAGTACGGCTGCAATGAGACCCCAACCTGACAGCCATCGAGGAACGAGTTTTGACTGATACAGGACATAGTAGAATGCCAGGGCACCCAGGGGAAACACGGCCACATCCAGAACCACATGGCCCGCCCAATCGCGTGCTGCCAGTAGCAGCTCGCCTAAAGTGTGAAAATAGGAGGCATCCGGAGCGCCTGCCTGCACAAATTCGTGGCTTAACGTCACCAGTAGCAGGAGGCTGATTGCAGAAATACAAAAGATCAAGCTCTCGACAATCCTGGCCCCGAAGTACCCGATCGCTACACTTACGTTGCGCTTTATCAAGACCGGATACGCCGCAATTGCAATGCCGGCATCTGCAACGGCCATAACCAGCACAAGGAGCGCTCCGATGAGCATTTTGGTTTCATTTGCGGAGACCTGGACAAGATAGTCCGGAGCACCTAGAGCAGGTTCTGTAAGAGCAAGACCTAGCGGGCCTGCAATAATGTTCGCAGTTAGATAACACACTCCCATAATGATTGCGAGCTTTCTTGCATTCATTTTAGATT